>JAADHS010000289.1 GCA_013151745.1 Gammaproteobacteria bacterium | reverse complement strand
ACATTGCCAAGATACTATTTCTTCCTTTTTATCTTTTTCTAGCTTTGTGAAATCCTCAACATAATATGCGTCATATACTCCCGGCCTATCTCGGATTGCTGCGTCATAAGCTTCGGGAATTATATCTACGCCTATTAAACGAGAAACACCATGTTTTTTTAATTCCTCTCCCATCATTCCATTACCCGCACCCAAATCCAATATCCTAAGCTCAGAAAAGTTATTTTGATACTGTTTTACTGCGGCTTCAAGTATTGATGCTACTTTACTTGGAGATGTGCATTTAAGGCGATCATAAAATATTTGTTCATAGAGACCTTGTACTTGATAAATTTCATCGTAGTCGTGAAATCTTATTTTTCTTTTGCCACCTGATCCTTGAAGGTAGAAATAGGCTTCGTCTTGATTTATGCTGGTTAATTCATCCTTCGGAAATTGTATTCGATGTCTTTTTGTCATTACTCTCTCACTTTTGTTTGTACACTTATTGGCCTAACGAGGCTGTAGAAAAGCCCGTTTCTAAAAGCGCTATTCTACAGTTCTATTTCTAAATTTGATATTCATCCACTTTGCCTTGATAAAGTTCGTTTTTCAAGGCAGCTCCGAGCAATCTTTGCTTCTTTATGCGGCCCATTTTCCGTAATTCTTTATCTTTTCTATATTGTGCACCATACAATATAATTGCCATTGCCCCTGGACCTTCTTTTTTCCTCTCAAACTAAATCGATTCAAACGTTTATTTGTCCTGATGTTGCCAGATACGGGTTCAACCACCGGTATTCTGTGACTGTATATTGGCTTGCCCTTACCTGAGTCGACCCGGCGCTTCATCCAATCGGTGAAATTGGGTGCTCGTTGGCCTTTGTTAATGATGAAAGAGGCTTGTCGGCGCCATGACCTTTGCGGGTGTTGGCCGAATCGGGGTTACGCATACAATGATGCTTTGAGTCACACGCCCGATATTTTATTAAGCGGCCTTCAAAGAAGAGTTTTTCGTGCAAGTACTGCATGTTGGCTTCGTTGGCATAGCCGGTGTCGGCGGTGATAATGGGATCGTCCAGTTCAATGCCGAGTCGTTTGAATCGTTCGCGCACAGCGTTTAATACGGGCTGTAAGGTATGATGTTCCTGGCCTTCACCGAAAGCCTGAGCCTCAACAATGATTTGGTGTTTTTTACCAGAGTAGGCAAACAGGGCGGTCTTTAACAAGATCGCCGGATCGTAAGCCAGTCGGCCGGTTTCGTCATTTTTAAAGCGGGAATAAAAGAAGGATAAATCGAGTTTTTGTTCAATTAGGAAACGTATCGCATACTCAAAGGTGCCAGGTTGTAATTGATCGACGTAATTGACAACCACCATCTCGCTCTGGCCTGGATCATCCTGGATGAATTTGGGCATCGGTACAACTCCTTGTTAAGCTTTATTATTATATGGACATAATTTAAGAACATCTGGTTATTTTAAGAAAATATTCAAAAACTGTAACAGATTTCGCATATTTAATTGCCGGAACACTTATTTCACTACTGCCATAAGCACTTGCTTTTTAAACAGTGCTTTATTTTAAGGGGTTACCGGGCTAGGTGGTACGCTTTCTTCACCCTCCTTGGGTTCAGGTGATGGCTCATTTTCAACTGGTTCCAATGGCTCAACTTCACCCTCGGGACCTAGTGCAGGCGCTTCGTATTCAGGATCAGTGGTGTTTTCAATAGGTACCTTAATCATATTCAAAGGTAGGACTACTGAGTTTTGTAATATTTGTTGGTATGAATACATAATGTCTCCTTCTGTCAATAAGATGGTGTTTTCTCTAAATCTGTATTTACATACAAAGTCTTCATATATCAACACGTATCAGAAGTAGTGAACGTCCAAACGAGCACATTGTTAGCTGCCTTAGTTTTTATTTTGAATTTTACAGTCGCATTAGGTTTATCTGCTTTAACGATGAAAAACCGGCCACCGTCTTCAATAAAATCAATTTCAGTTTCTGGAGAGATGCCCAAAGCTTCTCTCACATCTCTGGGAATAGTAACTTAGCCTTTTAGTTGTAACCCGCATAATCTCAAACCTTCATAAGAAGCAATACCATACTAGTATTACCTCTAAATTTATGCAAGATTTGATTTCTGACGCAGGCTTTACGGGCAGATAACGACCCAGCTCACGGGATTTTGCGAAGCGCAGTGTAGCAAAATTCCGGTGCAGCGCCTTATTATGTGTGTTGCTATTTAAATAGCATACTTTAATTTATTGCACTTGGATTGCGACGAATTATTATTTTTTAATCTTCGGGTAATGCCTCAAACTCTTTTCTCTTACTATTAAACCAATCTTTCATTGCTTCTGGTTTTTGCATAAGTGCTTGCATATCGTTCATTGCCTTAAGATGCGCCTCATCATTATTTTTAAACATCTCCATGCCATGTTGTTTGCTCATTTCTGCAATCTCATCAAATGTGTTTGCATGAAATGCTTTATTACATGCTCCGCCTAATTGCTTACAGTTCATGGTTTTCATATTCACTCTCCTGATGATTTTTTACACATAATCGGGATAGGGGGGGGGATCACGACGCCCCTCCTCCCACACCACCCGGCATACGGATCACGCACCAAAGCGGTTCATTATCCCGTCGGTTGTCATCATGCTACCAAGGTGGGTAGCCCAAGTCTCTAAAATAACTAAATGTTCAGGCCTTCAGTAAACCGAGTGCTCACCTACTATGCCTTCTGCTGATTTCTGTAACACGATCAAACCGGATCGCTCCGGTTTCAGTGCGTCCGTTCACACGCCACAGACCTCCCGGGGTAAGACACTTAACTTTCCTCGCGACAACGCCCTTGCCTTTTCGCTAACCTTCGGCTCTGCGATTACCTGGTATCAGAACTTTCATCCGACCAGTTAAGTGCCATGCCCGGCACACACGTCGCGCCTCAGTCGCGCGGCTTAGCCGCGTCGATCTGGAGGCGATTGTTAGGTGACTCATGCTGCATTCTTATGGAAGTCAATTTCGATTTTGAGCCGGCCACCAAGTGCCTGGACTGCGCTTTGAAGTGTTTGCAACGTCACAGATGAATTATCAGGATCAAGCAATCTATCTAAAGAGGAACGACTAGTTTCCATCCTTCTCGCCATTTCCGCTTTGCTTAGGTTCCTCTCAGTCATTTTCTCAACCAACTGGAATGCAATATACCGCTTCACTGCAACAGAGGTTGCTTCTTCAAGCAGACCTTCCTCTTCCAAAAACTGGTCAAAATTACTACCGACATTTCGTTTAGCCATAACTATATCCTCAACTTATTCAATCTACGCTTTGCGGTGGCCAGTTCATTTGATGGTGTTTTCTGAGATTTCTTAACAAAACCATGTAGCAAAACAATCTTTTTCTGGTACACGGTGAAGAATGTTCTGGCAATACCAGATGAAATGGTCGACCGTAGCTCCCAAAGGTCGACATCTATTTTCCTGGCTAGCGGCATTCCTACGGGCCACCCAAATTGTAAGGTCTTGATATCCTCACCGAGTGTTTTACGATTATCTCGACTCATGTCTCTAAGCCACTCCCTCACAGGTTCACGCCCGGAATCGAGTCGAAAGAAAACTACCGGGATTGGCCTATCCATTGGTATTTTAGGAGCGTACCATTATTGGTACTTATGTCAAGGGCTACTTGTGGTGATTCAGAGTCACCTAATCGGGATAGGGGGGTGCCTCACGACGCTCCTCCTCCCACACCACCCGGCATACGGATCATGTACCAAGGCGGTTCACTATCCTGTCGGTTGTCATCATGCTACCAAGGTGGATGGCCCCAAGTCTCTAAAATAACTGAATGTTCAGGCCTTCAGTAAACCGAGTGCTCACCTACTATGCCTTCTGCTGATTTCTGTAACACGATCAAACCGGATCACTCCGGTTTCAGTGCGTCCGTTCACACGCCACAGACCTCCCGGGGTAAGACACTTAACTTTCCTCGCGACAACGCCCCTGCCATTTCGCTAACCTTCGGCTCTGCGATTACCTGGTATCAGAACTTTCACCTGACTGGTTAAGTGCCATGCCCGGCACACACGCCCTCATCAGGGGCTTTCAGAAGGGGCGCAATTTTTACGAATGCAAAAAATCGTGAACCTTCTGAAAGTCCCGCTGGATGAGTTTGTTATATTTTTATTGACGATGTGTCAATTGATAATCTAGTATTTTCTTCGATATCATCTACAAACAAGCCCCATGTTTCTATTTCAACTCGTTTTGCGCAAAAAAAAGATGCTGAACGTATAAAGTAAAATGACACGTCAAGTAAATCTTTGATAAATTTTTCTATGATATCTTTGTTATTGTCACCATATGATAAAAATATTGTATCTCTATAATTTGCTTTTCCTCTATATCGGAATGCTTGGATCAAATAGTTAACTTGACCTCTGCTCAAGTGTTTATCTCGTAATTCTCTTGCTACTTTCGTTCTAAAGTTTTTTACCTCTAACTCTTTAAACTCGCGAGATGATTTAACTCTTTCTTCAACTTCCCATTTTTTATAACTAGCAGTACCTTTCAAGTATGACACGATGGAACCATGTGCCTGCTCACTGCTTTCAGCATAGTGATTTAAATCATAAACATTAGATCCTCTATATTCTTTTATGTTTTCTTCAACAGTTTTTGAAACCAAACTATTCAAACAAAGATTGAATGGATATGGAATTAAATTTTTATCAGCTATATCAACCTTCCATACCTTTGATGTTGCAGCATGTGTTTCTTGTGCAGAGCCTGATGCGGCAGCAACCATGGCGCTAGCGGAAAAATATGTTGTGTAATACCATGAAACAATTGCAGATCTACATATATCATATTTATCTTCTACATCATCATACATCGTGTATAGAGAAGCAAGGTTATGATGTGCCATATGCATATTTTCAAAAACTAAAGTATCTGCAATTTTATTGACTGTTCTTCTTTGTGTGCTCGCATAGAATTTACTTAATTCTTCATCGGAAAATGAGCCATTATTTACTACTTCAGACAGTGCTCTCATCCAATTTATGGTTCCTTGAAAAGCAAATCTGGGTTCCGCCTGGTCTTTAGCTTCAAATAACCTTTCAAGTAACCATTGACTCATTTTGTTTCCTTTTAAATATAACGCCTGCCTCAGCCGCACGCTGAAGGTGCGTCGGCTGGAGGCAATTGTTAGGCATCAACCTTATTCGATACAGCATTTTCAACCGGATTGATGTGGTCGTGGGGGTGGTGCAGTTCACGCTTTTGAAACGACAGAATAGAGGGACTCTGAATCACGCCACCATCAATATTTATAGCCTTTTGAATGGTCTGATTTTGCTGCCAACCATCACGGCCTGCGAGCACAGCCGGTAAATAAACAATGAGTGCGGCAGAGATTGAGCGCGTTGCACTTTCCCAGAGATAACTCGGCGTGTGATCCACGGCGTAGTAATCGATGGTTTCATATTTAAACATCGGATTCTTGAATGTGGTTGGTTTGGCAAAAAAGAATCCCATACCTTCGTCGCAACTGACATCAATAATCAGGCTATTGGGCTTGAGGAATGAGCCTTCCGCTTCAGTCACAAAGTCAGTAGGATTTTCTGTATCCTGAAATGTTCCATTTACGATGATATCTGCTTCACTAATCAGGTTTGTCAGCGGCCGCACCGTTCCATCATGCTCTACCACCATCATGCGTGCCTCGCCCTCGTTACCCGCCCGAATCCGGACATAGTTACAATCGAGCACCTCTTCACGCACCTCGTGGTCAGGGCGTTGAATGCAGATGGTGATATCTCTAAAACCATGCGCCTTGAGGGCGTAAATCGCGCCACGGCTGACGGCACCAAAACCGAAAATGATTGTTTTGCGTTGGTTACCGTAGTGCCCATCGATACCTTTAAGTTGCAAGGCATGTATGACGGCGCAATAGCCAGCCATTTCGTTATTCTTATAAAATGTGTGGCGGCCAATATGGCCATCAGGAGACCAAACAAACATATCTTCAAAGGCAATGAGCGTTAGCTTACGATCGATTGCAGCCTGGGTAATATCCCGTTGCTGCACACAATGCACATAACCCCAAAGTGTTCCTCCTTCGCGAAATTCCTGTAAGTCAGCTAAGACGGGTTTGTTAATGATAACCGTGCCAATGTCGGCCAATATATCGTGGCGTGTGGCAATACCACCCGTCTGAGCAGCAATTTCCGCATCGGTGATACCGAATGGAGTTCCATAACCCTCTTCAAATATCAGCTGGCGACGGAGCTCTTCAGGAATGCGCGGCAAATGCCCTGGATGGATTGGAAACCGTCGCTCATCTTCTTTTTTTGAAGTCCCAATGACTCCCAGTGTTAATTTACTCATGCCGTTTCCCTTTTATAATAAAATCAATACAAGTGACCTCATGAACGAATTATCAGTTTCGTCAACAGGCTTGCTTTTTTATACACTGGTCTGTCGCGAGTGTTTCAGAAAGTGAAACACTGTACAAATGACGGGTGTATCAAGCCTAATCGGGATAGGGGGGCGCCTCACGACGCCCCTCCTCCCACACCACCCGGCATACGGATCACGTACCAAGGCGGTTCACTATCCTATCGGTTGTCATCATGCTACCAAGGTGGGTAGCCCCAAGTCTCTAAAATAACTGTTTGTCAGTGCGTAATACAGGGCTGGGCTTCTGCTCAGTCGCCATGGGCCATGCGCCGACTTGGCTGTATTCCAGGCCAGTTGTCGCTTAACTCCAAACCGTCTCAGCTTTCGGTAACCCGATCTCCCCCACTGCTTCCACAGATAACATCGTAACTTCCGTCGAATCCATTTCTCCACATCTCGCTGTGGGCTCTTTATTTCGGTAGTGACCACTCAGAAGCTAGCTTTTGATCTCGGGCCAGTGGTGTATCAGATATTCAGGCAGCTCTTCTACCGTCATGCCATCCACTCCGGCTGCACCTTTGTTACGTTTGACTTGTTTCAACGCTCGCATCAGATTAGTCCTATCCAATACTTGCGCCAGCAATGATTCCTTTCCGATTGGGGATTGGTTGCGTCTCTCTCCCATTACCCGTTGCCCCTCTGTATGAGGGATTGTATCCGCGGGTCTACGAATACAGGGCAATACTTCATGACGGTTAATCTCTGATAATGTTCAGGCCTTCAGTGAACCGAGTGCTCACCTACTATGCCTTCTGCTGATTTCTGTAACGCGATCAAGCCGAATCACCCCGGTTTCAGTGCGTCCGTTCACAACAGACCTCCCGGGGTAAGACACTTAACTTTCCTCGCGTAGACGCCCAATTTATAAAACGTATCCCGTTTGCAGATGGAGGGCTTCGTGGTCACATACCCACTCGCCCCGAATATATCACACCTCATATTGAGTTCTTGTCCATCGCCCCGCGATTTTGCGTTGGGCTTGACCGCCAGGGATGGCGGAAATGCAGATATTGCAGGAGCAATATATCTGCCCTCCAAACCTTACCTCGCGACAACGCCCTTGCCCTTTCGCTAACCTTCGGCTCTGCGATTACCTGGTATCAGAACTTTCATCTGACCAGTTAAGTGCCACGCCCGGCACACACGCCCTCATCAGGGGCTTTCAGAAGGGGCGGGATTTTTACGAATGCAAAAAATCGTGAACCTTTTGCCTGTCCGACTGGATGAGTTTGTTAGGCCAAATTTTTTATAATACGTCACCTTCTTCCGGTGCAACATTCTTAACTCTTGATAAAGCTGCTTTAAATTTTTTCTTGCTGCCTTTTTTTGCCCTTTCAGTCAAATACTCCTCGGTGAGAAGAGCAGACATCTTTTCTGCTAGTGCAGTAGCAACAAACTGATTAATCGATATATTATCTTCCTTCGCCAATTTTCTAACCCGCTCATGCAGGGAATCGGGAAGCCTTAAACTAATTGTACTCATGATATTTCACCTAT
>JAADHS010000183.1 GCA_013151745.1 Gammaproteobacteria bacterium | reverse complement strand
TCAATGATATCGCTCCAGTCTCCATAGGAATTGGTGAACGCCCAGGCAATAGCACGATTACTGCCAACGATCATCAGCGGACTACCCGGAATGGTGACACCGGTAATATCTCGTTTTTTACTATCAGACCATTGTATTCGTAGCCGATACCAGGTGTTAGGGATGCGTAACGGCAGATGCATGTCTCCAGCAAGCAGAGCACTATCGTAGTTTGTTAACGCACCGCTGACAGCCCAGCTATTGCTCCCTATGGCGGGCGAGTCGATAGAAGGTTCTGACTTTTCTTTTGCCCTTATTTTTCTGTTATTTGTTTCATCTAAAAAATCAGCAACGGTATCGGGAATAGCAGACTCAGGTTTATCCATTCTATTAATAGGTGCATCCCATTGTGTGTAAGACGGCGTTAGAAACTGAAATAGTGGCGGGGGGAGAGTGTCGCGTAATGATCCCATTTGTTGATCAAAACGTCCCTGACTATCCTGTAGTTCAAGGAACATAGCGTAAAGAACCAAAAAGCTGTCTTCTTGTTGCCAAGGACGCGCTGAGGTTCTCAGTAGTAAATATTCTATGGGAGACGACTTAAGTTCACTCAAACCACGATTAACGCCTGCGGCATAAGCAATTAAAAGCGCTTGTATAGGCTGTGGGCTCTGGTTGAAAGCTTCGTTGGCATGCTGGCGAAAACGATGAATGCGTACTGCCTGGTCTGAGTTTAATGCGGTTTTACCCAACAACTCGGAAAGTTCACCAGCCGCTTGTCTTCTTAACAAGTCCATTTGAAAAAAACGATCCTGGGCATGAACAAAGCCTGTTGCGTGAGCGATATCCAGACGGTTTGCTGCGCTCAGGGTAACAGCGCCTAATTGATCTCGCTGAATGCTTACTGGTTGAGACAGGCCGGGCGTCATAATTTGCCCTGATAAGATGGCCAAGCTATTGTTGAGTTGAATATAAAGCCACGTACTGCCGATCATGATTAATATGGCAGCAGTAAGAAAAAAATATAGGGTGAATGTGCGGATTGACAAGGCGCTTTTCTCAGGACAGTATGAATATACTAGCCCTGAGCAGAAGCTTAATCAAGTATCTCTATAGCCGTGGCGTTTAAGACTCAGGTCTAAAGTCTTAATCGTCACGGAGATGTTATTTAATAGAAATCAATTTATTACCGTTCCTGAAAATCGATAATGTCGTAGTCCTGCCCCCGCAATACTGAGCCTGTTTGCTTGGCAAGGAATTTTTTACCGGTTGCTTCTTCCACGGCACCTTGAATTGCACCCAGGGTGAACGTGAGTTGGCGCTCAGACCCTGGTTCTTCGCCTGCGGAACATACGGTTTCACTGAGGTAGATACGTAGAATACCGTCCTCTTCTTCTTCAACTTTGGCAATAGTACACAGACGTGTTCCATTTTCTCCTATTGCGTCTTTAACCGTAATTGACCATTCAGCCAGAGCTTTATCTGTATTGCTGAGTCCTAAATCCTTGATAATAGTACGTCCCCGGATACGGCCAGCGAGAATCAGATTGGCTCGAGCCCCTTTTTCGCCTAAAATGTCCTCAAGTCCTACGACTAGAGCTTTTAAACAGACTATACTGCTATAGTCTCCTAAGTGTTCACGTATAGCGACTTCGCTCACAGCGACCTCCTTATTGTGTCTGATTAGTTTTATTGTTTAGGCGCAAACTATGATCCTGCTCTTGAACTGTTGCATCCTGTACATTGACGAGTTAAGTAACGGCAGAAGATAGTAATTCTTGATTTTGATATTGAATCATAACAGTAAGCTTTAACTCAAGTAAATAACACTTTTTAAACTTGGGTCATTGGGGTGGAACGTTGACAGCCATGGGGAGCGAAGCGAGGGTCTCGTGTCCGCGATAGGTCACGCCGTCTGTTTTTCGGAGTTAGGGGCGTTAGTGAGTGACGCAGAAATGCAGGAGCGGTCTTTGTGATCGTAGGTCATTGAGACAGGTATGGCGGAGTGAAACGAGCGAAGTATGAGTGATGGTATACGCAGGGCGATGGGGGTAATAAGGAGTCGGTTAGTTGCGTAAGTGAGGCGATTTTTGGCAGGGACGACTTAAAATCAATACCGAGGTAGCGACACTATTGCCTAACAAGTTAATCGCAGGGTGCGCATGAAGTCGGTATCAGTTTGTTTTAAAACCCGTGTTTGTAAGGTTTCTGACTTTAAAAAAATTAGGATGATTTAGTTTTAATCCGGTCTTTTTGTTCTTTTTTTGCCATTTTAAGGCTGATGTAAACGGGTAGAATGACAACGAGCAGAATGGCGATAATACCCACTGTTGATCCGGATAGGGCTTCAATTGCCCCCAAGCCTGCAATAGCAAATATAACCACACCAGCCGCAGCGACATAAATTAATAAACGTCCCATTTCTTTCATAATTTTAAATTCTTTATTTATTGATGAAGACAAAACACTAAACCGTAGAATTAAAGTGTGCCTCATTAAGATTCTACACTAAAATTTCGGGTGAGAAACAATAATGTTGTTTTAACTCCGGATTTTACGTCCTAACTGTTTAAAAAATATAATGTAAATATGGATTTTTCTTCAGTTTTTAATTATTTTGTAACAGGAGCCCATTGACCCGTAAACTCTGCTACGTCTTCATTTTTGAGGCGACCGTTCACATATAAACGATTGGTTTCATCTCTGGTAATTTGAGGGTGTTCCTTACCCGGTGAATGGTAGGTCCATTTTTTGTTGAGTACTAACTCAAACATTGTGACCATGATGTCATCAAAGCGAATAGCGTGCGTTTGAGCCAGTTGCTTAAAGTCATCTATTTTTAGGGCAGAACCAGACTGCTCGCACTCTTCTCTTGCCAGTGCTTCTAGTGCTACGTCCCATTTTGGAATTTCTTCACCTGTTTCGGGAATTTGAGTCATGATATATTTCCTTGATTAATGTAATTCATATCTTGTGTGGATTTGAAATAATATCCATTGGTCTCGGACAGAGCACAGGTCTATACCCGTGGTGTTTGAGATTTAGGTGTTAGTGTGTTCAATTCATTTCATGGCTAGGCAAAATGACGAGGTGTAGCCCGCTATTGCGAGGAATTTTAACACCGCCATGGAATGAAAAGGGCATACAATTACACCTAAATCTTAATCGCTACAGGTATATTATAAACGAAATTTCTTTCGTGCAATATGCATGGCGAGAATAGTTCCTGCACCGGCATAAACCAGCAGAATAGCGATGTGGTAAAACGTATTTTGTACATCCTGGCCCAGCATTAAGGGACGAACCAACTCTACAGTATGAGTTAAAGGTAAAAATTGAACAGCAATCTGCATTGCACTGGGCATTGAAGAGATGGGATAAAATACACCACATAATATAAACATGGGCGTGACGGCCAGCGTAAAATAATAATTGAAATAATCGTAAGAGGGAGAAAGTGCTGCAACAATAATCGCCGGGGCAGCAAAGGCAATACTGCTGATGAGTATAATCGGGAATACCCATAAGGCTTGCCAACTCTCTACCAGACCAAGAAGAGTAGCAATAATGAGTATCGCGGTACTACTAAACAACGCTTTATTTGCGCACCAGAGGAACTCACCGGCAATGATTTGTTCTATTTTTATCGGCGTAGTGAGTATGGCTTTATAGGTTTGCTGAGGCACCATGCGGGTGAAAACAGAATAGGTTCCTTCAAGGCTTGCTGTTGTCATTGCTGAAGAGGCGATAATACCCGTGGCAAGAAAACTAACATAACTGATGCCATTGATATCGCCAACCAATTGGCCAATGCCATAACCTAAACCAAATAAATAAATTAAAGGCTCGCCAAAATGGAGCATTAAAGCTGGGCCAATTAATTTTTTCCAAACCAGGATATTACGTTGCCAAATGCAAAATGCGCCATATGAGAAGTGATTTATTGAATCTAGTAGAGACAAATTTTTCCCTCGTTATTCATCTAAATCTCGACCTGTAATTTTAAGAAATACGTCTTCCAGATTGGCGGGCCGGTGCAGATAGTGAATTTGTTGATCATCTGAAAGCGCATCAAGGTGCTGGCGGACGAGGTGGCTCTGTGTCGTGTATATATAGACGGTATCGCCGATCATTTCAATTCGCTGTGATGCTGTGTTTTTCAGTGAGTGTGTTTGAGCCGCACTTTTATCAAGCTCAAAGACATGAGGCTCAATATGCTGGTTTATTAATTCTCGCGGTGTGCCTGACTCAATCGCTATGCCTTGATCCAATATCATTAATTCATCGCACAAACGTTCTGCTTCTTCCATGTAGTGAGTCGTTAACAAAATGCTGGTGCCTTGGTTGCGCAGTTCTCGTAAACGCTCCCAAATAAGGTGTCGAACTTGCGGGTCTAGTCCTGTGGTGGGTTCGTCCAGAACAATAAGCTCAGGCGTATTCATCAGTGCTCTGGCAATGCTGAGTCTGCGCCGCATTCCACCGGACAGTTGCAGCGGCTTTAAATCTTTGTGTTTGAGTAGTTCCATGGATGCGAGCAAGCTGTTGGCTTGATCTACTATTTGATCTTTTGCCAGACGAAAATAACGACCGTGCATGATGAGGTTTTCAAACACGCTAAAATCAGGGTCAAGATTGTCCTCCTGAGAAACCACGCCGATCTTTTTTCTGATTTTTGAGCCGTGACGGGGTTGTTGCATGTCGAATACAGTCAGTTGACCCGATGACGGGGTTATTAAACCCAAAATCATATTGATGGTCGTTGTTTTGCCTGCCCCATTGGGGCCTAATAAACCGAAACAGTGTCCTGCGCGCATAGTGAAACTGAGATTATTGACGATGATTCTATTGTTTATAATTTTACTTATATTTTTTAGCTGAATAATCATGACAGAACAGGTATATACTGCTTTGATTCTGTAATAACGCCCCCACCAAGGCAAATATCACCCTCATAAAAGACAACAGATTGGCCGGGTGTAACGGCGCGTTGAGGCTCAGCAAAGTTGACAGTATAGACGTGATCTCTATATTCGCTGATCGTACAGGCCTGGTCGGTTTGGCGGTAGCGAGTTTTGGCATAGCAGCGAAAGGGCAGTCGGGGCGCAGTACCCGAAACCCAATGCATCATTTCAGTTTTTAATGCGCTGCTTAACAGGCGAGGGTGATTATGCCCCTGGCCGACGATGAGTGTGTTGTTGCTGAGATCTTTGTCGAGAACAAACCAGGGTTCGCCACTGCCTTTAGCATTGCCGCCAATCCCCAAGCCCTGGCGTTGGCCCAAAGTGTAAAACATCAAGCCGTCATGTTGTCCGATAATGTCATTGTCGATATCGCAGATGTTGCCAGGTTGAGTGCCTAGGTAGCGCGTTAAAAAAGGCTTGAAGCGACGTTCCCCGATGAAACAGATGCCGGTGCTGTCTTTTTTATCGAAATTGGGTAAGTCTGCTTTTTTAGCGATTTTTCTAACTTCGGTTTTAATTAGACTACCGAGTGGAAAAAGGACTTTGGCAAGCTGTTCTTGACCCAGTGTATATAAAAAATAACTCTGATCTTTATTTTGGTCTATGCCTTTAAGTAATTGGTATAGCCCCTTTTTTTTTGTGATTCGGGCATAATGACCGGTTGCTATGAAGTCTGCACCTTGATTAAGAGCGTACTCTAAAAAGGCCTTAAATTTAATTTCTTTGTTGCACAGTATGTCCGGATTTGGGGTGCGGCCTTTTTTATACTCGTCAAGAAAATACTTAAAAACTCGATCACGATATTCTTCGACAAACGTAATCGCATCCATTTCAATCCCCATTTTTTCACAAACCGCCATCGCTTCCATTGCTTCTTCTTTGGCGGTACAGGGGTATTCTTCATCATAGTCATCCCAGTTTTTCATGAAGATGCCTTCAGTACGATAGCCTTGCTGATGCAATAGCAAGGCAGCAACGGAAGAATCTACACCGCCTGACATGCCAACTATAATATGTTGTTGTTTGTTCATTTTTTTAATCTGTATCTGATTTGATAACGATCTATATTTTACCATCTTATATGGGGCGCTATTAGGATATACGCCTAACCATGCGGTTTTTGTAGCCTTATGTGATTTCTGCAACAGAAGAGCTTATTGCCTATCTCAAAGTTCAAAAAAATTTTACTCCCGTAAAAAGCAGCGCTGGTACCTGTTAAGGTCAAGGCTATGAGCATTAACCGGTTATGCACTTATCACTTGAATTCAGGGATGTTTTATTTTGTGCTATCCCAATTTATAACTTAGACTGGATTGATATCGTTACTTCAGTTGTCAAACTATACTAACCGAGCTAAAAACAGCAAACTTGACCCGGTTTCCCGAGCTTTTGTGATTGATACCTACATGGGATGTAGGTATTAGTGCAAAGCAGGAGCAAATTTGCCGAAGAACAGATAAATACGGATTGAAGATGAGATATCAAATTCGGAAGTTATTACGTACCCGTTCCTTAGAGGACATAGCGCATCTGTTCAGAATCGGTAACTATTGCACGGGATCTCAAAATTACATTGAGAAAACGTAGCAATATGCTACCATTGTTTTTAATTGTTACGAGGTGTCGATTATGTCTACTCCATTAAGAGTTAAAGATGCTTTGTTTCGGGATGCAGAGGCAGAAGGCTCGTTGATGAATCGCTCTGCGGCCAAGCAAGTGGAGTTTTGGGCTGAGCTGGGTAAACGAGTGGCGCATTCTGTCTCACCATCGGATATGTTGGCATTGATGCAAGGCATTGCGGAGGTGAAAGTTGCGGTTTCAGCACCCGAGCGTGTTGACCCGGAACAGATATTTTTAGCTGTCGGGCAAGCGCGTTCAAAGGGACAGTCAGGTCAACAAATAACCCGGGGTCGCGCATATTTTGAAGCAAGCTTAACGGTGCCCGGTTTATTGGACAGGGTCATGCCTGACGGACAGCGTCAAACGGGTCGTTTTGAAAATGGTGTGTTTATTGTCGAATGAGTGTCGATAAGCAACTTTGGTTATTGGCTGGGGGTAATGGTGTAGGTAAGTCAACTTTTTATCGGCTGTTTTTAGCATCAACTGGTTTACCTTTTATCAATGCTGATATTCTGGCAAAGGAACTGGATACTGAACAATCTGAGGCGATTAGTTATAAAGCAGCCAGGCTTGCTGAAAAACTGCGTTTGGATTTGTTGCGTGCCGGTACCAGCTTTTGTTTTGAAACCGTTTTTTCTCATCCCTCGAAAATTGATTTTTTAGCAATCGCAAAGTCCGCAGGCTATGAAATAATTCTGGTTTATATTCATCTGCAACATGATCAATTAAATCAGGCGCGCGTTGCCCAGCGAGTTGCTGAAGGTGGGCATACGGTGCCCCGCGAAAAAATTATTTCGCGTATACCCAGAACCATGCGGTATGTGAGTGAAGCGTTAGTCTTGGCTAATGTTGTTCAGCTTTATGATAATTCATCACATGCTGAGCCTTTCACTTCTATTGCATTTATTGATCATGGTGAACTGCAACTACAACAACCGTTACCCGATTGGGCAAAAGTGATTTTAGTTAATTATTTGTGAAGCCTTTATTCCCGTAATATTTTTCTAGGGTATCTTCCGTGTAGATTTTTACCTCACCTTTCTTAAGCACAGCAAAATCGAAGGGTTTTAGCACGAAAACTCGCGTCTAACTGCATTTTTTAGGATCCTCGTTGTTGCTTTAGGATGGGCAGAAACACGAAAAAAGGAGAGAGGCTATGACTAAAGCCTCTCTAAATTAAAGATAAGAACGGTTATTAATCCAGGTCAAAACAGCCAATTCTTGTACTATCAACGGGATCATGAATCACGATGGATTGAGCCTCAGGTCTTGCGATATGAGAGACCTTTGCTTTGCCTTTAGCTTTACCTTTTTTATCGGTTGAAATTTCTGGCCAGATTTCGTTGCTTTCGATTATTTCCGCAATAGCGGGGTCGATTTTATAGTGGCTTCCACCGCCTGATTTGCACGGAAGATTATGCACATGGGTAGGGTAAGTCATATTTGCAGAAAGACCCTCAATCTCAACTTTAACTTTTGTTTGGCCGTCGTCTTGGCGAGACATACTGGCTGTTCCGGTTAAATCATAACCTTTACTCAAACCCATCGCAGTGGTTATGGCTGTACCTTGAGTTTTCACTTTACCTGATTCTTCAGCACTTAAATCGGCACAGCCCAGACGAGTTGAGCCTGAATGTACGACTACAGACTGGGCTTCAGGTCGTGCTAGGTGAGTTTCTTTTACATTGGTTCTTGAACCATTACCTGCATTGTCTGTTGTTAAGGTTAAGAATATTTCATTTTCTTCGATCGTTTCCGTATTGCTAGGGTCTATTTTATAGTGCGTTCCCCCTGCGTTTAGGGCGCAAGATAGATTATGTACATGCGCGGGGTAGGTGCCTGTTGCTAGCCCGGAGACTTGGAGCGTGGCGAAGGTGGAACCATTCGCGCGGCTGAGTTCTGCTGTACCAAAAACATTACCATTTTCAAAGTTTATCATTTTTCCTTTGTGCACCGTTGCACCTTTATAATTTTTTGGTAAATCTGCGCAGGCAATACGTCCGCCATCTGTATCGTGTATCACGACAGATTGTGCTTCTGGCCGGGCAAGAAAATTGCCTGAGCCTTGCCCTAGTCCTATTCCAGAATTGTCTGTTGTAAAACTCAGTTCAATTTCATTGTATTGTTCCGTTCCCACTACATTCGGATCATTTTTATAGTGGCCGCCCCCACCCAGTTTGCAAGGTAAGTCGTGTACGTGTACACCATATGATGTTGTCGTGGCAAGTCCTAGTACTTGAGTATAGGCTGTTGTTTTGCCATCGGAGTGCCTGATTATCATGGCGCGACCAGAGACGCTCATGCCACGTTCATTTGCTAATGGGGTTGCTTGTACTGCGCCCAGGTTAATGATGGTTTTATTACGGTTTTTGTCATCGTCATCGTCATCGTCATCGTCATCGTGCTTTTTTTTGTCATCGTTTTTTTTATTCTTTTTTTCATGTTTTTTTTCATCTTTATCACGTTTTTTTTCATCATCATCCGCCATCAGGTTTGTGGTCGGCGTCATTGCTAAAATAGAAAAAATACATAAAAAAAACGTGGTTACAGTATTGTGGATTTTCTTACTCTTCACCAGTTACTCCTTAATTTTAGCTGGTTTATATCATGCTTAAATGTGGAATATAACAGGATTGTCGTTGAATGTAATACGTAAAAACCGAGACAAAAGAATGTAAGTCATTGAATGATAAAATGCTGGGTTCATCAATCTATTCTTGGAAATTCTGGCGTGGGTGATCGATTGCGCAGATGGGGGATAGCGAATAGAATTGAAGCTGTTTTTTGATTAAATAACCTAACTTGAGAGAGGTTTAGATGACGCGACAATTAAAAGGTTTTTTTGCAACTATGGCGATGCTGCTCTCGTTTGTTGCAGGTGCTGCTGAGTCGGATATTATCATCAGTCACAGCAACGCAGGCCAAGGCATGGCACCCTATCTCGGAATTAATTTGGGTAGTGCCAATTATGATCTGGCCAACGACAGCTCACCTTCATATTCTATTTTTGGTGGGGTCGCATTGAATGATCTTTTGGCTATTGAGCTGGGTTTTGTTGATTTTGGCGATGTTGATGTCACTTCAATAAAGAGTGAGGCCAGTGCTGTTCATGGCAGTGCAATGGCCAATGTTGGTTTGTCAAATGAGTTAAGCGCCTTTGTTCAGGTCGGACTTGCCAGATGGAACTATGACTCTGGCGCTGCGAGCGATTCTAGTATTGATGTTTTTTTCGGTGGCGGGTTGAACTATGAAGTCAGGCGCAATTTGGCGGCACGTTTTGCCGTTCAGAGATTTGCAATTGATGCCAATATTGCGAATACGGCAATGGATGAGGCTATTTTGAATGTGAGCCTTGGTATTTTGTATCGTTTTTAACTCTCGCTATGGAATGAGCAACATTGAGTTTTACCATTTTTACAGGTCATTTTGTTTTTAATGTGCTTGGTACCGTATGAATGACCATTTCATACTCAAAATAGATAATATAATCGTCATACACCCAGCGTGTGATGGGCGGTTGGCCTACGGGAGGGATCATTCGAGAGGGAGCCCCTAGCTGTTTTTCAACCGCAGTCATTTTTGTTCCCTTTACAGGCACGTTGACACCGTGTGAGGGCAGACTGATTGAAAGTGCTAAAATAGCGCTTGTAAGTGCGAGGTTTTGTAATTTCCATATTTTCTTCATAAATTTTATCCTATATTTTAAGGTTATTTCTATCCTATTGGTTCATCACCTGAAGCGAATGCAATTTCGCCCTGCTGCTTTTGCTGCATATAATGCTTTGTCTGCTTTTTGGAAGAGGCTTTTTTCTGAATCATCAGCGGATAAACATGCTGCACCGAGGCTGGCCGTGGAGATTATTTTTTCCTCATTCAATTTAATAGCATTTTTTTCAATGGCTCTGCGAATTCGTTGTGCCAATTGCATGGCTCCTTTTTTATCCGTATTGGTGAGCAAAATTGCGAATTCCTCACCACCAAAACGAAAGACCATATCTGAGCCTCGAATGGTGTCTAGTAACGTATTGGCAACGTGTTGCAAAACTTGATCTCCCGCATCATGCCCAAGAGTATCGTTGATTCGTTTAAAATAATCCAAGTCTATAACAATCAGTGATAGAGGCGTTTGGTGCCGACGCGCGAGATCGACTTCTCTTGTTAATGAGGTATTCATTGCCGCGCGATTATGAATGCCGGTGAGTGGGTCTTTCAAGGCCGCTTGCAGTGCTTTTTCGTAGCTGAGACCATTACGTAACGGGTAAACCAGGCTGCATAATAAATACTTAAGTGTTTTATTTTCTGCGGCAGTGAAACGTTTGCTACGCATAAACGTGATTTCACCTAATGCTTGCTTGGGTATGCTTAGAGGGTAGGTTAGGCTGTTGTCATATTGGTGACCAATTGACAGGTTAAGCTGTTGTTCTTCATATGTAAATTGAGCACCATCAATAGAAACCCAGCGACGGACTTCAAATATAAATATTTCTATTATTTTCTGAATATCCAGTGTCGTTTGTAACGCGCTGGCGATGCGCAAGGCTTTATCAATATCTTGTCGACCGAAGTCTATTTCTGTTGCTTTGGCCAGCAATACAGGGTGATGGGGTGGTTGTACAGATTGATCAAAATCCGATGTTTGTGCGGTACTTAAAGTTGCCATATTGAATCTCCCGTTTGTGGCCTTTCAAGTGACGGTAAGCTTATTTTGTGCCAACTTTAGAGTTCATCGTTATTTGTAAAATAAAAACAATAGGTTATAATTTTATTGATTGGATATTTTGTGTCTGAAGTCAAATTTATGACTCAATATTTGAGGATTTTTTTAATTTTTTAAACAAAAAGACGGTTTAGCGGCAAAATTTGACCGCTTCTTATATTTGGGTCAAAGCTGATATGAAACATTATATTATTCGAAATATAAGCGAACTCAAAGAATTACTGACGCGTTTTAAGGGGTTACCTGATGTGCTGTTGGGTACCTTGCTTTTAAAGAGTCATTTTATTGATCAAAATGTTCTTGAAAAAGCACTCAATATTCAGCAAAAAGAGCATGGAAAACGCTTGGGTCAAATTTTGCTTGCCATGGGAGCCGTTACACCCATGCAATTGAATATGGCGCTGGCACAAAAACTCGGAATTCCTTTTACACGTATTAAAGATTATATATTGCCGCATGACGCATTAAGTCAATTACCTGCTGATATAGCCAAAAAAAATAATATTCTACCTTTAGGCGTCATTGATGGCTCCCTTGTTGTGGCCATGGAAAGTCCATTCGATGATACCGCATTAAATGCATTGAAATTGAATTACCAAGCGCCAATGGAAATGGTGATGGCACCAAGAGATGAAATTGCGGCTGTTTTAGGGGGGCAAGCGAGTTCTTTTGATGCGAGTGCGGCATTAGATGATCTGGATCTTGACATGTTGGACGAAAAAAAAAGAGGGCAGAGTCACTCGCAATCTGCTCATCGGGCTGAAGTTGAAGCTCAGAAAAAACCCATAGTTCGTTTATTGAATGCGATAATATTACAAGCGATCGAGTTGGCGGCTTCTGATATTCATATTCGTCCTGATATTAATGACGTAAAAGTGTTTTACCGGATTGATGGTGTACTACAATTTTCTCAGAGTTTGAGTAAGTCATTGTTGCCTGCGGTGGTCAGTCGTTTAAAAATTATTGGTGGAATGGATATTTCGGAACGGCGCATACCCCAAGGCGGACATGCCTGTATTTCTCGTGGTCATCGGCTGATTGATTTGCGTATTTCTATCGTACCTACCGTCAAGGGAGAAAGCAGTGTTATACGCATTCTGGATCAAAAAGCAGGGCAAGTTGCGCTCGAAGATCTGGGTTTTGAACAAGATGATTTAGCTTGTATTCGTGAGAGTATTTTAAATTCACAAGGGATGATACTAGTCACCGGACCCACGGGGTCGGGCAAGACTACGAGTATGTACTCTTTGGTTCACGAGATAAAAAAAAGGAATGCCCATATTTTAACGGTTGAAGATCCAGTGGAATATGAAATTGAGGGCGTAGAGCAAGTTCAAGTCTCGACAATAAAAGGGTATACCTTTGCCTCTGCATTACGCCACTTTTTGCGGCATGATCCCGATGTTATTCTTGTTGGCGAAATTCGTGATGAAGAAACGGCAAAAATAGCGAATAAAGCCGCTTTAACGGGACACCTGGTTTTGAGTACCTTGCATACGAATGATGCGATCAGTACTGTGATTCGTTTGCTCGATATGGGCATCGAATCTTATCTTGTTGGTTCTACCTTACTGTTGGTGGTTGCGCAGAGATTAATCCGGTTAAATTGCGAGTATTGTCTCGTTGAAGACCTCGTTTCCGCAGAAGTTAGACGAAAGCTCGTGTTAGATCCGTGCGAAATCTTTCATAAAAGTGAGGGCTGTTACCGTTGCAACCATACTGGCTTCAAAGGGCGGAAAATTATTGCCGAAGTATTGCGTATTACGCCCGCTTTGTCGGAAAAAATTATGGCAGGATCGCAAAATTCAGAACTGTTAGAATGCGCATTAAAACAGGGCATGGTACCAATGAAAAATAATGCTCTGGTATTAGCACGTAAAGGAAAAACATCGCTGGGTGAAGTGATCGCCCTTGGCGTTGAATAGTTGAGTAACTAATGATGAGTCCCGATGAGTATTGCCAAAACAAGACGGCCAAAAGCGGATCAAGCTTTTATTATAGCTTTATGTTCCTGCCTCAGGAGCAACGCACCGCAATCACTGCTGTTTACGCATTTTGTCGAGAAGTTGATGATGTCGTTGATGAATGTACGGATATCAATATTGCGCGAACCAAGCTGGCTTGGTGGCGTGAGGAAATCGACAAGTTATTTTCAGGCGAACCTAGACACCCGGTCACTCAGGCATTAGTCAAGGTTATTCAGCGATTTAGCATCCCTCAGGAATATTTCCTTGAGGTCATTGATGGTATGGAAATGGATCTTGATTATGACAGCTATCCTTCTTTTAAAGAGTTAAGCCTTTATTGCCATCGCGTTGCCAGTATTGTTGGCCTCATATCAGTAGAAATATTTGGTTATCAAAACCGAAAAACGATGAAATATGCACATGACTTAGGTATGGCGTTCCAGTTGACCAATATTTTACGTGATGTTCATGAAGATGCAGAAAGAGGGCGCTTATATATTCCTCTGGATGAGCTGGAAAAGTTTCACATCACGTTAGACGATATTGTTCATCGTCGTATGTCTGAAAATATGAAGGCTTTGTTTGCCTTTCAAGCAGATCGCGCAATGAAGTATTACAGGAATGCGTTTGCACAGCTTCCAGACGAAGATCGTTATAGTCAGCGTAGTGGTGTAATTATGGCGGCGATTTATGAGGCTTTGCTGGAAGAAATCAAAATGGATGGTTACGCGGTGTTAACGCATAGGGTAAAATTAACGCCGATCAGAAAATTATGGATTGCCTGGAAAACTTCACGTAAGGAAACACGTTTGTATAAAAAATTAGCAAGGGTTAATGCGACATGATGGCAGGCAGAGGTTTTTGGTCTAATATAGACTGTCGTATATACAGAGTTTTTGCTTTGCTTTGGATGGGATTTATTTTTTATATGTCTCACCAACCTTCCGTAGGGCTCCCTTCTATGATGCCTGGTCAGGACAAGGTGTTTCATTTTTTTGTTTATGCTATTTTAGCGTTTTTTATTGCAGGCTCTTTCCCTTCTTTTGTTAAAGGTATTTCATTTAAAGAGGCACAGGTCGCTGGTTTATTCGTTTTGCTCTACGCGATCAGTGACGAATTTCATCAATCATTTATTCCAGGGCGTTATCCTAGTATGGCTGATGTTTTAGCAGATTGCTTGGGTGGTGCTCTGGCACTCTGGTTGGTATGTAGCAAACACCCAAAAAACAGCTGAGAAATAAATAGATATTTTTACAATTATTAAAAGGTAAATACTTATGAGTTCAAATCAAAAAAGCAGTAATGTTGTTTGGCACCAAGCGACCATCACCCGTGAAAAACGTGAAGAGCTAAACAATCACAAAAGTGCAGTATTATGGTTTACGGGTCTATCAGGCGCAGGCAAGTCTACTTTGGCACTGGCAGTGGAAGAGCAGCTTTATCAGCGAGCGTGTAGAACTTTTGTACTCGATGGCGACAATGTGCGTCATGGTTTGTGTGGTGACTTAGGCTTTTCTATTGAAGATCGAACTGAAAATATCCGCCGGGTAGGTGAGGTTGCCAAGCTGTTTACTGAAGGGGGCTTAATCGTATTAACCGCTTTTATTTCTCCCTTACGTTCAGATCGAGAATCGGCAAGAAATGTGATGCCACATGGTGATTTTCTTGAAATATTTTGCGATGCTTCATTAGAAGTATGTGAAGATCGCGACGTAAAGGGATTATATAAAAAAGCGCGGTCAGGTGAAATTCCAGAATTTACGGGAATATCTTCTCCTTATGAGGCACCAGTTAATCCAGAGTTGATTGTACCAACAGGCCAGTTGTCATTGGAAGAGTCATCACAAAAAGTAATAGACTTGTTGTTGGCGAAAAGTATTATAAACTAAAGGAATGAAATAATTAAAATACTCATTTTTTTATGCTTTCCATTGTAAGGAATAAAACACAATTTTGGTTTATTTTTGAACGCTTTGACTGAGAAAAAACGCAGAGGGGTATATTCGCGTCCATCTGCGTTTTTTAGGTTTAAAGTGGCCAGATTAGTGGTACGAGTATGATGGTCAGAATAGCGACAAGAAAAGTGAGCGGTGTACCCATTTTGACGTAGTCAGAAAAGTGATAGCCACCGGGCCCATAGACCATTAGGTTTGTTTGATAGCCGATCGGCGTTGCAAAACTGGCCGAAGCAGCGATCATAATGGTGATGGCAAAGGGCATGAAATTAACATCCATATGTGTTGTTGTTGCCAGCGCAATCGGAAACATCAGCAGTGCAGCCGTATTGTTGGTTGCTAAAGCGGTAAAAATCGATGTGGCAGCGAAGGTCAGCATCAGCGCGGTTGTGGGGTTGCCGCCGGAAAGCAAGGTGAGCTGATCGGCGATGGCGGAGGCGGCTCCCGAGGACTCCAGTGCATTGCCCATCCCGAATGATGCGGCAATAACAATTAATACTTGCCAGTCAATGCTGCGTCTTGCTACTCGACCCCGAGTGCAGCGGGTTATAATCATCAATCCTGCAGCGAGTAACGCGGCGTGCAGCATGGGTAGCCAGCCAAAACTAACGAGAATCACCATGCCCACTAGAATGCTGATGGCCGTCGCAGATTTTTCATGTTTAGGCGGGGCAGAGGCGTTGAGTCGGCTGACTAAATAAAAATCTCGGGAATTTTTTTGTTGTGTTTCAAAATCTGGATGTGCTTCGAGTAGCAGTGTGTCACCCGCTTGTAAGGCAATGTCACCTATTTTCTTTTTGATTTGTTCACCGTCGCGAGCGACGGCAATAACCGCGGCGTTGTATAAAGAGCGAAACTTCCCTTCACGAATGGTTTTACCAGCAATAGGGCAGCTATGAGAAACAACGGCTTCAACAAAGCAGCGATCATCTCTTGATGCCTCAAGTTTAAAAACCTGGTCGGTTGCGGGTTTAAGCCCTCTGATTTTTTGTAAATCTAAAACCGAGTCGACGATGCCAGCAAAAATTAAACGATCTTGACTGTATATTCTGTCATGGGGACTGACTGCGGGAAGAACCTGGTCGGCTCTTTCTATTTCGACAAGATACAAGCCAGGGAGCTGTCGCAGTCCGGCTTCTTCAATACTTTTGCCATTGAGTGGACTGTCAACATCGACCAGCATTTCTACCATATATTTTCGGACATCGGCAAACTGACTCATCGCCGGGCGTCGCTCTGGAAGTAACCATTTTTGCGCAATAAGAACATAGATGAATGTGGCCAGAGTGATTGGAATACCGATCCACGCAAGATCAAACATACCCAGTCCTGGAAGCTCAGTTTCAGTGATTAATAAGCCGTTTACAACTAAGTTAGTACTGGTGCCGATTAATGTACACGTTCCCCCGACAATAGCTGCATAACTCAGAGGCATCATGAGTTTTGAGACTGAAAGTTGATTTTTTTTTGCCCAGTCCGACACTGCAGGGATGAACATCGCCACAACCGGTGTGTTATTTAACAGAGCGCTCATTGTTGCGACGGGAAGCATGAGTCTTGCCAGGGCAATACTAAGTGAACGCGGACGTCGCCCCAGAAAAACTTGTCCCAGCCAGGCTATCGCCCCTGTTTCAGTTAACCCGGTGACGACAATATATAAAACGGCAACGGTGAGTACCCCTTCATTGGATAAGCCAGAAAACGCAGCTTGGGGGGTCAGAATACCGACGAGTAAAAGTAGAGACAGTCCCCCCATTAATGTAATATCCGGGGCAACGCGATTGCTTGCCATGGCGATAAAACAAACCGCTATGGTGACAAGAGTGAATCCAGCTTCAAAACCCATAATTGGCAATTACGAATAAATTTGTTTGAATGCATCAATAAATCGATTGAGCTGATCTTCAGGTAAGTGATTGATACCTGCCGCTGCTTTTCTTCCTCCCCCTGTCGGAAACTGTCGGCATAATACATCGGCATTGATTTTGTTATTCATGGGTGCGCGGACACTGACAAGATAAGCATCGGGGTTGAGTGTTGTGAGTAAGGCGTGTGCCCGGTTCGGATTTTGTTTGGCCAGTTCATTGGCAAAAATTCCGCTGGAACGTCGAGCCCATGCCTCATTGGGCAAGAAAATGACCGCAATAGCCTCGTTTTCTGTTGTGGCACGCAATTGCCGGGCTTTAGCTAAATCTTCAAGGTAACCGCATTCCAGGTGAGTATAGGTTTCATCCGCTGCGATAAAATCCAGTGGGTTTTTGTATGGATGCAAGCTGAGATACAGCTTGTCGGGTGCAAAATGTAAATCTTCTACCGTCGCGCCATAGGCATTATAGTTAAGGTAGGTGCCTAGTTTCTGCAATTTAGCAAGCTCGTCGCTGGACAGGTTTAATCCTTTGGCTGCTTGTTTTGCGCTGGCAGAAAAATTATCGCCAAAAGCACCCACTACGGCCCACGCTGAATGTTGGTGCTTGATTTTGTTATTCACAATAAGGCTGGTGCAGGTTTCAGATGTGGTATCGATATTCGCGCTGAAGTGACGATGTTCTGGTATTTCGCCTGCAAAGTGATGATCATAGTAGTCAATAATTACGCCTTTGTTCAGCAGCTTTATCGCTACGTCACGATTCTTGTCTAAGGAAATATCCAGTACGGTAACGCTGTCTCCGGCCGCAGCATCAACTTTGGCTAAAAGCTGAATATCACGTTTTACACCCGTGACCAGCGTACTGTTGGTGGGTTTGTTGAGTCTGAGTTGTTGTAATGCACAAATACCATCGGCATCACCATTGAAAACATCATATTGAGTCATGGGCTGGATATCCTATTTTTTAGAACAATAATGTTCATAAAAATAATTAGTCGCGGTAACAAAGCCGCCGATACTACCACAATCAAAACGCCTTCCTTTAAATTTATAGCCCAATACTCGGCCATTGCTGGCTTGTTCTTGTAGTGCATCGGTTATTTGTATTTCATCGTGAACCCCGGGTTGGGTGTGCCTTAAAATATCAAAAATATCGGGAGTGAAGATATAGCGGCCAATAATAGCCAGATTGCTGGGCGCCTCTTCAGGGGTAGGTTTTTCTACCATATGTGTAATTTCATAAAGATCATCTTCAATTTGATGGCCTGAAATAACGCCATATTTATGGGTTTCAGCTATAGGGATTTCTTCCAGGGCGACAATACTGCATTGGTGTTTTTCATACAGCGCGACCATTTGCGATAAAACCCCTGAGCCTTCTCCCACGCATAAGTCATCTGCGAGCACGACCGCAAAGGCTTCGTTACCAATCAAGGTTTCACCCGTTAAAATGGCGTGCCCCAAACCATTCATCGCTTTCTGGCGGGTGAAAGAAAATACGGTTCGATCAAGAATCTCTCTAATCGGGGCTAAGAGTTCCTCTTTTGTTGAGCCTTTAATCTGGTCTTCTAACTCGTAGCTGACATCAAAATAATCAGCAATGGCTCGTTTTCCTCTTCCGGTAACGACAGCAATATGGTTGAGACCAGCTTCCAGAGCCTCCTCTACACCATATTGAATTAAGGGTTTATCGACTACAGGTAGCATCTCTTTGGGCATGGCTTTTGTGGCAGGTAAAAATCGGGTTCCGTATCCGGCGGCAGGAAAGAGACATTTCTTTATAACCATGATTGAGTAAGCCTATTTATATCAGTAATGTATGAAGTGATAGTGACAGCTTCAGTTTAATTATTAAGTAACTCCTAACGTTTCAAAATAATCAGGTAAAAAAACGTTTCATTGCTTCATTTACCGCATCTAAGGGTCGATATTCGCTTTTTCTAAAATTACAAGTTAAGTGGTTTTGATCGTTCTAAAAAAACTCCATTCGACTCTTGCATACAACAACTAAAGCTTTTTTCCTCGAATTATTTTGAAATGTTAGGGTATAAACACGTGAATTATAGCAAATTGTTACGGAATGGATGCCGCTATTTTTATTTTTATCACTACAGACTCAGTTTATACTGTCCGATATAAATAAAACTTCAGCGCAAAACCAGTGAGACAAGCCCTTGTATCAAGAAAAACGTACGCCAGCGAATAAACAGAGGCCGAGAGGTCAAACGATACATGAAAAAAAATCAGTGTCCGGAAAGCCGTTAACCGGTGCACGTGTACTCGAATTGCTGCTTGATCCTTGTTTAGTGTTGTTCACGCTGTATATTTCAGCCTTCATTTATGCTGCAGAATTTGGTAGTCATTACCTGACGCTGTCCATCATTGCTTTTCTGACATCGTATATCGTGTTTAAAGAGATGTCGGTCTGTCGATCCTGGCAAACAGGGGGGATTAAGGCTCAAGCAAGAGATACTATTATTGCCTGGCTCTTAGTCTTGGTCGGGCTGATATTCCTGGCTTATTTTACAAAAACGTCACATCTTTTTTCACGCAATGTGATGCTGACCTGGGCAGTGATCACTCCGCTGGTTTTGATGTTTGGACATTGGTTTACACGAACCTACATTTTTAAAATATTTTATTCTGAGCGAACCAGCCGCAAAGCCATTATCGTAGGTACCAATGAGGGGGGGATAAGACTGGCTCATGAGTTTGCTACCGATGTGCGTGTTAATACCGTTTTACATGGTTTTTTTGATGACCGTAAAACAATAGATTGGGATCAAAAACAGAATAAACCTTATTTAGGCAAGCTGAGCGAGGTTGCTGAATATGTTAAAGAGCATGGTATTGGGGTTATTTATATCACTTTACCCATGATGCAAGAACAGCGAATTTTAGATTTACTGGATGATTTACGCGATACTACAGCCTCGATATATTTTTCCCCAGATTTATTTTTGTACGACTTGATTCAAGGACGGATTGATGATGTGAATGGCTTGCCTGTGGTGGCGGTATGCGAAACCCCTTTTTATGGTATTAATGCTTTTTTAAAAAGGATCAGTGATATTGTTGCTTCTTTTAGCATTTTGATTTTAATTAGCCCTGTTTTAATCGGTCTGGCCTTAGCGGTGAAATTGACATCACCAGGCCCGGTAATTTTTTGTCAGCGTCGCTATGGCCTAGAGGGTGAAGAATTTACGGTTTATAAATTTCGCAGCATGACGGTTTGTGATGATGGTGTTTTCGTAAAACAAGCCTCTGAAAATGATGCTCGTGTAACAAAAATCGGGGTCTATTTAAGGCGTTATTCTTTGGATGAATTACCCCAGTTTATAAATGTACTACAAGGCAGAATGAGTATCGTGGGTCCTCGACCTCATGCCGTTGCGCACAATGAAGAGTATCGAAAACTGATCAAGGGCTATATGGTGCGGCATAAGGTACGTCCTGGTATTACAGGATGGGCTCAAGTCAATGGTTGCCGTGGCGAGACCGCTGAAGTGGATGCTATGGCGGCACGTATTGACTATGACCTGGATTATCTGCGTAACTGGTCGCTTTGGTTTGATACTAAAATAATCGTAAAAACGGTTTGGGTTGTTTTGATCGCAAAAAATGTGTATTAATACGCATTTTTATTAACAAACCCCTTAAATAAAGTTAGAAAAATAATTTTCAAATCAAGTGACAAAGACCAGTTTCGTATATAAGTTAAATCATATTGAATACGGCCTTTCATTTTATCGAGTGTCTTGGTTTCACCTCGCCAACCATTAATTTGTGCCCAGCCGGTGATGCCTGGTTTTACTTTATGGCGTAGCATGTAACCTTTAATTATTTTTCTGTATTCTTCATTTTGCACTACGGCATGGGGTCGAGGGCCGACGATGGACATGGTGCCCTGAAGCACATTAATGAATTGTGGCAGTTCATCTAGAGAGGTTCGTCTTAAAAATTTACCCAATGGGGTAATTCTGTCATCGTCTCTGGTTGCTTGGCATACGGTATCTCCATTTTCGCAGACAGACATCGTACGAAACTTCCAGACTTCTATTTCCTGGCCTTGCAATCCATAACGTCGTTGCTTAAAAAGAATAGGCCCACTAGATGTCAATTTTACCCCGAATGCAATAATCAGCATTGGAATGATAATGAGTCCTAAAATAAGAAATGAAAGCATAATATCTTCTACGCGCTTGATCCAGCCATCAGTACCATAAAAGGGAGTTTCGTGGATGGCAATCGTGGTTAAGTTTCCAATATTACCTAGAGAAGTGCTCATTTGATTGCGTGCAAAAAAATCGGGAACGATATGTACTGATGCGGTGGTATCTGAAAGTTCAAGTATCAGTTGTTGAATACGTTCTTCAGCACGTAAAGGCAGGGTAATGTAAACAACGTCAATTTCGCCTGATTTTGCTGCTGCAATAACATCAACAAGTTGTCCAAGCACTTTGAATGATTTGGTTGTAAGTGGTCGCGTACCGGTTACACTGCGATCATCAAAAAAGCCCACAAATTGATATCCCATAGAGGGAGAAGCCTCAATGGTTTCTGCTAATTCAAGACCCACCTCTCGGGCACCGACAATGGCGACTCGGCGATTATTAATACCGTGTAATTGCCTGTGAGAAATAATTTCTCGAATGAGGACGTGCCAAAGCGTTAGAATACATGGTGTAACCAGCAGCCAGGTTAAATACATACTTTGTGGAAATCCCTCCGGGGTTTTTGTTGCGTAAACAAGTAATAGTAAGCCAAGCGTCGTACCAATCCATGATACGTACAACCTGAAAATTTCAGAATAGAAAGAAATTTTACGCTGGGGGGGGTATAAATTGAATAGTGTCGCGAATAAAATAAATAATCCTGTAGAGTAGGCTATCGCTATATTGTGGCTGATTTGCCATGATTCATTATAGATCAGAGAAATACTCCAAAGACTCACATAGATTAATAATAAATCTATGGCTCTGCTTAGTATGCCTAAATTGTTTAGAAGGCCTTTTAGTTGATGTAATCGATGTATGACGACAGTGCGATGGATTGCTTTATTTTTCGTTGTATTTAAATAGAGTTCACTCATCGTGTTTTCATTTTTCCCGTTTGATTAAATACCGTAATTTTAAGTAGCAGAAACCGTACCAATATTATTTAAGGACGGAGATTAAGTGGTAACCGGTTGAATTTTTTAAAATAAATTGATGGGTGAGTTTTTTGTTTGAGCGGTTGAAGTGAGATTTTATTTTAAATTGTAAAAAATAACGACATCAATCTCTGTGCTGGGTTTCGCTGGCATCTATGTCTATTGTCTCGATCGTTTCGATCTGTTGCTTGCTGTTAATACCCAGGGTTTTAAATTTTTTGGCACCGGGAACGAGTTGTTTATCAAAAGAATTAACGGCTTGATTATAATGTTCTGTGGTGGCGTTAAGTTGTTTGCCTATCTTGGAAAAATGGCTACTGAAAATGGCGAGCCGCTTATATAGGTCGGTACCTAGTGTGCGAATTTTTTCGGCATTTTCTGTGAGTCGCTCTTGCTGCCATCCATAGGCGACCGCACGGAGTAGTGCGACCAAGCTGGTTGGTGTGGCCAGCATGACTTTTTGTTGTATTGCCTTTTCAAGCAAGCTATGTTCAATTTCAAGTGCGGCACTTAGGAAGTGGTCCCCAGGGATAAATAAAACAACGAAATCGGGACTATCTTTGAATTGGTTCCAGTATGCCTTGCTACCAAGTTCACGTATTCTCTGTCGTACATTTTGCGTGTGTTTGATCAAGTATTGCTGTTTTTTTTCATCTGATTCGGCGTCAATCGCGCTGAGATAAGCATCTAATGGCGTTTTGACATCGACTATAATTTCTCTTCGGTTAGGTAGGCGAATAATCATGTCCGGTCGGAAAATTTGTCCATTGTCTCCTGTGATTTGTTCTTGACAAGAAAAATCACAGTGTTTAACCATACCTGAAAGTTCAGCTAAACGTTGTAAAGTGAGTTCACCCCATTGACCCCGTACTTCAGGTCGTCGCAATGCTTGAACGAGATTTCGTGTCTCTCCTTGTAACATTTGTTGAGTTTGCGCCATACTTTGTAAATGTTGGCTGATAGAGCCATAGGCTTCTTTCCGATCTTTTTCCATTAAATGAATTTGTTGTTCGGTTTTTTGTAAGGCCTGTGTTATCGGTTTTAACAGGTTTTCTATCGACTTTTCTTTTTGTGTCAGTGTCTCTTGAGTTTGGGTGTGATGTTGTTCCAGGTTTTGTTGTGCCAGTTTTAAAAAGTCATCGGATTGTTGTTTTAATGTTTGCGTAGCAAGCGTATTAAAAACCAGAGAAAATTCTTCTTTGGTTTTTTTTAAGGTGCCTAGTTTATCCAGGCCAGCAAGACGTTCTGAGTGTAGCGTCGCCTCTAAACTGGCAATAATTTCTCGTAATTTACTCATTTTACGATGAGACAACAAAGTGGCAATCAATCCGCCCAGTGCAACCATAAAAAAGGCGGTGATGCCAAGCTCAAGAATAGATATTTTATCTACATTCATTATGACAAATTCCAGACATTTAACCAGGGGATAATTTCAGAGGCATCCTTGATCATTGCGTCAGCGTGCCATTGTGCGGGATCACCATCCACTTCAATATAACCAAAAAGAGCGGCGAGCGTTTTTGTACCTGCGCGACGTCCCGCGACAATATCTCGATGGGCATCGCCAATATAAACTGTTTTTGACGGGGTGGTATTCAGTTGTTTGCAAGCATAGATGATCGGAGCAGGATGGGGTTTCTTATATTTGAGTGTATCACCACTAATAATAATGGCCGCGGGGCTGGGCAGTGTAAGCTCAGCCATCAAGGGTTCTGTCAGCGCTCGCGGTTTATTGGTGACCACACCCCATTTGATATGCCTATTATCGAGATAGGTAATGACGTCCCACATCCCTGGAAACAGGCGAGTATGCGTGGTGAGATTGTTGGCGTAGAATTCAAGGAATCTGGTTCTGATTGCATTCAGTTCTGTGGTACAAATATTCTGGCCAAAACCCAGTTTAATGAGTGCGTTAGCACCATTAGAAACATGAGGTCTGATTTGTGCAAAGGGTAGGGGGGGCTGGTGTTGCTCCTGCAGGAGTCTGTTTAATGTGAATGCTAAATCTTGAGCGGTATCTGCCAAAGTACCATCAAGATCAAACAGTACCGTAGCTATTGATTTTTTTTTGATCACGTAGGGGTGGCATGAACCAAATAATTAATCTGAATGTTGTTACTTAAACTGTATTTTTTAAATAAAGGGTTATAGCTTATGCCTTTAATCTTATTTAATGATAAATCAGCCTGTCTTAACCAAGATTCGATCTCTGCCGGCTGAATGAATTGACTATAGTCATGAGTGCCTTTTGGGATCATTTTCATAATATATTCTGCGCCAACGATCGCAAGTAGGAAAGATTTCATGTTGCGATTCAGTGTTGATAAAAATAGATGTCCATTTGGTTTGAGCAGGTCGGAGCAGGATGCGATGATTGATGAAGGGTCAGGGACATGCTCAAGCATTTCCATGCAAGTAATGACATCATATTTTTCAGTGGTACGACTGGTGAATTCCTCGATGGCAGTGCAATGATAACTGACATCCTGACCCGACTCCTGTAAATGGAGTTTGGCGACAGAGATGGCGGCGTTACTGGCGTCGATGGCCGTAACTTGCGCACCTGCTGCGGCCAGACTTTCACTTAAAATGCCACCACCACAGCCCACATCAAGTACATTTTTGCCTTTTAGAGGCGCATACCGAGCAATAAAGCGCAGTCTGAGTGGATTGATGTCATGCAGTGGTTTGCATTCCCCGGCAGGATCCCACCACCGGGGTGCCAACGCCGAAAATTTGTCAATTTCGGCCGGATCGATATTTACTGTGGTATTCATGTACCTATTATATAAGGGCTGGGATCGTAGGTGCAAGAGGTCGGTTACAAACTAAAATCTACCTTTTAAAATAAGTAATTTATCGGGTGCTCAAACCTGCTTACGTTCACGGCGATGTTTTTACCCGCAGGTACTTTTTAGCCTTTTTATTTCCGACCTGTATAAATTTTGTTTTTCCATGCGTTGGTTTTGAGTTTGATTTCAGCGATATCCATTGTTGTGAGTATGCGATTTTTTAATAAAATTTTACCGGCAACCCAAACGTCGGTCACTTGGTTGCGATTAGCTGTATAGACAACTTGTGAAATGGGGTTGTAGATGGGTTGGGACTCCAGCTCACCTAAATTTATGGCGGTAATATCGGCCGCTTTTCCCGGTGTCAGGGAGCCGATTTCGGACTCTAGTCCGAGCGCCTTGGCACCATTTAATGTTGCCATTCGCAATGCTGAATGAGCGGGGAGTGCGGCTGCATTTTTTGCGACGGCTTTGGCTAACAAGGCTGCTGTTCTCATTTCACCCAACATGCACAAATCATTATTACTCGCTGCGCCATCGGTCCCTAAAGCAACGTTAACTCCCGCTTCCATCAATGACACCACAGGGCAGTAACCGCTAGCGAGTTTCAGGTTAGACTCTGGGCAATGAATAACATGGCTGCCACTGGTGGCAAGTTGTTCTATTTCTGTTGATGTAAGCTGGGTCGTGTGTACGGCTAAAAATCTGGGTGAAAGCAAATCAAGTTTAGCCAGACGTTGTAGTGGGCGTTCACTATGTTGTACCTTGCTTTGAGCTACTTCATCCTCTGTTTCTTGTACATGCATATGAATAGGCAAGCCTAATTCGTCAGATAAATTTTTAACACGTTTTAGCGGCTCATTAGAGACCGTATAAGGAGCATGGGGGGCAAAGGTGAATGAGATTAGCGGGTTACTTTTATAATATTCGTAAACTTCCAGGCCTTTTTGAAAATATTCGTCAGCGTCTTTCGCCCATATCGTCGGGAAGTCAATTAAGATGATACCGACCGCTGCGCGTATACCACATTCTGAAGCTACTCTGGCGACTTCATTCGGAAAAAAATACATATCGTTAAAGCAGGTTGTGCCGCTGCGCAACATTTCAGCAATAGCCAGTTGTGATCCATCCTGTACAAAATCGTAGTTGACCCAAGCCGCTTCAGCAGGCCAGATATGCTCGTTTAGCCAGGTCATCAACGGTAGATCATCTGCGAGTCCACGAAACAAACTCATTGCCGCATGGGTGTGCGCGTTAACCAAACCGGGTATAAGAGCGTGTTCGTCTAACGTCGTTGTTTCGTGGCTTTTATACTGTTTTATTGTTTCTTCTGTAGGGAGAAGCGTATGTATACGCGCATTTTTTATGGTTAAGCTATAGTTTTCATAGACAGTTTTATCCGGTTCTACAGGAATGATCCATTTGGCATGGATAATAGAATCTACGTGTTCCACGTATTATTCTACTTTGCTGTTATCGATAACGTACTGTGCCAGATTTGACAGGGTCTCACTTTTAATATTGGGGAATGAGGGCATGGTCATACTGCCTTCGTTTATTTGCTTCGAAATAGCTGGGATCGTTGCCCTGTCTTTACTCAAAATGAAAATTTGTCCACCTACAGGGTTGTGACATTCAGCGCAGGCCAGTTTAAAGATAGATTCACTGTCTGCACCTTCTTTGGGTGTAAATTCGTTTGTTTTTGTACAGCCGCTGATGATGATCGTTGTTAGAATTATTAGTAAGGTTTTATGCATAGTACAATCCATTATTGTGTATTGAGGTGGAGACCGACCTTAGCAAAAAACAGGGTTCTAATGCAAGAATTTTGATAGACCTTGGTAAGTGTATTCCACCATAATTATTTTAACTAATAGGTCTTTTTCGCGTGACTCTGCGTTGCAGCTCCAGTCACATAATGGACTATGTTCATTTCGCTGCGCCTGGGTTCATGCGAAAAATTTTCGCAAAAATTGAGTTAAAATAATGATGGCGGGGCACTTAATTGTAGCCTTTCGAATGCGGTATTTGGCGTGATTTTTATATTGAATTATGAGGTTAGATCGTTTTTGAATAGGTGTTCTGATGTCTTGAAAAGAAATTGATACTCGTATTAGTAAAGGCCAACATGCTACCCTCATTGATAATTTTGGCAGAATGTTAAGGATGCATTAGGATGCATTATGATTTCTTGTCGTGGTCATCTGCCATTAATGGCAGGGAGAAAAACGTATTGCTGCAATTAAATGTTATGTTAACAAAACAAGCGACTACATTCCCATTCATTCTATAAGCTAAAGCAGTTAGCCCCCATTTTTTCTTGAGGTCCATTTTTATGAGTTTCATGCCGTCCGACTGGAAAGCGCGTTTTATTACGATACGTTCCAATAAAATGTTTGAAATGGTCGTGATTTCTATCATTATTTTATCCGCAATGATGATTGGAGCAAGTACGTATGACATTGCGCCATATTGGATCAATGCGTTACGTATTCTTGATATCGCCGTGACGGTTTTTTTCTTGATTGAGATATTAATTCGCATGGCTGCAGAAGAGCGTTTGAAGGACTTTTTTCGCAGTGGCTGGAATATTTTTGATTTTGTTATTGTGACGGTCAGTTTAATTCCCGTGGATGAAAGCGAAATGGTACTTTTGGCGCGGTTGTTACGAATTTTTCGTGTGTTGCGTTTGATTTCTATGATTCCAGAGCTAAGAATATTAATGAACGCCTTGATTATTGCCATTCCCCGGATGGGCTACGTGGTCTTGCTCATGTTTATTATTTTCTACATCTATGCGGCCGTGGGTAGCTTTCTTTTTGAGAGTATTAATCAGGTTTTATGGGGTGATATCAGTATCGCTATGTTGACATTATTTCGGGTTGCTACTTTCGAAGATTGGACCGATGTAATGTATGAAACAATGACTATATATCGATTTAGCTGGATCTACTATTTAACTTTTATATTTCTGACCGCATTTGTTTTTCTTAACATGATGATTGGTATTGTCTTGGACGTGATGCAAACTGAACATGAAAAGTACAACCGTGAACATGGTGAAGGTGAAGCGGGAGAAGTGCATTGGCTCAAAGAGCATGCAGGCGAAATGGATCAACGTCTGGATCGTATCGAAGGTATGTTGCAGCAGCTCACAGAATCGTCTAAACGCTAATTTTTAGGAGTTCAAGCAAAATCATCAAATAATGAAGTAATCCTCTCGTTAGCCATTGTTATAACCTGGGCGGAAGCTTTTACCTGAGTTTCTGCTTGTTTTAATTCTATTGCTGCCTCAGCAATGGTTGTGGTTGGGTCAGTTTTAAATTGTGTGGCATTGTTTATTTTGTTGGCAGCTTGCTGTGCATTGGCCATACCGTTTTGTATGCCTACGAACCCTGTGTTCATTGCGGAGGAAAGTATACTCATTAGGGTGTGTCTTATGTTATTAATCCTGGGTTAATTCGGGTCTGCTTGCGTTGGAACGACTTAGAGAGTAGCGGATGAGGATCTTGTTTCCCTAAGTATTTTAAAGGTTTTTATTGCTGATTTGTGCATAAAATCACAAAAAGAGACGCTCTGCCTAAACACGTGTAAAATAAAGCATGGATTGTTATTTATAATAAAGGTTTGGGTCTATTAACGTACAAATTGTTCCTCGGAAAGATCACAAGATCTCAAGAAGTAATATCAATAGTAATGCGTTGAAAGTACTGTATCGCTTAAAAGATGCGGGATTTGATGCCTATCTCGTTGGTGGTGGGGTGCGTGATTTATTGTTGGGCTGTGAACCCAAGGATTTCGATATAGCAACGAATGCACACCCTGATGAAGTGGATGCCTTGTTTCGTAATGCCCGTTTGGTTGGGCGCCGGTTTCGTTTGGCGCATGTCCGCTTTGGCCGAGAAATTATTGAAGTGGCTACCTTCAGGGCCCCTCCTGGTGACGGTGAAGCATCGGTTGATAAAGCGTTACAAAAAGGAAATGGGCGCATACTTAGAGATAATGTTTATGGCTCGATGGAAGAAGATGCGGAGAGAAGAGATTTCACTGTCAATGGTTTGTATTACAATATTCGCGATTTTTCTGTTGTTGATTATTGTGATGGTTTGACCGATTTAAGTCAGGGCATATTGCGCTTGATTGGTGATCCGGTGCAACGTTATCGCGAAGACCCCGTACGTATGCTCAGAGCGGTGCGTTTTGTCGCGAAATTAGGTTTTCGTTTGGCACCAGAAACGGAATCACCCATTCACGATATGGCGAAACTGTTAGCTGATATCCCGCCAGCTCGATTATATGAAGAAGTACTAAAACTCTTCATGAATGGACAAGCCTTATCTACTTTTGAAAATTTGCGTCGTTATGGACTTCTAGCTTACCTGTTTCCTGAAACGGACAAAATTCTGGATCGTTCTGATGGTGATTTTTATCGCTGTTTTGTTACACATGCGTTGCGTAATACCGATACTCGAGTTCGAGAAGGCAAACATATTACCCCTGCATTTTTGTTTGCCGCATTATTGTGGCCCGCCAGACAGCAGCATTTAGCAGGATGGAACCGTGAGCAGCAAACAGAGGTCGACGCGATGAATGAGGCCGCAGCTAAAACGTTGACGGCGCAGACTGCAGCGGTATCGATACCCAAACGTTTTAGCCTACCAATGAAAGAAATATGGGTGATGCAGCCACGATTATTACGTAATAGTGGTCAGCGGGCAATCCGTTTGCTTCAGCATAAACGGTTCCGCGCCGCTTATGATTTTCTATTATTGCGTCATCAAGCGGGTGAAGACGGCCTCCAGGAGCTGGCAGAGTGGTGGACAAACTTTCAAGAACTTAACGAGGATGAACAAAGTACACTGACTCGTATTAGCAAGAACTCTGGAAGGCGAAAAAAAACGAAAAGAAAACGTTCTCATAACCCGTCTTTATCGTAAAAAAATTGTGTTATGCCTCAAATATTTATAGCTTTAGGCAGTAACTTGGGGTCGTCTGCAGATATTTTGCGTTCAGCGTTGCTTGCATTAAATGCCTTGCCAGGTTGTCAGGTTGTCAATTGTTCTCATTTTTACCGTAGTAAACCGATGGGGCCACAGGATCAGCCTGATTATCTGAATGCGGTCGCTGAGCTGAATACGTGTATATCGCCCATGAATCTATTAAATAAATTACAAGCTATAGAGCTTGTACATGAGCGGGTACGAAATGAATTGCGATGGGGCCCGAGGACTTTAGATTTGGATATTTTGCTTTATGCTGATTTACAAATAAAAAATGAAGGTTTAACCATCCCTCATATCGGCATGTCAAAGAGAAATTTTGTTTTATTGCCACTTCAAGAATTGGTCGGGCCGGAATTTGTTATTCCCGGTGTGGGTGTGCTGGCTGATTGTTTAGCACATTGTGAAGGTCAACCTTCTTTAGGAATGAAAATTGAATAACTCTTACAAGTGGCGCTCTGATTTAGTCCGTCTTCGTTCGTTCTTCGTTCGTTCTGATTGAGCAAAAGTGCAGGAATAGTTGCTCTTATTTCGAGCTTTTGCGATGGAAGAACGGGCGAAGACGGGCTGAAGCTGAGATGCTAATTGTAAAAGTTATTCAATTTCCATTCCTTAGTACAAGTGTAGAGTAACGTGATGACAATTAAAAAATTACAAGCTATGAAAACAGCAGGGGAGAAAATAGCCTGCTTAACGGCCTACGATGCCAGCTTTGCAAGTCTGTTAAATGAGACGGGTGTTGATGTGATTCTGGTGGGTGATTCTTTGGGTATGGTGGTACAAGGCTGTACCAGTACAATTTCTGTTACGGTTGATGACATGGTTTATCATAGTCGAGCGGTGGCCAAAGGGTGCCATGATGCTTTATTAATGGTTGATATGCCATTTTTAAGTTATGCCACAACAGAGCAAGCTCTGCGGACTGCGGCACGATTGATGCAAGAGGGGGGCGCTCAGATGGTCAAATTAGAAGGCTCGGCGAGTCAAGAACAGGTCATTCGTGCGTTATCCAGTAATGGTATCGCAAGTTGTGCACACCTTGGTTTAAGGCCACAGTTTGTACATAAGCTGGGAGGCTATCGGGTTCAAGGGCGAGATGATGAAAGTGCGGCACAAATATTAGCTGATGCCATATTACTGGAAAATGCTGGAGCTGATGCCATTTTGCTGGAATGTGTTCCCGCTCAGCTTGCCGCCAAGGTCACGGAGTCAGTGGACGTTCCTGTTATTGGTATTGGTGCTGGCAAGCAGTGCGATGGCCAAGTGTTGGTTTTATACGATATGTTAGGTATCACCCCTGGTCAGTCCCCCCGCTTTGCAAAAAACTTCATGCCGGAAAATGATTCAATAAAGGGCGCGGTGTGCGCTTATGTGAAGGCCGTTAAAGAGGGTCATTTTCCTGCTGTTGAACATATTTTTAGTTAGCGTTATTTTTCCATGCAGCAAGTGCAAACGGTACCGGCTTTACACGATGCTTTGCGTCCATGGCGTACTCGTGGCGAGAGCATTGTTTTTGTTCCGACTATGGGTAATTTACATGATGGGCATCTTGCTTTGGTTAAGCGCGCCCGAAAATTAGGTGCCATGGTGGTCGTGAGTCTGTTTGTTAATCCTTTACAGTTTGGTGAGGGGGATGATTTTGCCGGTTATCCTCGAACTTTACAGCAAGATTATGCTCTTTTAGAAGGTTTGGCGGAGGTGGTTTTTACACCTGCGGTGACGGATATTTATGGCCGTTCCATTGACATTTCTACACGGGTTGAAGTACCTGGCATCTCTGATATTTTATGTGGTGCCTATCGACCTGGTCATTTTGTGGGCGTCACCACTGTCGTGGCTAAATTGTTTAATATAGTCAAACCCGATATTGCTGTGTTTGGTGAAAAAGACTTCCAGCAACTTTTTATATTACGTGCGATGGTGGCAGATTTGGCTTTTCCCATCGTTCTTGAAGGGGTCGCAACCGTGAGGGAACCCGATGGCTTGGCGATGAGTTCACGAAACCAGTATCTCAACGCGCGTGAACGTCGACTTGCCCCTAAATTATATCAAACCTTATTAGAAGTGAAAGAACGTTACTTGCAACGCAGTGCGACTCGCATTGAACTGGAGCAGCAGGCTGAGTTTAAGTTAAAGCAATATGGGTTTGTTCCTGATTATGTCAGCATTCGTAATGCCCGTGATTTGACGACGGACTTAACCGTAGACAGTCCTTGTGTGATTCTTGCCGCCGCCCATTTAGGAAAAGCACGTTTAATTGACAATATACCCGTAGCGTTATGAATCTAGGTGTTTTCACGCACATCTGCACCTCAACAAAATCTAAAGCGAACTCGTCTCGACTTAAATCTGGCACTTTGTGTTGACATTAAGAACGTTACATGCAGAATTGTATCAAAACTATGGAGATTGGCATGACCGAAAATAAAGAAACTTTAACGCTTGAAAAATTTCATGAAGCACTGCATAAGGACATTGATAAACGAGCTAAAGATTTTCGGGAAAATAAAAATCAACATATTAAAGCACATAAAGCTAAATGGGCTAACGCAACTGTATACTTGAATGACAAAGTAATAGACGTGCATGTTAAGTTGAATTTTAAGAAAAACCGTCTCTCCAAGGTTGATTATGAAAAATTACAATACCTTGCTCGTATTGGGATTGACAAATATTGGTCACGCTATATCCAAGTGGCTGGCACTACTTTCAGGGCTCGGGTAAAAGCGATGCATAAACACTCATCAAATTCAATTCCCGTAGATCTTTATATAGAAACAGATGAAAAAAAATATGGGAGGTCAATGAACCCGGCAATATTGGGGATAGATGCAAGTTTCATCTATAACAAAGGACGTTTTGGAAACAAAGAGAGAGCCGATGCCGATTTTATGTTAGTCGCAGCCCATGAGTTTGGTCACTCAGTATTAATGTAT
>JAADHS010000154.1 GCA_013151745.1 Gammaproteobacteria bacterium | reverse complement strand
CAGAAATGTTGGACGACCAAGAACAGCGGGATAGTTTTATAAAAAATCTGGATGAAATGCAATCAATAGCAGCTGAAACATTAGATTTTTTGCGTGCTGATGACTCTCGAGAATCACTTCAAACAATTGATGTATGTGCATTGCTAGAAGTTGTTAAAGATGATTTTGCAGAATTAGGCAATCAAATAGAGCTGGATGATTGTGTTGCGAAAACATGTCGTGCACGGCCTATGGCATTAAAGCGCTGCATTACAAATTTAGTTGAAAATGCGATTAAATATGCCAGTGATGTACGTATATCCACACAGCAGGAAGGCCAGCATTTAATTATCGCTGTTTCAGATTCAGGCCCAGGTATTCCAGAAGAAAAAATAGAAGCCGTGTTTGAACCTTTTTACCGGCTAGAAGATTCGCGTAACAGAGAAACTGGAGGCACTGGTTTGGGTTTAAGTATTGCGCGTAATATTGCTTTATCACACGGCGGTGATTTGCAGTTAGTAAACAAACCAAACGGTGGGTTGAATGCAGTGTTGAGGTTGAGCATTTAGGTATTTATTTAACACGCACAAAAACCACCTAAACATAAAGTCACGTAATTTGTATTATTCATTAAGTGCGATAGATGCCATTTTCATAGTGCTTTCAAATGATTCTGCACCCGCAATAAATAAACCATTATGGCAGAACATGGCGTCATCAATACCCGTCACTTCTTTAAGCTCTTTATCGGATAAGCCCGCCCATGGTTTAGGTAATGATTTTCTATCTTCGAATGAGCCCAATTCAACAGGTACTGTTTGAATTCTCCATTGGCCCGTTTGAGATGGGTAAATCACATATAAAGCTTCTTCAGATAAGGTGTGAACGGTTCTTTTCCACGGGGTATATTTTTCTAATACAATGACTCTTGGGTCTTCTGCATTTTCAATCGCTTTAGCCACAATTTCTTTTGCACTAATGCCTCCGTCAGCCGATGCAATGAACCGTGCTAAAACGCGCGATGCAAAATCAACTGCATCATCAAAACAGCTATCAAAATCACCATCTTCTTGCCAAGTAGGGTTAAACATTCCAATAGTTTGGCTGAGGCTAATGCCTTTATAAACACCTTCAACATGACCACAATCGATGGCATCAATTGTTGAGACTAGGCCCGAATCAACCGCATTCGCGATGTCTTGATTGCCTTGGCATATTTCTAAGCCGTATTTCTGCCAAATCAAACCAAATGAGGAATAAGGAATACCATTTTCACGCTCACCTGCACCGCCGCGTTGATGATGATCAAAACGGTCTGCATCCGCGTCATATACACCACCCACATCAAGCACAATATCAGCCTTGGCGATAACGTCTAAATCACGCGTGCGAATGAGCTTAAAAGAAGGAAATATACTCTTAAGCGCAGCGATACTGAAAACGTCATCTGCATGAAAATTACCGTTGTGTGTTGCTATCGTTTTATCATTCATTTATTTGGCATTCTCAGAAAGTTGGATAAGAAAAATTATTGGCGGATTCTATACGAAGACAGCTAATAAAAATAGCTTTGCTTTGATGCTTCGAGGCAACCTGTTACGCAGTTTCAATTTTCGCAACCCAACAAAACTACCCAAAAGGGGGGCTTATATACACAGGTATGCGGTAAACTATTTGGTTTTTTTCTTTTTACTCAATTTAGCTCTACCTGTTTTATTAGGAGAGTTTTTGACTTGGCTAGCTTTGTTAGTGCGTGGCGGGCGGCTTGTTCTTGCTAGATTCTCAAATATTGCGTCGCGGCTGCTGGCTTCGTAGCCGGGCATCTTGATGCGTTTAATCCGAGTACCGATAAGACGTTCTATATTGTCGAGTGTTCGTTCTTCTTCTCTGCTAACAAGTGATATAGCCTGACCTTTTTTCCCAGCGCGGCCGGTGCGGCCAACACGGTGCACATAGTCTTCCGCAAGGTAGGGCAGGTTGTAATTTACTACATGATTCAGGTTATGAATATCCAGACCTCGGGCGGCGATTTCCGTTGAAATGAGTACTTGGATCTTGTCGGACTTAAACCCTGCCATGGCACGGCGACGTACACCTTGGCTTTTATCACCGTGAATCAGAGCGGCTGGAACACTGGCTTTTTTCAGCTTGGCCATCAGTTCATCTGCCTGACGCTTGGTGCTGGTAAATACCAGTACCTTGTACCAGTTGTGTTTATCCAACAGCTCAATAAACAAATCTGCCTTCTGATGTTCACCCACAGCATAGAGCACATGCTCGACGGTCTCGGCGACGCTGTTTTGCTTGGTGTCCTTGATGGTTTCGTGACTTTTTAATAGCTTGTTCGCTAGTTGATTGATTGCTTGCGACATGGTCGCGGAGAACAGCAAAGTTTGATGCTTCTTTTGGATTTTTTGCAGAAGTGTCTGCACGTCATCGATAAAACCCATATCCAGCATGCGGTCTGCTTCATCAATCACCACGAACTCTACTGTGCCCAGATTAATGTTGCCCTCCGTGACGTGTTCAAGCAGGCGACCGGGAGTCGAGACGACGATGTTGATATTGTTCTTAAGCTTTTTCTTTTGGGAACTCATTTTCACGCCGCCGTACAGGGCGATAACGCTTACAGGCATAAACTGCGCATAACGTTTGATGGTTTCTGCCAGCTGCTCTGCTAGTTCGCGGGTGGGCGCGAGGATCAGGGCGCGGGTCTTGCCGTCTAGAGTCGGTTGCGGATTATCATGCATTTGCTGAAGAATAGGCACCGTATAGGCAGCCGTTTTTCCGGTTCCTGTCTGGGCTGTAGCGAGTACGTCTTTGCCGCGTCGAGCAGGGACAATGGCCTGTTCCTGAATCGGCGTCATTTCGTTGTAGCGACAAGCTTTTAGGGCTTTCTGGATCTCGGGGGCAAGACCTAAAGATGAAAATATCATGATATATCCTGGGCAGGGCGCGCACTATTCTAAAATATTAGGCGGAGTATAAAGAGTTTCTGAGTTTTTTGTGGAATTGATCATTGCTTTAAGGTCGGGATGGCTAGGGGAGCAGGAAGACCAGTCATGTCATCAAAATCGGGCGCTTAACCAACACAAGCAATAAAAAAGGCAGCCACAAGGGGGCACCTTTTGTATTTGGTGGAGACGGAGGGAACCAAAAAAACAATCGTAAGAGATTGATATATAATAGATAGAGTTTCTTGAGAAACTCAATGTACCGTCGCTGTTACCGTCAGAAAAATTTGTGACATTGGTTCGATTTCTAGAGGAAACGATAAATGGACCGTTTTGAAGAAACATTGTTTGTCCGTTGATAACTCTAAGCAGCCGTTTACCGAATCTCAACGAAGATCCGCTTCATACACATAGCAGTCATTTGGCCTTAAATAATGATAGGCTGGAGCCGACCTAAAGTTGTCTGTTAGCTAAATCTAATATAGAGCTAAAATTAATTCAAAGTGGCCATTCAATGTTATGTTTCCTTATGTCATGATGAATAATAAGGAACCTACTATCAACTAAATCAAGTGCTCAACGTAGGACTATTTTTAAATTTATATAGAGAAATTATGAAAAACTTTGATTCAAGAACTTATAGCATTAATGATTTTTTGGAATGGTCAGAAAACGACCAATTGGAGTTATCACCAAAATTCCAACGTCGGTCTGTTTGGACAGATACTGCTCGGTCATTCTTGATGGACACGATTATTGAGGGCAAGCCTATCCCTAAGGTTTTTATTAGGCAAAAATTGAACCCGCAAACCAGAAAGTCAATTAGAGAAGTTGTTGATGGACAGCAACGTCTAAGAACTATTATGTCGTTTATGAAAGATGGTTTTGCCATCAACAAAAAGCACAATAAAAAATATGGTGGTTTATATTTTAGTGAACTAAATCAGGTTGACAATGAGATCCAAAGTCTAATACTCAACTATGAAATATCGGTTGATTTACTTGTAAACATGTCTGACCCAGATGTTCTAGATGTTTTTAGTAGATTGAATTCTTATTCTGTTACATTAAATGATCAAGAAAAAATTAACGCCAATCACTTTAGTGAGTTTAAAAAGTTAGCTGACTCCTTAGCCCATAAAAATAATGAATTCTGGATAGAAAACAAAATCATTTCGGAGCAGAATGTTCTGAGAATGATGGATGTTCAAATGACAGCTGATCTATTGATAGGAGTAATTGAAGGTATACGGACAAAAAAATATATCAAAAAAGCGTATGAAATCTACGAGAAAGAGTTCAATGAAGATTCTGATGTTCTAGAAGAACGTTTTGATAGTATTATTGAACTAGTTAAATCAATATTTAGTAACGGCTTAAGTAAACGAGCGTTTCGTAGGAATCATGTTTTCTACTCTTTATTCTTGTCATTGTATCACCTCCAATATGGTATCCCCAATATTGATAGACCACGCACTCCGATAGAACCTTCTGATCTTGCAAAAATATCCCAAAAACTGGAACGTATTGACTTTGTTTTCGGGGAGGAGGATAAAAACAACCTTGATGAGCCTGAAAAGCAGTTTTTGGAAGATTGCCGAAGAGCAACAACTGATACCCCTGTTCGTATCCGCAGAAGTGAGTTTCTAATTGATGTAATGGTGTAATAATTATGTCATTGATGGATGCTCTTACTAATTATAGAGACAACGTTACTAGAGTTAACAGTTACATAAACTTGGCATACGAACAAGATACTGCCGGAAATAACGTCAGGTCAACTGAAGAAATAGAGTTTTTAGTAACGTCAGCATTTTTAAAGTTATTCATTGCTTGGGAAGGATTTTTAGAAAGATCTTTTGTTGCCTATTTAACTGGCGCAGTGAGTCTGGATGGAAATGTTTTAACTAAGTATGTAAGTCCAATTGATGAGGCTCATGCACACAAAATCTTAATTGGTACTCAAAAATATGTCGACTGGGCAAACACTGAAATAGTAAATAAAATCGCAGCGATCTATTTCGAGGGGGGTGAGCCATATATAACAACACTAAACTCTATTACTCGGGATTTATCTGACTTACGAACCATCAGGAATGCTTCTGCCCACATTAGTTCTACTACTCAAATTAGACTAGATGCTGTTGCGTCAAGGGTGCTAGGAATTACGGCGACTGGCATAAGCGTTTCAGATTTCGTAACTAGGATGTCAATAGAAGATAGTTCTAAAACTATTTTGCAGATGTATCAATTGAAACTTGATATATCGGCAGAGAATATTGCTCATAATCGCACTTAACAAACACGTCAATCAGGACGCCCGCGGGCTCGCCCCCATTGTGCGAGCGTTGAACGTCTGCTTTCAGTAATTTATAGGTAAGTTTAGAAATATTTGAGTGACTCCTCTTGGCCGAATCCAGCTTAATTAGTTTACATAGCAAACGGCTGCTTCCGCTGAGTCAGGGAAGTTGAAGCAGAAGAACTGAGTGACTGCTTCTGTATAGAAGTCTGTTCCATATGAAAAGCCGCCCTCGAATCTTGGATGCTACGGGCTGTAGTGAGCAATAGCATAGCCTCGAGCACACGCGTACTACATAGCGTTTATGTATCCTATATAGTTAAGCCCTAAAACACCTACTTGACATTGTAACCTTTTGGGTTACAATTGGTATTATGATAACCAGTTTTATTCATAAGGGATTAGAGCGTTTCTATAAAACGGGTAAATCGTCTGGCATTCAAGCAAAGCACGCCAAACGGTTAAGGTTAATACTCACCAACCTAGATCTAGCTGAAAGCCCACAGGACATGGATTTACCGGGTTTGCGGTTACACGAGCTAAAAGGCAGTCGCAAAAAGATTTGGACTGTTTCAGTTAGTGGTAATTGGAGAGTAACATTTCGGTTCTTAGGTCGAGATGCTGAAATAGTCAATTATGAGGATTATCACTAATGAGCATGCATAACCCAGTACATCCCGGTGAAATTCTAAAAGAGTTAGTTATTACCCCTTTAGATCTCACTATCACGGATGCATCAGAGCATTTAAATGTAAGTCGTAAAACACTTTCAAAAGTCTTAAATGGTAGAGGAGCAATAACACCAGAAATGGCATTACGTTTGGAGTTGGTTTTTAGAAAGCCATCGGCTGATCATTGGCTCCGCCTGCAAAATGCTTATGACCTTTGGCAGTCTCGCCAAAATAAGTCGGCGTTACATGTCCAGCCTTACCGTTCTAATTATGCATAAGGTTTTAACAATTAGCGCCAACAGACAATTTGAATCGGTACTTGTTTTACTTTCGCAAAAACGCGCTACTTTAAGTTGTCGCTAAGCAAAGCGTTGGACGGCTCCTTCCGCTGAGATACGGCATCTAAGGAAGAAAAAATGAATGGCTGCTTATCACTTGTTAAATGTATGTAGTGGTATAAATATGACAAAGCGAGGGGACTAGAGGTATTGGGAGGTAATGCTTGTTACCCCCAGCCCACTCTGTTTTTATCAACAATTTTACTTAGAGTAAATATAATATTTTATATTTACTCACATTTTCATAATTCACCTCCTTTGGAATATTTAGCTAATACATGCGTATTTGATTAGTTAATCTC
>JAADHS010000146.1 GCA_013151745.1 Gammaproteobacteria bacterium | reverse complement strand
TTTTAGTCATGCAGGTGAAATTATGCTATCAGGGAATCTGTTTGATGGCTATCTCAAGCATGAATGTCAGGCTAATGATTATTATGCCTCTGGTGATTTGGGTTATTTGGACGATGACGGCTACCTTTATCTCACTGGACGTAAAAAGAATTGTTTCATTACCAGTTTCGGGCGCAACGTTGCCCCGGAGTGGATAGAAAAAGAACTTACCTGCCATCCTGCCATCGCCCAGGCGGTGGTCTTCGGTGAAGCACGCCCCTACAATATTGCTCTCATCACAGCGCGACAAAATAAACAGCACATCGTCGAAGCCATCAAACAGGCCAACACCCAGTTACCTGACTATGCACGTCTATCTGCCTGGCTGCATACAGATGAACCTTTCAGCATAACTAACCAACAACTCACCGCTAACGGTCGCCCCCGCCGTGAAATAATTTGGACAGTTTATGAGAAGCGTATAAACCAAATTTACCAACAAAACGAAAGGAGCCAAAATGAAATTTTATAATACTTTATGTGACGCGACTGAACAGCAGCGCCAAAAGCTACTGAACATCCCCCAACTTCAGGCCGGGGCAACGGGCGATATCAACCTGGAAGCTTACATCGCCTTTCTTACGGAAGCCTATCACCATGTGAAACACACGGTGCCCTTATTAATGGCCTGCGGTTCACGCTTGCCTCAGGAACCACGCTGGTTACGCGATGCGATTATCGACTATATTGATGAAGAAAAAGGCCATGAAGAGTGGATTCTCAATGACATCAGCGCCTGCGGGGGCGATGCTGAGGCAGTGCGACATGGCCAACCTGCAGCGGCAACAGAATTAATGGTCGCCTATGCATACCACACTATTGAGCGCATCAATCCCATCGCCTTTTTCGGCATGGTGCTGGTATTGGAAGGCACCAGTATAAAAATGGCGACCCAAGCAGCAACCCTCATTCAGAAAAATCTCCAACTGCCAGATCAAGCCTTCAGCTATCTCACCTCTCACGGTGCGCTTGACATTGAGCACATGAAATTCTATGAAAGTTTGATGGACAAGGTCATAGAGCAACAGTCACAACAGCAGATTATCCACTGCGCCAGAATGATGTACCGACTCTACGGAGATATTTTTCGTAACCTGCCCCTATCAAAGTCAATTAATCAGGAGAATGTCCAGTGAAACTAAAAAATTGTAGAGTTCTGCTCACCGGAGCTTCAGGTGGCATCGGTCGCCATTTAGCGATGTCATTAGCCAAAAAGGGCGCTCGCCTCGCTCTACTCGGCCGCCAAACCAACGCACTCAACGAGCTGAGTTATACCCTTAAAGCTTCCGCAGACACAGAAAGTTTTGCTATCACCGCCGATCTCACCACTCACGAGGGACGCTGCACCGCCTTGAAACAGGCTACTCACGCTCTGGGAGGAATCGACCTACTGATAAATAATGCTGGCATTGTCGATTTTCACAGCTTTGAGAGTCAAGACCCCGTGATTATTGATCGCATATTTCAAACTAATCTCATTGCTCCGGTACAGCTTACGCGAGCAATTTTACCCCACATGAAAAAACAGGGGTACGGACGAATCGTCAATATTGGTTCAACATTCGGCAGCATCGGTTTCGCTTATTTTGCTACTTATTCCAGTAGCAAGTTTGCCTTGCGTGGTTTTTCTGAATCCCTGCGACGAGAACTGGCCGGTAGTGGCATCGGGATTAGCTATATTGCCCCACGAGCGGTCAAAACCCCAGCCAACAGCGACGCTGTCTACCAAATGGCAAAGGCCACCAGTATGAATATGGATGAACCCGAGGATATCGCTCGATTTATCGTTCAATGCATCATTAAGAACAAGACCACGGCCTATTATGGATGGCCGGAAAAATTCTTTGTTCACCTCAATGCATTATTGCCTAAGCTAATTGATAATGCACTACACAAACAAAATCAAATTATAGCGCGCTTTGCGCCTAAAACTTAAGGAGCAACAGATCATGAAATTCACAACACGGATCTTTTTATTCATTATCCTGACTTTCAGCGCAAATAGCTTTGCCATAGGTGAAATTGCCAAACCATTGCAGCAACAGTGGGACGTCACATCCTATAATACGCCTGAGAAAGAACGTAAAAAAGCTTTTGCTGTACTGGCAAAGCAAGCTAAAGAAGTAGAGCAACAACACCCCGACAATGCGGAAGTATTGGTGTGGGAGGCGATTATTTTAAGTACTTACGCTGGAGAAAAAGGAGGCTTCGGTGCGCTAGGACTGGTTAAAGAGGCCAAAGCACTACTGGAGAAAGCAGAAAAAATCGACCCGAGCACACTTAACGGATCAATCTATACTTCATTGGGCAGCCTCTACTATCAAGTCCCCGGATGGCCTCTTGGATTTGGTGATGATGATTTAGCGCTCGCCTATCTGAATAAAGCATTGAAAATCAACCCTGACGGCATTGATTCCAATTATTTTTACGGTGATTTTATGCTAGAAAAAGGCGAATATAAAAAAGCAATCCGCGCATTTGACAAGGCATTAACTGCGCCACCTCGCATCAATCGCCCTATCGCTGACAGCGGTCGTAAAAAGGAAATAGAAATTGCACGAAAAAAAGCTAAAGCGCATGATTCACCATAATAAAGCGTTTTCGCACCATTCTTGTCCTGGGAATGAGCACACAACAACGCCCTCTTTAGGGCGCTGTCACATGCTCATTTCTTGTCAAACCAGATGCACTATTTTTGCTGTTGCAAAAAACGATCCAGGCTATTGGCGAATGTTTGCCGCTCACTCTGACCATAAACATTCGGTCCGCCGGTTTGTACACCACTCGAACGTAAGCTTTCCATAAAATCACGTAGACTGAGGCGCTCTCGAATATTATTTTCAGTAAAAACTTCGCCTCTTGGAGATAAAGCTGTCCCTTTTTTTACAATCACCTCAGCCGCCAAAGGGATATCGGCCGTAATCACCAAATCTCCGACCTGTACTCGCCTCACTATTTCATTGTCAGCAACATCAAAACCGGAAGGCACTTGTATCGTCGTAATATATTTAGACTTTGGCGTTCGCAATGCCTGGTTAGCAACCAAGATGAGACACACTTCCGTTCTTTCAGCAGCACGATAGAGTATTTCTTTCGCCGTGACAGGACACGCATCTGCATCAACCCAAATGTTCACTCTCTAAACCTTATGTTGTTTTTTTGGAACATCAAGGGGGCACTTAATTTTCTATTGTCCCAGGTAACAATTTAATGTAAACGGCTTCCGTGCTGTTGACCATCTGTTCAAAAGTAAAGTTTTTCATGCAGTATTCATAACCTTGTTCGGCCATTTTTTTTGCCAAATCAGTATTGTTATAGAAGGTAGATAACGCATTACATATCGCTGTTTCATCTTTTGGTGGAATAAGAAGCCCTGTTTTTTTATGAATGACAACCTCGGGCAAACCGCCTACATCGGTCGCGATAACGGGTTTTTTCATGGCCATCGCTTGAGGGAGAACTTGAGACGTGGCCTCACTGCAAACAGAAGGCAACACCACAACGTCCATAACGCTGATACACTCAGGAACATCCTGGCGGTGCCCAGCCAAAATGACATGTTGATCCAGTTTTTCAGCCTTGATTAAGGTACGAATATTTTTTTCTTGTGGGCCTGCGCCAGCAATGATGAGCTTTATTGATAACCCTTGATCAACGAGTTTTTTAATGGCTTGAATCAGGTATTGGTGTCCTTTCCACCCCCTAAGTACGGCGATAATACCGACCACATAATCAGAAGAAGTGATGCCAAATTCTTGTTGCAAGGTTTTAGATGCTGCTCTCGGATAAAAGCGCGTAATATCAACGCCAGCAGGTATGGATATAATCTTTTCAGGGTTCATTTTATTCCTTTGAACCAATGCACGCTTGATTTCCTTACCGCTGCTAATGACACAGTTCGCGAGTTTCATATATGCAAAATAGGTGAGAGGACTTGTTGAAACAGGCGTGCTTATGTGGCGACTTCTGACGACAGGAAGACCCAATAATTTTGCCGCTATGCCACATTTCCATGCATCAACAGAACTATGAGTATGGACTAAATTGATGTTAAATTTTTTGATAATGCGCATGGTGTTAAAAACAGAAGCAAAGGTCAATCCCTTGCGCAGCCTGAGTGGTATTGCCGGAATTCCTGCGGCGGCGGCTTGTTTAAATAATGGGCTATCAGGTTGGCAGGCGATGTGTAAACTGTAACCTTTATTTTTTAAGGCAATAGACTCAGAGAGAATGCGGATTTCTTGCCCCCCCCATCCCTGCGACCATTCCGTGTGTAAAATATTGACATTTTCTTTCTTCATAACATACTGTTAGTCTAACTGAATTTATTCTGGATGCATTAGGCTGATACACGCTTCTATTCAATGTGAGGATAGCATATTATCTATTTGATACAGAATAATTTATGGTGCAAAACATATGGTTCCTGAAAAAATCTTAGTGATACATGTCACCCGAATTGGAGATACGCTACTCACCACCCCTGCCCTGAGAGCTATTTCTGCCGCTTGGCCTCATGCTGAACTGACCTTTATGGGACATCCCAAAAGGTCAGAAGTAATAAAAAATCTTCCCTATGTATACGATGTAAAAGGCATTACCAAAAAAACGGCATTTTGGAAAAATCGCATACAGCCTCAACGCTGGGATCTAGCTGTTGTATTTGGGTTCAACGACGCACTGATCCATTATGCATTACGTGTTGCCAAAAAAGTGATTGCTTGGCAGCAGAATGATGCAAACATAAATAAAATGCTCAATAAATGGATACCTAAACCACCCAATGACAGCATGACCGCCGTAGACATGCTTAACACGCTGCCATGCCAAGGTCTGAATATTCCCCCCCAGGGTCGGCATCTGGATTTTAAAGTGACAAAACAAGAGCGTCGTCATGCTCAGAGATTGATCACGGCTACATGGGGTCACTCGCCTGCACCTCTATTAGGCATGGTCACTGAAAGTTTTCCAACCAAACCTTATAGAGACTGGCCTATCGATCACTTCATCGGTCTTTGTCAAAAAACAGCTCAAAAATGGCCTTCCGCGCATTTCATTATACTTGGCGGGAAAGCAGACCCGAAAAAATTGAAAAAAATCAAGCAGGCACTGGGTGATGATGTGCTGATATTAGCAGGTAAACTTTCACTCCGGGAAAGTGGTGCCATCATCAGTCTTTTGGATCTTTATATTGGCGTCGATACCGGGCCTACACATCTGGCAGGCGCCATTGGCCACATTCCTATTATCAGCCTTTATCACTGTCTTCACAGAGCATCCGTTCTCGCTCCATTGGAACACGCTCAACTCTCAGCATTAGATCACCCGCACAGCCATTCTCAATGTGATACGAATTCATGCATGTCTGAAATTAATGTTAAGAGAGTATGGAACGAAGTACAAAAATACCTGGATAAATAAATTATGGCAACGGTCAAAAAAAATATTTTACACTTGATTACAAAACTTCCTGTTGGCGGAGCCGAGCGTGTATTATTAAGCATTGTACGCAACCTGGACTCAAACAAATTTAACTCTGTCGTATGCTGTATTATGGAAGAGGGAGAGCTCGCAAGCGAAGTGGAAAAATTGAACATACCGTTAATCACTCTCAACTTAATGACTCAAAAAGGTTGGGATAGTCAGGTTGTACCTGCTCTATGTAACATTATAAAAAAAAAACATATTGATCTGATTCACAGCCATCTATATCACGCGAACCAGTATGGTCGTACGGCGGCTCGTAAAGTCAATATACCGGCCGTTATTACTGTCCATAATTCATATAATCACGTTAAACTTCATCGGAGATTAGTTAACTGGTACTTAGGCAAAAAAACAGCAGCCGTCATTGCCGTTTCAGATGAAATAAAAAAAGATATCATTCGATGGGATTTTTTTCCCGAACATAAAATACACGTCATCGCCAATGGCATTAATATACAAAGAGCACAATCATCCTTATCAAAAAAAGAAGCCCGAGTTAAATTAGGGCTGAATGATGAGCAACTTATTTTAGTCTGTGTTGGTAGGCTAGAAGAACAAAAGGGTCATAAATATTTACTCGAAGCCTTACCTTTGCTCAATGAAAAAGGTATAAAACCACTCTGCTTGTTTGTCGGTGAGGGTCGAAACAAAAACAGTCTGGAACAACAAGCTAGGCAATTGAACGTTTCAGCCCAAGTGAGATGGCTGGGCACTCGACATGACATCGCAGATATTCTTAAGTCTGCTGATTTATATCTGATGCCTTCATTGTGGGAAGGGCTTTCGCTTGCTTTGCTGGAGGCTATGGCTGCACATATCCCTATTATCGCCAGCGACGTGAGTGGTATGAAACAAGTATTAGGTCATAATTCAGGGGTTCGGATTCCACCGAAGCAACCTGCTTCAATTGCAACAGCGATCGCAAGCGCACTCAATAATCCCGAACAAGTGAAAAAAATGACTCAACATGCCGCTCAATTTGTAAATGACAATTTTAGCGACCAACGCATGGTAAAAGACATCGCCACTATTTATCACCAAGTGACATAT
>JAADHS010000202.1 GCA_013151745.1 Gammaproteobacteria bacterium | reverse complement strand
AAAAACAGGGCGTGTTATTCGCCCTAAACTTATCACGCCATGGGTATAGTGCCATTGGTGGTTCGTCTAATGCGGATCAACAAATCTTTCTGCGATCGCAATGAAATTTTGTTCCAGGGCGATAAAGGCATCGACCATATCCGGGTCAAAGTGTGTTCCCCTGCCTTCATGGATAATTCCTGCTGCTTTTTTGTGGGAGAATGCCTCTTTATAAACGCGCTTGCTGATCAGGGCGTCGTAAACATCTGATATGGCCATTAACCGTCCAGAAACTGGAATTTCATCTCCTTTTAGTCCACGAGGATAGCCCGAGCCATCCCACTTTTCATGGTGAGTAAATGCAATTTCACAAGCGTAAGCAAGAAACGAAGTGCTACCCAGTTCTTGCTCTGCACGACTGATGGCTTCCTTGCCGTAAAGAGCATGTTTTTTCATTTCTTGCCACTCGGCCTTATCCAGTTTGCCAGGTTTGAGTAGAATACGGTCGGGTACGCCCACTTTTCCGATATCATGTAGCGGTGCTGACTTGAACATCAGTTCAATAGCTTCGTCGCTGAGTGCAGTTTGAAATCTGGGGTGGTTTTTGAGGTGTTCGGCCAATGCTTTGATGTAGCGTTGGGTGCGATGAAGGTGGTTGCCCGTTTCATTGTCCCGGGTCTCAGCTAGGGAAGCCAAGCAATAGATAGCGACATCCTGGGTACGACTGATCTCCAGTGTACGCTCGGCAATGCGTTCTTCCAAGTGTTCATTTTGCTGTTCCAGCTTCCATAATGCACGACTCAAGGACAGGTGGGTTTTAACTCTTGCTCTGACAATAGGAGGACTGAAGGGTTTGGTGATGTAATCTACTGCGCCCAAGCCAAAGCCATGGGCTTCATCCGCCACATCCCCTTTGACGGTAAGATAGATGACTGGAATGTGACGCGTTTTTGTATTCGCCTTAAGTTTTTTGCAAACTTCATAGCCATCCATTTCAGGCATGAGAACATCAAGTAAAATCAGATCAGGTAGTGGATCTGATTGTGCCATTTCAAGCCCCTTTTGGGCACCTTTAGCGACTACAATTTTGTATTCGCTGTCCAGTAGATCAACGATGACATTGAGATGGAAGCGTTCATCATCAATGATCAATATCTTGCTGGGATCGTTCATCCGTTCTCTCCTGTATGGTGCTTTATACGTGCCTATTCCTTAGACAAACTGCTCATTTTCTATATTCTTTATTTCTCCGGAGAGTGAGAATCGCGATTGACACTGTCCAGAATGTCTCGCAACGTAGCAAGGGCATCATCAAAATCATAACTTTCGATTTGCTCCTCCAGCAAGCTTACTTTCGCTGTGGATGCATGCTGTTTGAGATAGCCACGACACTGGCTCAAACTTTTTTTTGCCTCAGTACTTCCTTCCGTTAATTGCACATCCAGCTGATGAGCCCATTGTCGCCACGATCCGACCTCTTCTTTCTTGCCTTCTCCAGCAGATGTTTTAGTCGCTAGTAATTTTTGCGAGTCAATCAATCCATTCAATACTACACTAAATTCGTCGCTAAACGGCGTCAATAAATCAGTATAAGGATTCTCTTTGATGAAGGCCAGCTCTAACCGCTCAGCCTTCTCTTCAAGCTGCAGTGCACCGATACTGCCTGCTACGCTGCGTAAGGTATGCACTATGCGGCGAGCTTGTACCTTATCATTGCTCTCCAGAGCTTGGGTTAACGTTATCTGATCGTTGCGATGATCTTCGATAAATTCCAGTAACAAAGTACGAAACAGTCGACGGTTGCCACCGATCCGTAGCAGACCTTTATCAATGTCGATGCCGGGCAAATTTTCAGGGAGAAGAATCTCACCCTCAGATGAGCTTTTGTGCAGGTCTTTTTGTGCCGTTTGCTCTGGCAACTTAATCCACTTTTTCAAAACGGTATACAGTAGTTCAGGGTTAATCGGTTTGGCTAGGTGGTCGTTCATCCCCGCTTCCAGACATTTTTCACGGTCACCCGCCATGGCGTGTGCGGTCATGGCAACGATGGGTAAGGATTTGAGCTGTGGATCTTTGCGAATGATGTGTGTCGCCTGAAAACCATCCATGCGAGGCATTTGTAAGTCCATTAAGACCAGATCAAAACGGGTTGCGCGCACGGCCTGAATGGCTTGTTCACCGTTGTCAACGACGTCAACTTCAACGCCGGTATTTTTCAGTATTTCACGAGCAACTTGCTGATTAATAATATTATCTTCTACCACCAACACCCGAGCACTATGGAGTTCAGGTATGTGAATCTGACCTGGCAAGGCCATAGACATAGCATGAGTTGCAGGGGACAATGTCTCGATAATAGTATCGAACAGAATTGAAGGGTTGATGGGTTTGACTAAAAACCCTTTAATGCCAACCTGGCTCGCTGAGCGCATAACCTCTTTTCGACCATAGGCAGTAATCATAATGATGGTGGGTATTTGCGGTAACCAACCTTTTTTGCGAATCATCCGACTGGTTTCCACGCCATCCATTCCCGGCATTTGCCAGTCCATCAATACCAGGTCATAGGGACGTTTGGTTTTTTCTTCGGCAAAGCGCTCCAGTTTTGCCAAGGCTGCGGTGCCCGACGATGCAGTGCTGACATTAAAGGAAAAGGACTCCAGCATAGCTTGTAAAGTCTCTCTGGCAATCGCGTTATCGTCTACCACTAACACTTTCATTCCGCGCAGATCCGGTGTTGGTAAATACAGCTTATCTGCGACATCAAAACTGCGTCCGAATCGCACACTAAAGTAGAAAGTACTGCCTTGGCCAGGCGTACTTTCAACACTGATTTCGCCATGCATCATAGTGACCAGTTGTTTGCAGATGGCCAGCCCCAGTCCGGTACCCCCATATTTACGTGTTGTGGAGCCATCTGCCTGAGTGAAGGGGTCAAATAATCGTGTCAATTGATTATGCTCGATACCTATGCCTGTATCCTGTACTGAGAAACGCAGCACCACATGCTTAGTTTGCTCTTCTAACAAGCGTACGGCGACTACGATTTGTCCTTTTTCCGTAAACTTCAGCGCGTTGCTAGTGAGATTGGTGAGTATCTGTCCCAGGCGTAGAGGGTCTCCTATCAAAGTATGGGGAATATTTTTATCGATGGAAAAAATAATTTCCACCCCCTTTTCCGCTGCACGCATCGACTCCAGGTTAGATAGGTTTTCGAATACGCCTTCCAGCAGAAAAGGGGTCTGCTCGATATCGAGGTGGCCGGCTTCTATTTTGGAAAAATCAAGTATGTCGTTAATAACACCTAGCAGTGTATTCGATGAGGACGAAATTTTATTGATATAGTCCTGTTGGCGTGGAGTAAGTTCAGTATTTTGTACCAGGTAAGTCATGCCCATGACCGCATTGAGCGGAGTACGGATTTCGTGGCTCATATTAGCCAGAAATTCACTTTTAAACCGGTTGGCTTGTTCAGCCTGTTCTTTAGCGTGCTTCATCGCTTGTTCAGCATTTTTTTGGTTGGTGATATCGGTCACCACATCACCGAAGCAGATGGCTTTGCCTTGTTCATTGCGAATGATAAAATAGTTTTCCAGTGTGGAAATTTTCTTTCCCTTTCTGGGAGTGAGAGTGAGTTCCCCGATCCATTGATCATTTTCTCTTAAAGCGGGCATGATTTCTTTCTCAAGGCGTTGTTGGATTTCTGGTGGATAATAACGAACAAAGTTGTTTTTATAGACGTCATCAAGGGTGTCTTCACCCAGCATTTTGCGCATCGTTTGATTGACATAAGTAATCCGTCCTTCCAGAGTGGTAATACCGAACCCTTGGCCGGAAGCTTCAGCAAAACGTTGGAATACCCTCAGATTTTCTTCTGCCGTTCGGCGAGCGGTAATGTCCTCTTTCAGCGCGACGAAGTGGCGAATAACACCATCTTCATCCATGAGTGGTGAAATTGTTTCTTGCTCCCAGTAGATGTCTCCATTTTTTTTGCGATTTTGTATTTCGCCATACCAGTTGTGCCCGGCATTAATCGTCTGCCACATATCCCGGTACAGAGCAAGCGATGTCAAGCCTGATTTCAACAGCGCAGGGGTTTGGCCAAGCGCCTCTTTTTGAGTATAGCCGGTGACTTCGGTGAACTTGGGATTGACATATTCAATCAGCCCAGTGCAACTGGTAATCATGACCATTGAGGGGCTTTGCTCCACTGCCCATGACAGTTTATGCAGCTCTTTTTCTACTTGCTTACGTTCAGTGATGTCGGTTTGAGTACCCACTGCGCGCAGCGGTTGGCCTTGTTCATCTCGATTGACCACGCGCCCCCTGGAAAGGATGTTACGGTATTGTCCATCCCGGGTTCGTAGTCTGAACTCATGCTCATAGCGTGGTGCATGACTGTCTATCGCTTTTGCCACAATGGCCATCGCTGTCTCTTTATCTTCAGGGTGGAGTAGTTCTTCCCAGGTGTTTTGGTGCTCTGCCAGTTCGCCTACTGAATAGCCCAGCATGGATAGATAAGCGGGACTGTAATAGACTTCACCGGTACTGATGTTCCAGTCCCAGAGGCCGTCCAAACTCGCTGCCATGGCCAGTTGGAAGCGCTCTTCACTAATGCGTAGACGGGCCTTTTGTCGTTGCATCGAATAATTCCAGAACAACATAATCAACAAAGCAGCAATGGCAACCAGAACCACCTGCCAAAATAGGCGGTAATCGATATGAGCGATGTCTTGATCCTGAGTCCATTGACCGACAATCTTATGTTTTTCTGCCGGTGTAATAAGGTCAATGGCCTTATTGATGATGCTCAGCAATTCGGGCCAGTCGTTACGTACCGCCAGCCCTATTTTCATTACGATAGGCAGGCTGCCGACGATGCGTAGATTAGAGAGTCCCATCTGGTTGATATGATAACTGCTGAGAGTAAAGGTAGCGACAAAGGCATCGAACTGACCTGTGGACAGACCAATCAGGCCATTTTGAATGTTGTCTATTTTAACGAAATCGATTTTCGGATAGTGCTGAGCCAGCTCCCAAGTGTAGCCGTAGCCCTCTATTACAGCAATACGCTTGTCCATAATATCATTGAGATCGGAAATAATTTCAGTCTGCTCACTGCGCATAACAATGGCGAGCGGTCGTTCGAGGTAAGGCTGGGTAAAGGTATGAGTGCGTTGAATATCTTCATCTGCAAGGTCACCGGAAATAACATCGGCTTCACCGTTCTTGATCATGGTCAAGGCATTGAGCCAGGTACCGCTGGGTAGACGTTTGAATTTAATTCCCGTACCTTGTTCCAGGTTGTTGAGTATCTGGGAGGTAATGCCAATGAACTGCCCTTGTTCGGTAAAGGCTTCAAAGGGCAACCAATTGGGGTCACCCGTAAAACGTATTTCAGGATGTTGATGCAACCAAGTCTGTTCTTTTGTGGTGAAGTGGATTGTTTTGTGCTTCGGCTTAGAGGGCAGTGCGTCAACCGAAATCCAGCGGCGGCGGATTTCGATGCGTTCTGTGGCCGTGATAGAGTTCAGTCCTTTTTCAAGAATCGAAATTAATTCTGGCCAGTCTTTGCGTACACCAATAGTCAATCCACCTGTATCGAAAGGGGCGCGTCCCGCCACTTTGACATTAGTGATGAAGTGCTTTTCCAGCAAGAAGGTACCCACCGCCAGAGTACCGATATAGGCATCAGCTTTACCTTGTGATACCGCCTCAAGTGCTTCCTGGGCGCTATTTACCTTGAGTTGTGAAATGTCAGGATACTCTTCGCTCAACGTATCTTGAGTCGCAAAATTACGCACGACAGCAACGGTATTGCTACGCAAATCATCAATGCTTCCGATACTCGTATTTTTTTGGTGGGTAAATATAACGATCGATAATTTGTCATAGGGTTGGGTAAACAGAAAAAATCGTTCGCGTTCTGGAGTGCGCCAGATTGCACCAATAGCATCCAGTTGTCTGTTTTTCAGCATCTCTAGCGTCACGGCCCAGGGATTGTCAGCCACCATTTCGAATTGAATACCTATACGCTGACTCAATAAAGACAGGTAATCGGCAGTCAGGCCTTGATGATTACCCTTTTCATCGATAAAATCAAAAGGAGGCCAGTCTGGTTCCCCCCCTATGCGAATGATCGGATGCTGAGCCAGCCATGCTTGTTCATGAGCTGTAAATTCAATTTCGGGGGTTTTGAGTTGGTCTGTTACCTTTTTTTCGAGCAGACGCTCGGCTGCTGCAGAGGCGCAACAAGAAACAAGAAACAAGGTGCACAGCAGCAGTTTGTCAATAGACAAACAAGCACACTTTTGAGCCGGCTTCATATTTTTCAAAAATAAAGTGTACATCCCTGTCGGTATGAAAAAGCTTAGCAATAATAGCAAGCATATTGCAGATAGAGTCGTAGATGTGTTTTTTCAACCGCAAGAGTGGCGGTAAGTTTAAGGGATGGCACACAATAATTTATACATCTTGCAGCCCGCGTTGTCACGTTCTTTCTTCACAAAAGCTCGAAATAAGAACGACTATTCCTGCACTTTTTCTCAGTCAGGACGAGCCAACGCAAACTAAATCCGGGTGCCATATGTACAAGTTATTGTGTACCATCCCTAAGTCATAATAACGCTAATAGTCGATATCTACAATCAAGCCTCTTTTTTAACTATAAAATAAGCCTGAAAAGCCAAAGAGTATGATCAAAATATTTCAATAAATAGCCTGTAACTTAGGAATTTATAGTCGATGTCAGAGACGTGGCCATACCAGTTCAACTTCAACATTATCAACACCAGAAAGTAAGCCTACATGGCGTTTAACCTGAGCAATAAACTGTTTTTAAAATGGGCACGCCGAACTGGTAAGTTGTAGATCAACATACACTATGTTATCGTCGATTTCGACGCTATGGACAAGTCCCAGTTGTACTAATCCACGCCCCAGTTCTGGGTCGATGATGCGGTCAAGAGCCGCGTTGATCTCGTCTTTGCTTGGCATCATGATACGCCCTCTTACCCAACCCTTACAGAGTGTAGAGGAACTAAGGTCAATTTTCCATTTATTTTTGTATAATCCAGCAATATCATCCTGCTGTTTCTTCATGGTAAAATAAACGAAGATTTGTTGATAATTTTAAATTTAAAGGGAGGGGATCACTTCCGTTTCAATTGATGAAATAAGCAACGCAAAAGTGATTCCGTTCACGTTTTTAAGTGATAACAACTCATGTTACTAACACAATCTAAACCTGGATTTATCGGTATGCTGATTCTGGTTTTATCTCTGCAAGCCTGCGGTCAAAAAGGCCCTTTGTACTTGCCTGAAGATGATGAAGAGCAAAGTATTACTGAAAATCAAGTCACTATATAATATATAAAACTTGGAATAATATGGATCACTTTTTATATCATAATGGTCATTTGTTTGCGGAAGAAATTGACCTGGCGACAATAGTCAAAAAGTATGGCACACCCACCTATGTTTATTCGCGCGCGACATTAGAACGGCATTGGCATGCTTTTAATGATGCCTTGGCAGGTCGAGACCATTTGGTATGCTACGCAGTAAAAGCAAATTCGAACATTGCCATACTAAACTTATTAGCGCGCCTGGGTTCCGGTTTTGATATTGTTTCTGTTGGTGAATTAGAAAGAGTGCTAGCAGCGGGGGGGGACCCGGCCAAGGTAGTTTTTTCCGGTGTAGGTAAGCGACGTGATGAAATCAAGCGCGCTCTGGAATTAAACATCTACTGCTTTAACGTAGAGTCTGACGGAGAACTTGAAGTCGTTAATGATGTTGCTAAAGAGCTGGGAGTGAGTGCGCCGGTTTCATTGCGTGTTAACCCCGATGTCGATGCAAAAACACATCCTTATATTGCCACGGGCTTGAAAGAAAATAAATTTGGCATTGATATTAATCATGCGATTGAAGTATACGAGCATGCGGCAAATTTGCCCCATATAGAAGTCCTCGGTGTAGACTGTCATATTGGTTCTCAGCTGACCGATACGGCGCCTTTTGTAGCCGCATTAGAGCGATTGTTGACCTTGCTGGATGAATTAGAGTTGCGGGGAATCAGTTTAAATCATGTTGATCTCGGAGGCGGTTTAGGTATTCGTTACCAGGATGAATCTCCACCGCAACCACAAGACTATAGTCGTGCGATTGATCGAATTTTAGGAGACCGTAAATATAAATTATTGATCGAACCTGGGCGAGCGATCGTTGGCAATGCAGGGGTGCTACTAACTAAAATAGAATACCTGAAAACAGGCCAGGACAGAAAATTTGCGATTGTTGATGCCGCGATGAATGATTTATTACGACCCGCCTTATACTCAGCGTGGCAGGAGATAGTGCCTTTACAACGGCGTGATATCGCAATGGAAACGTATGATGTTGTTGGGCCGGTATGTGAAACAGGTGATTTTCTTGGTAAACAGAGAAATTTGGCCGTAGTACAAGGTGATTATTTGGCGATTCGTTCTTCGGGTGCCTATGGGTTTACGATGAGCTCAAATTACAACACACGACCCCGTGCCGCTGAGGTTCTGGTTGACGGTAAGCAGGTCTATGAAATCCGGCAACGTGAAACGGTCACGGATTTATTTGCTCTTGAGCAGTGTCTACCCGATGCCGATATTGAGTAGAGCGCATTTCTGAAAAAGAATGATGACTCATCCGGTGCATATACAAGCTTATGCTAAAGCGAACCGCCCCCCTGTTGGATTGAAGTACGACGTCAGTTAAACGGAGAGGGCTTGGGCGCCTTCTCCGGTTGTTCTATTTCAGATCAACATTTTCGGATGACCGGTTGCTTATGATCGTCACGTACTTGAACAACTGACGATTTTTTAAATCGATTTTAATGAATAGTTAGCTGAGTATCAATAACCAGCCCATACTGGTTTACGTCAATCAAAAAATTCATATCCGCATTAAAACTATCCATAGACTGAAATATTTCCGCTTTTTCTTCGTCCATGTCTTCTAGTATGTTCATTGCCTTTTTAAGGATTCGGCTGTATTTTTCATAGCCTATATTGAATGCAAACAGTCCATTTTCAGATAAGGCTTCTGTGGACAGTTGGTTTGCTGCTTTTTCTCCGTCCCCCCCTATGTAAATGACAATATGTTGACCTTTGATGGCGATTTTAGTTTGCAGCTCGGAAGGAAGTTGCATCGGTATAGGAAAATCTATAGCTTGACCATCGGCAGCCACTTGTAGCGTATCATATGGCGCTGGCGCCATGGCCAATGCTTTATCTAATAATCCAGATGGGTCATTCGTGGACAAGGTGATCAAGGCATCAAGCGACTTTATCTCGGGCTTTTCGCCTGTGTCATTTGCGGTAAAATCGATGTCGAGCAATGAAATTGACAAGCCTTTAACGCCCGAAAGCATCATTGAGGCCATGGCAATAGCTGGACTTTGCGGGTTTTCAGAGATGGCCAATTGCATTTTTTTAAGCGGTTCACAAGAGTAAGGAGTTGCCGTGATATCTGCGGTGATTTTTTTAATAAAGGGAAGCAACGCATCAACATTCAAACCTAGAGCCAGGCTTAGTAGTGCTCTTGATGGGGCGTCATTCAAAACCACAGGAATGAAACCACGTAAACTGCGTAATTGTTCCAACATGTCTTTATTGTTGCTTTCGAAAAGGACTCGGGAATCCATTTGTAGAGGGGTAGTATCCAGACTAATTTTCGTATACCCCATCACTGTTCTAGGCCAATTTTTCGCCATGTCTACCAGTTCTTTTTGACAAGCCGGTGTACGAATATTCGCAAAGCCTTTATTTTGAAAGTGCTCCCCGTCCTGGTCGATGAACTCATTCAACATTTTTCCGAAATCATTCTGTGAGCTGTTGGTCACGGCCTTAGTGAGCACGACGTGATTAAAAAAAGCGAGATAGGCTGGGTGCAGTTTGTATTGGGTACTGATGTTGCTCAACAATGACGAATCTGACAGAGCTTTTTTTGGTTTGTCTATACCGAGAACGAGAGAGAGGTAATGCTCACGCTCAAACGGTGTTTCTATTGAAAAAATAGCATAATTATCGTGTACGGCGATGATGAAACTTATTTCGCTTGGTTTTTTTGTACCTGGAATGTCGAAGGTATAGCTGCGGTAGCTCACTTTTTCGAAGCTCTTCTCAACACCCAAAATATTATTTTTCTTTTCGATATCTTGTATGAATGCGTTGAAATTATCGGTGTTTTCAATTTTCAAGCGAAAAACAGGTAGCATGCCTACGGTATAAATTGCACTGTCTACTTTATCAGAGAGCCCAAGCCGTGTTACTAATGCTTTTGGATCCTTTTCTACGCTGGAGCTTAATTCAAACAGGGTAAACATGGGCATTTTGAATCCAACAGGAGTGTCTTCATCGTTAAGTATTTCTTTTTGAAGTTTTTCGTAGGTGAGGTCGGACATATTGCTTTGTTGCGACTTTAGCATCGTCACCAGATCATCGACACTATAAAGCTCAAGTCCGCCAGCAAAAGCAAAGGTGTCTTGCGGTACGTAGCTCAGACTACTTGGCATAGGCAATTGTTTTTGCTCTGGAATTAAAGGTGTTCCCGGTTGTTCAGCCATGGTCGGTTTTTTTTGATTGAGGTAATAATTGCCGGCCACAGCCGCAAAAATAATAATGCCTATAATGCTGATGAGCGCAGATTTTTTCATGTTTCCTACCTGTTTTTACCTGATACTGGTTGTTGAAAAATTTTTGAACCGCTTATGATTGGGCTGATACTATTTAAAAACTTGATGGCACTTAACATTTATATCTTCGCACCTAGCGGACACTACGATCAAGAAACCTAACAAACAATAATATCATAGCTTTGTGATAGGTTTTTGACCGCCGTTAATAACCGACTCAATTAATGAGCGTGAGCTATTGTCGATGACGATTTCTCAAATTTAATACTCTATCCATATATTGCCATATAAGATAACATAAAGCTTAGTATATGCTTGTGTGCCTGTGGTGACTTAAATTTAGATGTAAAGGAGTAAATTAGATGAGCTTGGTGAGGACATTAGGAAAAGTTGCAATGGGTATTATTGTTGCTAAAGGTGTAGAAAAAATAACAGGCAGACGCCGTGGTGGAAGCGGCCTGGGTGGATTGATCAGCGGCTTGATGGGCGGCAATAATTCCAACAGTGGCGGCATAGGCAATTTATTAAAAGGCTTATCTGGAAAAGGAGGGGGAGGTGGCCTAGGTAGCATACTGAATTCATTTAGTGGCGATACACAAAATAACAATAATGCAAACAATGAAAGTCGCTCCAAAAACGACTTTGGCAACTTGTTTAACGATGCGCTACAAGGTAAAGAAGCTCAAGCTTCTGAGGACGATGAAAAAAAGGCAGAGATTATACTTCGCGCCATGATTCATGCAGCAAAAGCGGATGGTCACCTTGACGATGAAGAAAAACGTAAAATTACGGAGCACCTTGACGATATTTCTGAAGAGGAAGCCAATTTCGTTCGTCAGGAACTACAAGCACCGCTGGATACACAAGGATTGATCAAGAGCATTCCTAAAGGCATGGAAGAACAAGCTTATTTGATGTCATTACTTGTGATTAATCTGGATTCTAAAGAAGAAGCGCAATATTTGGATCAATTAGCCAAAGGCTTGAATATTTCACCCCAAGTCAGCAACCAAATTCATGAAAAGCTGGGTGCTCTACAATTGTATAATTAAGGAATGGGCACGTAATAACTTCCCGTTTTAGGGTTCAGATTTAACATGTATTTGTTCGTTCTGATTGCCTACAGGGATGTAGGTAAGATGCGTGAGCAGGACGTGGAAGCTTTGAGCAAAGTGCAGAAATGATCGCTCTTATTTCGAGGTTTTGAAATTGAAGAACAGACAAAGACGAGCTGAAGATGAAATTTCAAAACGGAAAGTTATTACGTGCCCATACCTAAGCATACCCATATAGCTGAAAACCACCGCTTATTTTCCAAGCGGGATGACAAAGGTCATGCAGTACAATTTAAGGGTACGGAAACGTTGTTTTTCCGTTAAATAATCCATCATTCGCCTTCTTTTCACTGCAGAAACACCAACTTCAATAATACGACAATGGTGGGATTGGTAGCTCATCAATGTAAACTACAATTACAGTATTTTTATGACGTGAATAATCCTAAATATGTGCTCTGCCTTCATGGCTATGCTATGAATCCTCAGTGGTTGCGGGAATGGCTAAACCCTATTCAGCAGCAATTATCTGGGGAAATCGAGTTCATCTACCCTCAGGCTCCAATCGTCGTAACTCGTCGCGACATCAAAAAATTAACGCAACGTTTTGGCAACTTAATACCATCTGAACGCATTGGCGAAAATGAGAATTGGTGCTGGTATAGAAGCACGGACAGCACCCCTCCCCTGTATCGGGATATTGAACAGAGTATAGAGCAACTTTCTTTACTTGATGAATCATTGGGACATGTTGACGGGATTATCGGTTGGAGCCAGGGAGCGGTGATGGCTACAGTATTAATTGGTCAAATGTTATCCGCAAGAAAATCGAACTTTCAATTTAACTGGGCCGTGTTAGGCGGCGGTTTTTTACCTAGAGACGTTCGGTTTCAGTCTTATTATAAAGATAGCTTGTCTCTTCCCTCGCTACATATCCTGGGAGAAAAAGAAATCGATTTTATGAAAAAAAGAGGGCATAAACTATCACAGGCTTTCCAGTCAGCTAAATGCTTAAACACCCCGGCAGCACACATCATGCCGGTAAAATATCCAGAAAAGATGCGAGCCATTGCACAATGGATACAGGTTCATTCGAATTAACCTAAAAAACGCAGCTAACCCCCACGAGCCAACACATAATAACCCTACAACTTGACAGGAAAAAATCACCGTTTTGTTTTAAAAGCGGTTTTAGAAGAATAAAGCCTGCAATTCCAAACCTGGATCGGGCACTCTCATGAAGGCTTCGCCAACGAGAAAGGCATGAACCCCATGCTCATGCATCAAGGCGACATCCGCGGCAGCAAAAATGCCACTTTCTGTCACAACGAGAGTCTCATCTGGAATGTCAACTAACATATCCAACGTAGTTTGCAAAGAAACATCAAAGGTTCTCAGATTACGATTATTAATTCCGATTAACGGCTGCTCTAACGCTAATGCCCGTAACAATTCGTCACGATCATGTACTTCCACCAAAACATCCAAGTCATGTTGTCGTGCCGTTTGAGATAAGGAGTAGAGCTGTTCATCAGAAAGTGCGGCGACGATCAACAAAATGCAATCGGCACCAATAGCACGAGCCTCATGAACTTGATAGTCATCAATAATAAAATCTTTACGCAGTACCGGTAAACTACAGGCGGCTCTGGCTGCTTTCAAGTCATCTTCGCAACCCTGGAAAAAATCAGCGTCGGTTAACACTGATAAACAAGCTGCCCCGGCTTGCTCATAGCGGCGTGCAATCGCAGCAGGTTGAAAGTCTGCTCGCAACACCCCTTTACTCGGGGATGCTTTTTTAATCTCGGCAATTACTGCCGACTGTTTTTTTTCAATACGTGCTTTTATTGCCTGAACAAAGCCTCGAGGGTGATCCATACCATTACACTGCGCCAGTAACGTGTTGACGGAGCATTCAGCCCGTCTTTGCTTAATTTCTTCTTTTTTTCTAGTCAGAATTTTTATTAAAATATCAGGTGTAGACATTATTACTGCTCTTCTTCTGACTTAAATTTTCTGTGTGTAATCAATTAGTGCTTGCAGCTTGCCCTTGGCACCGCCCACAGCCAGCACCGCCAAAGCTTGTTCCACCCCCTGTTCAATCGTCTCCGCTAATCCCGCGACATAGATCGCCGCACCCGCATTCAAAGCCACAATATCTCGAGCCGAACCCGCTTTATTGTCAAAAACCGAATTGATAATAGCTAAACTTTCTTGCGCACCACTCGCGGCAAGATCAGACTGACTGCCACGCTGCATACCAAATTGCTCGGGTGTTATTTTATAAGTGATCACAGCACCATTTTTTAGTTCTGCAACATCCGTTGCGGCATTAATACTGATTTCATCCATACCGTCTTCTGAATGCACAACCAAAACATGCTGACTGCCTAACTGACCCAATACTTCAGCTAAGGGTTCCAACCATTCTTTAGCAAAGACACCTAATACCTGACAGCGGGCACCCGCCGGATTAGTCAATGGGCCTAACACATTAAACAGCGTTCTCACCCCCATTTCTTTGCGTGGGCCGATGGCATGTTTCATCGCGCTATGATGCAACGGTGCAAACATGAAGCCCACGCCCAATTGCTCAACACAAGCAGCCACTTGTTCGGGCGTCAAATCCAACTTAACCCCTGCCGCTTCAAGTACATCAGCACTGCCTGATTTGCTCGATATAGAACGATTGCCATGTTTGGCAACCTTCGCACCGGCAGCAGCAACAACAAAGGCACTGGCCGTTGAAATATTGAATGATCCTGATGCATCCCCACCGGTTCCACAGGTATCAAGTAAAGGTGTTGCGGCAATTTTAACCTGTGCCGCCAGATCACGCATGACTTGAGCAGCGGCCGCAATTTCATCGACCGTCTCACCTTTCATACGCAAGCCAATCAAAAAACCACCGATTTGAGCGGGGGTTGCTTGCCCGTTCATGATCGTTCTCATCACCGATTGCATCTCGGCAGCGCTTAAGTCTTGGTGCGCCATCACCCTGCTTATTGCCGCCGACAGTTCCATTGTTATCCTCGCGTCATCAATAAAAAGTTTTTCAATAAAAGGTGTCCATGTTCCGTTAATATGGATTCAGGATGAAATTGCACACCCTCAATATCAAGTTCTTTATGTCTAACCCCCATAATTTCATCCCTCTGCCCATCCTCTTTTTCAGTCCATGCTGTTATTTCCAAAGAATCAGGCACGCTGCTGACATCGATCACCAGGGAGTGGTAGCGTGTCGCGTCATAAGGACTGGGGATATCGGTAAACACACCACCATTTTTATGAAAAATGGCTGAGGTTTTGCCATGCATCACTTGTTTTGCCCGAACAATACGCGCTCCAAAAGCTTGAGCAATGCTCTGGTGCCCTAAGCAAACACCGAGGATAGGCAACTTGCCCGCAAAATGCTGGATCGTCGCAACAGAAATACCCGCCTCATCAGGTGTGCAAGGACCAGGAGAAATCACAATTTGCTCGGGATTCAATTGTACAATTTCATTCACAGTAATCTGGTCATTGCGATAGACTCTAACATCCGCACCCAGTTCACCAAAATACTGAACCAGGTTGTACGTAAAAGAGTCATAATTATCGATCATTAACAACATGACAAATTACACTTTAGTTTCAGTTGATAAGCCAGCCTCGGCCATCGCTACTGCTCGAAAAATAGCACGAGCTTTATTCATGGTTTCGTCCCATTCGTTACGCGGTACAGAATCAGCAACAATACCCGCACCCGCCTGGATATGTAATTTATTTTTTTTGATCACCGCAGTCCGTATGGCGATCGCGGTATCCATATTGCCACCCCAGCCCAGATAACCCACCGCTCCGGAATACACCCCTCGCTTTACGGGCTCAAGCTCGTCAATAATCTCCATAGCACGAACTTTAGGTGCACCGGATACCGTCCCTGCCGGAAAAGTAGCACGCAAAACATCCATCGCACTCATGTCATTTTTGAGGCGACCTTGCACATTGGAGACAATGTGCATGACGTGGGAGTAGCGCTCCACTGCCATTTTTTCCGTTAATATTACGGAACCCGTTTCACTCACTCGCCCGGCATCATTGCGACCTAAATCAATTAACATCAAATGCTCTGCCAATTCTTTTGGATCTGCCAGCAGTTCTTTTTCCAGAGCTAAATCTTCCTCTTCAGTTTGACCTCGGCGTCGTGTACCGGCTAGCGGCCTGACTGACACGTCACCATTTTCCAGTCGTACTAAAATTTCAGGTGATGAACCTACAACTTGAAACTCGCCAAAGTCCATGAAAAACATATAAGGGGATGGGTTTAAACAACGCAGCGCGCGATACAAACTAAGAGGGGGTGCCTGGTAAGGAATCGTCAGCCGTTGTGACAACACCACCTGCATCGCATCCCCAGCAAGAATGTAGTCTTTAATCTTTTCAACAGCCACTTCATAACGTTCCTGAGTAAAACCAGAAACAAAATCTTCTTCGTTAATTTTTTGCGAAACATTTGTATTATCAGGATACGCAAGCACATGATGACGCAGTTCACTGCTGAGTTGATGCAATCGAACAATACCTTGCTCATAGGCTTGGTCAATAGCCGGGTCAACATTCACAACAATATGCAGCTTCCCCCCCAGGTTATCGAAAATAACCAGCTCTTCAGAAACCAGCAGGAATATATCGGGTGCGCCTAAGGGGTCAGGATTAGGGCAAACCCCGAGTCGTGGCTCGATATATCGTACCGTGTCATAGCCAAAGTAACCGACCAAGCCTCCGGCAAAGCGAGGCAGATTTACCACGTCTGGAACCCTGAATTGAGCCGCATACTGTTCCACCCAGTCCAAAGGATCGCTTGCTACAACTTGCTCAATAATTTGACCGTCCGTCTCTACTGTAATATGTTGTGCATGCACTCGGATGGCTGTGCGACAGGGCAAACCGATAATCGAGTAACGCCCCCATTTTTCACCGCCTTGAACAGACTCAAATAAATAACTGTATGGTCGCCCCGTAGCCAGCTTCATAAAAGTGCTCAGCGGCGTTTCTAAATCCGCCAAGACTTCCAACACAATAGGGATACGGTTGTAACCCTGAGCTTTGAATGTTGCAAACTCTTGACTGCTGATCTTGATTGCCATGCCTTACTAACCCAGCTTGCTTAATAAATCCGGCAATTGCGATAAATCATCAATGACGGCATCCGGCTTAGCGTCACGAATATCATTACCATGATTATAGCCATAAGGAACACAGACGACTTGAAACCCGGCACTGCGTGCTGCGGTAACATCATTAACTGAATCACCCACCATCAACGCGGCGGCTGGCAAGACACCTGTTTTTTCTGCTGCATACAACAGGGGTAATGGATCGGGTTTTTTCTTCGCAGTGGTGTCACCACTGACAATCAATTCAAACCGATCAAAAATACCCATATCAGCAAGCAAGGGTTCCGTAAAACGCGCCGCTTTATTGGTCACACAAGCCAAGCGATACCCCATTTTCACCAAACCATCCAGGCCCTCGATGACACCCGGGTAGAGACCACTACGACCACTCACATTATCCGCATAGGTTGCCATAAAGACATCGATTGCTGTTTTAAAAATAGCATCTTCCGGCTCGCCATCGAGCTGGCCCAGCAAGCTACGCTTAACCAAACGTTCGACACCATTACCGACCCACCCTCTGACTTTAGTTTCTGGCCAACTTGCCCGGCCTAAGGCTCTCATCGTAACATTAACGCAATAGGCTAAATCAGGAACACTGTCGATGAGAGTACCGTCGAGATCAATTAAAATTAATTCCGGCTTGGAATCTAACATGGCCTTATCTCCAATCAAAGCTTCAGGCTTTTGCTAGTTCCGCACGCATGGCATCAATCGTCGCTTTATAGTCATCGGTATTAAAAATAGCTGAACCTGCAACAAACGTATCCGCACCGGCGGCGGCAATGTCACGAATGTTATCGACCTTGACCCCTCCATCCACCTCCAAACGAATATCCAGGCCACTGTCGTCAATCAATTTCCGAGCTTGACGGAGTTTATCCAGAGTAGAAGGAATAAATTTCTGCCCACCAAAACCGGGATTCACCGACATCAGCAAAATCATATCAACCTTATCCATCACATACTGCAATGCATCCAGAGAAGCGGCTGGATTGAAAACTAAACCCGACTTACATCCCTGCTCTCGAATCAACTGCAAAGTACGATCGACATGCAGCGACGCTTCGGGATGAAACGTAATGTAGGTCGCACCGGCTTTTGCAAAATCAGGGATGATACGGTCAACGGGCTTGACCATTAAATGCACATCAATATCCGCGGTGACACCATGTTTTCTTAAAGCTTCACATACCAAGGGGCCGATCGTTAAATTGGGTACATAATGGTTATCCATAACATCAAAATGAACAATATCTGCACCGGAACTTAGAACATGGTCTACTTCTTCTCCCAAACGAGCAAAATCCGCCGAAAGAATGGAAGGGGCAATTTTAAAATCTGTCATTATTCTTTACCTTAAAATATTTTTGAATTGCTTTAGTAATATACCGCCTCTGAAAGGCTACCCAAAAACAGGTTAAGCTTTCGGCAACTGTAATACGGGTATTGGGCTCGCTATGGTCTCTATTTTCGAGAATTACCCAAAATTATTAGAGGATATATATACACTAAAACCTGAAAAGTGAACCTCTAACTTTACCGCAAACAAGAATATTTTTCACCTTTTTGCTGCGTTTTCTAGGTTTAATTCATACTCGACCGAGAACAACTAAATCCTTGCATAAACACTGGAAGACTTGCTCAAATTATAGTATTTTATGGAGCATATGGATATCATCGCTGTTATAGCCCACAAAGGTGGCACGGGGAAAACGACACTGGCCTTATCGCTGGCCGTCGAAGCCCAACTCGCAGGACACAACACTCTGGTTGTTGATCTTGACCCACAAACATCTGCTTTAAATTGGAGCGCTCGTCGAAATAACGACTGCCCTGCAATAATTGAAAGCACCGCTTCAGACTTGCCCAACGCTTTGGCTAAAGCAAAGCAAAACGATGTAGATTTTGTTGTTATAGATACCCCAGCAGGTGCTCATCCAGCAACCTCTGCTGCAGCTAAAGCTGCGTCTTGGGCCATCATTCCTTGCAGGCCTCAAGTTTATGACTTTGAAAGCATTCCTCTGACACTGCAAAACCTGGGCCTGGCTAAAGCCTTGGTTGTTATGAACAACGTACCTCTTCGTCGCAGTCGCTACCATGATGCCATTAAAGTCATTAATAACTTCAATGTACTTATCTGCCCCTACACAGTGGGCTATCGCTTATCTTTTAGTGACGCTGCTTTTTGCGGTCAAACGGTTCATGAATTTCAACCCCGAGGAAAGGCAAGACGAGAAATTGGCACCGTCTACAAGCATCTTGTCATGCTAATGAAAAGCATCGACAGTCGGCGCAAATATCTAAGCATGCTTCACGATGCGCAGCGATAGATAGCCACCCTCCTTCGAAAGAAGGAAGTGAGAGCAAACGACTCAATAATTTAATCTTAAAAAACCAATAGTCTCGCTACCTCGGCATTGATTTTATAGCACCCCTGCCAGAATCGCCTTGCTTACTGACAACCCATTCCTTTTCCCCCAACACCGCACTGCTGCGTCCGTCACGACGATATATAAAATCACTCAAACTTCGCTCGTTTTTCTCCGTCAGACCTACCTCAACCAAAATTTTCCTCATAGAACAAGCATAAAAAAAGGCGTGTAAAAACACGCCTTTTCTCTGTAGTAAAACTCTAAAATTAGGAGTTATTCTACTTTTACTTCTACGTCTGTTTTCCGCCTGATAATACCATAACGAAGCATTGCAAATCTTACTGAGTAATAGCCTGCACCGATAACCAAAGCTGTTAAAGCAATATCAACAAACGAACTCATAGGCATATGGTAGTCAGCAGGGTCAACAGATCCTGCAATCCACGTATAACGCTCAATCCAGCTACCTAACAAAATACAACATGCTACAGCGACAATCACCGGAGGATTATGTCGATTCGGATTGATGACTAAAGTAGCCAGTGGAATAATAAATTTCAAGGTCAAGAAAGTCCACCACAGCGGTGCAAAACCATTATACATCATGGCATCGAAACGCCCCATCTCCATTGGCAGACGCCCGTACCACATAATCAGATACTGAGTGAAATAAAAATAGGTCCACAATATTGTCATTGCGAGCATAAACTGCGCCATATAATTGAATATTTTCGGCTCAATTTCTTCTTCTAGGCTTCCAGAACGATTCAGGAAGAACAGCAAGACCGTTAAGAAAGCTAAATACATGTGGAAATTACTTTGAAAATGGTAAACACCATAACTCGCACTATGCCACAAAGGATCTTGCGTCATCTCAAAATCCCACGCAACCATGGTTCCATAGACAAAGTAGAAAAATGGAATCAGCAAAGCAATGTTACGAAACCGCCTTTGCGCGGCATAAGAACTATCAACATCACTTTCATGCTGCCACTTGATAAACAACGTATAGAGCCCCGCCATAATAAAGAAGCCTATTACTTGCCTGGCAACCAAAAAGTCATAATTTAACCACCCAGACAAATGATGTTCTGCATCTCCATGCCCGCCGCCATGTGCAGCCGCAGCCACCCATGTAAACGTATGTTCACCATTTGCCAACACCAATATCAATAACACAAATGCCAAGGGAAACAAGGCCGCCATTGAGACCGCAATATTGCGAACCTTAAAACGCCACTTCCCATTAACGAGATGCAAAACCGCCGCAAGTGTTACGCCATTAAGCGCAAGATACAGCACAATTAAAAAATTTGTCGTTAATACCGACCAACTACCAAAGTTCTCCATAGCTAACCCTCTGGCCTCATAATATTAAATAGTTTAAACATAATTAGTTATTTAGAGGCCGTTTTCACGGCGGGCTCGTTAACTAAACCATTGCGTACATAATTGACAACATGCCATCGTTCTTCTACATCCAAGTCATTGGAACCTCGTCGCTCAGCATTACCCCCCGGCACACCATATGCTGGCATCACAAAACTACCAAAAGTAATAGTTCCATAAATCCAACCTTCGGTTAGTGTTTTTTGAACATAGTCATCATTTAAGGCAATTGCACCTATTTTATTCGTTACGGGCGATTCACCCCTTCCAGTCAAACCATGACAGGCTGAACAATAGATACGAAACAAGGTACGACCTGTCTTTAATGATTCTGCCGTCGCTGGAATCGGGTTCGTTAATGTTTTTGCCTCCTCGCGATTTTTCACTTTGGTAGCAAGCCCTTGAACAGGCACTGAACGAACAGGAAATGCGGCCATTTCTGTCGTCCCATTCCCTAATTCTTGAGGCTTTATACTTGGCTGATTCATCATATCTGTCGACCAAGGCCATGCAAATACTATTGACGGCAACAAACATGCCGCAGTAGCTAAACCCATTCGTCTCATTTCACTACCTCTTCACGTATCTCAAGCACCTGATGAGATTTCAACAACTCTTTAGCCGCTTCCAGATTAGAGTCATCAAGATCAATGATAATACCTATTTGATCGACACCAACCTTTTCACTATATAGTGGGCTGCGTTTAGTAAACATTCTTGCTGTGATCATAAAACCTGCAACCGTACTTAGCACTGCAAACAAAATCATCATTTCATAGGTTAATACTATATTTGACGGAATAGGAATGACTGCTTTTCCACCTTGCGGCTGTACCAGAAAATTGGCTTGTGCAGCAGCAAGAAATAAGAAGCCAAACGTTATGCCAAATATCGCACCACAGAGAGTGAATTTGGGCACGTGAGATTTTCTAGGCCCGAGAACCTCGTCGATTTCAGGATGCTCAATAGGAGACTTAGTCGTGATATCGTCAATACTCGCTCCCTTAAGCTTACCTTCGCCAACATCCTTAATCACATTAAAAGCCTCACCAAAGTTGGCAAACAAGCCCATGATTTTATATTTTTTCATTATTAAGCTCCTTCTAAGCCCGGCGCGGGTGTTCCACCACCCGGAGATCCACCACCGCCTGATGATGAGGAAGACGGCCTATCATCGCTCCCTGTGCGTGAATGTAACACTGCATCAGGATCCTTGCCTGCCAATCCACGACGGTGATAAACCATCTCTTTAACTTCATACATCGATACAGATGGAAAGACTTTCACAAAAACCAGGAATAACATGCCAAACCAGCCAAAACTACCAAATACAATAGCCCATTGGATCATACTCGGCCACATCGTATCGAACGCAATGGGATGATAACCAAGACTCAGCGTGGGTGTAACAATCATCCAGCGTTCCAGCCACATACCGAGGTTAAGGATAATTGACAATACAAACATACTGGGGATATGTCGACGCAGCTTACGGAAAGCAAAGGCAAAGGGCATCACCGAACCACAAAAGATCATCACCCAAAAGTAAGGTGCATAAGGCCCTACAAACTTATCCATTAAGACTTCTTTACTTGGAACATCGTGACCGTACCATACAGAAGCAAACTCGATCAGGTTCAGGTAAGTCCACACCATCGCGATGGCGAACGTCAGCTTACAGGTCTTTTCAAGAACGGATATGGTCATGTACTCTTCAAAACGGAAGAAGTAACGTAACAAGACAAACAAGGTAATGATTGCGGCGCAACCAGAGTACAAGGCACCCGCCACAAAGTAAGGTGGAAAGGTAGTGATGTGCCAACCCGGCATAATTGACATTGCAAAATCAGACGATACGATCGAATGAACGGATACCGCAAGAGGGATCAAGAAACACGCCATAACCAAATAGGTACGACGGAAGTTACGCCACTGCCTGTCATCACCTCTCCAACCTAGAGAGAGTGCGGTATATAATTTTTTCCGCCAGCCACGAGCATTGTCACGACAAATAGCCAAATCTGGAATCATACCTATAAATAAGAAAATCGCAGATGAAGTTAAATAGGTAGAAATTGCAAAAGCATCCCAAACCAAGGGAGAACGAAAGTTCGGCCATATTCCACGATCAGTCACATAAGGGAGTACCCAGTATAAATTCCAGACACGTCCTAAGTGGATCATAGGAAATAGCCCAGCTGTCATCAATGAGAAGGTGGTCATGGCTTCAGCAAAACGATAAATCGGCTTACGCCAGTCCGCATGAATAATATGTAAAATTGCTGACAATAAGGTTCCTGAATGACTCATACCAATCCAGAAAATGAAGGTCGCAATGTATAAATCCCACATATGGGGCCAGTTTAGGTTCGCCGTACCCATTCCATATTGGTACTGATATATTTCAGCCGCAACCGCACAGGCAATCATTGCGACACACGCAATAAGTGCAATCCAATACCCCCTTCTGGGATTTTCCATACTCCGGAGCACATCTTTATTAATCTGTGCCCACTTTATATCTTCGTTAATGTCTTTCATACTGCCCCTCGAAACGTTAGGCTTTTTCGTCCATTTACGCCAACTAAATTAGCAACTCTCGTAGTGCAAAACACTTATACTTCTTTCACTCTTTCCAAGTACATAACACAGGGATCCGTATTGAGTTCTTCAAATACACGGTAACCCCGCTTTTCTTTATTTTTCTTATGCTGCTCTGTTTTACCCAATTCAACTTCGTGAGAGGCCCAAAGTTTAGAAAGCTTGCTTTCCGTATTGATCAGATCACCAAAAACCAAGGCTTTAGTTGGACATGTTTGAACACAAGCTGGCGTAATATCTCCGTCGACAAGGGCTTGATTTTCCCGGCTTGCTGTATCTTTAGCCACACGTATCCGCTGAACACAAAAAGTACATTTTTCCATAACGCCCTTGTCACGCACAGACAAATCAGGATTTAACTGCATGTTTAAAGGTTCAGGCCATGAAGATTCGTAATAAGAGTAAAAGTTAAAATATCGTAAACGATAAGGGCAATTATTTGAGCAATACCGTGATCCGATACAGCGATTATAAACCTGTGCATTTAAGCCATCAGGTGTATGGTATGTTGCGGCAACCGGGCAAACAGGCTCACAAGTCGCCGCATTACATTGCTGACACATCATCGGCAAAAAACTGCCACCATGCTCTGAAAATTCCGTGCTTTCGCCTGCTGCCAAGTCAGGTTCATCCCAATATCGTTCAACACGCATCCAGTGCATACCCTGGCCTTTATCGAACTTTTCTTTGCCGACAACCGCCAAATTGTTTTCTGCATAACACGCAACAGAACAGGCGTTACAACCCGTACACTTATTCAAGTCTACGGACATCCCCCACATATGCTCATAGTCATAAAACCCACCATCTTCATGAGTTTTACGATATTGAGACCAGTTAGTAAGAACATTCTGCAATGACATTTTTACGCTCCCTCAGTGCGATTAAACACTTCTGCAGTGATTGTAGCTGCAAGTTTACGCCCAACCTGAGATTCGCTACCCCCAAACTGAACTAATATTTCATCTTTATTTACAGCTACTTTTGAGACTTTAACCCGCGTACCATAAAGGGCAGGCTCACCCGTCTTTCCATCCGTGGCGCTATCCAATATAGTTAAAGGATTAACACCACGACCTTCCGCATAACGACCATAAGCCTGATGTCCTTGGCCAACTGAGACAGCAACTGAATCAGGAAACACACCACGATAGACATAGACGGGGACTTCCACATCACCTTTTACAGATTCAACTTTAATAAAATCTCCAGTCGCCAAACCTAAACGCGATGCAGTTTTTGGATGAATCTCAGCCCAGGAACCCCAAACAGCTTTGGTAATTTGGTCGGGCGCCTCTTGTAACCAAGGTATATTCGCATGCCGCCCATCCCACATACCCAAGCGTATTGCAGGAAGCAAGCTCAAGCCATAGTTTATATTTTCACCTGGCAAGGTGACGGCAATATCTAAGGCATTGGCTGTAATGCTGGCATTTTGTTTTGGAATAGAAATAAAACCAGAGGCTAATGTTTGATTCCAGAATGACGCATTGTCAACACCATTTTTGAACTCTGCAGGCAGTGCCGCAAACGCATCTTGTAAAAAGGCATAATAATCAGAAAAATCTGTATAGCCTTCAACTTTACGTAACTTCAGCATATCGAGCAAAATATCACCAAAGCCTTTCGTTGCAGGATATAGTTTTTCCATTAAGGGTTGCTGCATAGCGATGACGGATTGTTCAGGCTGATAAGCGGGAACATGAGTGCCCCAATCTTCCAACGCTGAAGCTAAAGGAAGTACCAGATCGGCCTGGTTTGTTGTTTCATCCGCAAACAAAGACAACGAAACTTTAAAAGGAATTTTCCCTAATCCCGCTTCCAAATCTAAATAGCCTGGTGCAGTAAAAACTGGGTTCACACCATGAAAAAATACAACATCAATTGCACCTTTGCCTGCGGCATCAGCAAACTGTAGTAAATCGGCACCCGAACCCGTTTTGGCATCCAGCTGTGGAAACGGGAAACCACCAGAAGAAGTAATGGTTTCGCCCACATTGCCTAATAAAACATTTAACATGGCCGCGGCTGCCGTCGCAGCATAACCATTCTCTGAGGACTCAATTGAAGCCCCTGTTAGTATCAAGCTCGGTGCTTTTTCTGCCAGAATTTTTGCGATAGACTTCACTTTATCCGTAGGAACCCCAGTCAGAGTTTCAACTTTGGCCAGATCATAAGCTTTTATTTTTCCATTTAAACCAGAGGGCAACGCGCTGGCATCTTTCCCATGATTATTAATCAACTCATGGGCAATACCCATAGCCAGTGCGCCTTCCGTACCGGGCTTAGCAGGCACCCACAAGTCAGCATTACCGCCTGTCAGAGACATATTAGGTTCAACTTGTATGAGCACACCGCGTGGTGCTTCTCGGAATTTTGCATATTCAGCAGCAAAGTGTACGGGGGATTGAGAAACACCGACTAGATCTGCACCAAACGACAAAACCGCTTTAGCCTTCGTCAGATGATAAGTCGGGCGGGTTGTGCCATACATTGCCTCATTCACTTGTGCAGCAACATGATTATTGATCAAATCATAGACGTAATGTTTAGCGCCCCCTAAAGACTCTAACAACCCTTCTAACAACACTGATTGATGGCCACTTACCGTGCCAGTCATCCAAGCAACCTTGCCACCTTCAACACTCGAATTTGCACCTATTTTTTCATCCAGCGCAGCCAGAGCCTCTTCCCATGTCACCTCGCTTAATGAACCCCCTTTACGCAATAACGGTTTGGTTAAGCGATCCGGATTGTAATGAGTTTGTACACCTGCCTGACCCATTTGACAAAGCCCACCCTCATTAATGGGTGAAACGGCATTACCTTCAAGTTTGAGCACACGACCTTCTCGCACTCGGCCATGTACACCGCATCCCGCCGGACATTGTTGGCAAGTGGAAGCAAAATAAACACCTTGCCCTGGAATAACATACTCTTCAGGCATTAAATACGAAACAACAGTTTCTTTACCTTCTTCCAAAGTGACTGTTGTTGGCATATCGCAGCCAGCCAGTGCTGCCCCAGCGCCGCCCCAGCCCATCACTTTTAAAAATTTTCTGCGGTTGATATCGTTACCACTCATATCAAATCACCTGTTCGCTAATTAGTTTCCATTATTGCCAGATACAGCCTAACTGTACTAGCCGCATTTATTTATGACACGCCCAACAGTCTGAGGGCCCGCCATTCGCCTCATGGCAACGCTGACAAAACCCCATATTCAGCGGTTTAACCTTGTTTGCCACTTCCATATCTTTAACCTCGCCGTGACAAAAAGCACACACCTCTGATACACGCTCAACTTCCATGTCCTCGTTGTCAAACAAGAAACGCTTCATATGTTTTTCATGAGTAAAATGAACATAATCGGGCACATCATGGACTTTTTTCCATGGTGGTGACTCATTCTTTTCCCAATATTCTGTCAGCTTTTTGATACGATCACTATCTGTCGCGATGACTGAATGACAGCCCATGCATTTACTTGTTGGCGGAATACCCGCAACCTTGCTGCGACGTGCATAAGTATGGCAATACATACAATTGATTTCGTTGATTTTTGCATGCGTATCATGAGGGAAATGTATAGGCTGGGGAACATCATCTCCTTTGTGCTCCCCTTCTGGTGGCACTGCATTGGGCACCTCTGCTAACCCTGCTCCTGAAAATACCAGCGCTAGAACCAACAAAATGGCAGAGACCCACGATACCGGCCTCTTACCATTGTACAAACAATAAGTATATTTATTCATTTGCAAAAACGTCCTTCCAACTTTCGTCCAAATTACAAATCGGCATTTCACCCTAAAAAATCGGTTTATTTCTGCCTGGCAGGGAAATAAATAGCATCACGCAGACACAAAAACGACAACACAATATATGCGCAACGTCAGAATGATGGCTCTCGCGAAACTAAATATTTATACTGTTTAAATCCCCCGATATCTAAACAGGTGACGGGATGTTTGCCCGTTTTTAAATGCACATACTACACTTTGTTAATCACCAATGGCTTGAACTTGCATTGTCTAAATGCTTTTTATTATCATTCAGCGACAAAGGAACTGAATCCTAGACTAAACACAATCCTGCTGTCAATGCTTTTACCATTAATCCACAGGAAATCACTCAACAAAATAGCTCGCCCTGCACAAATACATAGCAAAAGTCTTTAAGCTGAACGCTCGCACTGATCGCAATCTAAAAAATTAAACCGGACAATCAATATCAATAAACTGATGGCGAATTTTAAACTTTTCAGTCAAATGCTCACCAAAACAGGACACCCCATACCGCTCTGTTGCATGATGACCTGCGGCGACATAATGAATGCCCATTTCCTTGGCAATATGAACCGTTTGCTCAGATATTTCACCACTTAAAAACAGATCCACTCCCAGGCTTGCCGCATCCTCAATATAAGACTGCGCTGCACCGCTACACCATGCTAACCGCTTCACCTCAGAGTGTACACCACTATCTATTAGCTGCACAGATCGCCCTAACGTCCGCTCAACGTTTTGACAAAACTGCAATACGCCAATGCTCTGAGATAATTCTCCATAGAATCCTAATGGTGTTTTTCCTGCGCCCAACCTCCCTCGAATAATCCAGTCGTTACGATAAGCTAATTGAGCATTATTCCCCCAAACGTTATGGGCATCCAGAGGAAGGTGGTACGCCAGCAAAGAAATATTATTTTCCAGAAGCACTTTTAGCCTATTGCGTTTCATTCCGACAACGGGCGCCGCCTCCGACTTCCAAAAATAACCGTGATGCACCATCACCGCCTGCGCTCCGACTTCAACTGCCGCTTCCAATAAAGCTAAATTTGCCGTAACTCCGGTTACAAGCAACTCGACATCGCGCGCGCCCTCAACCTGAAGACCATTTGGAGCATAATCTTGAAATTTATCCACTTCAAGCGCTTCATTGCTGTACTGAACCAAATCTATCAACGCCACCATGCCCTACACCTTAAAAATTCAATGAAAATAAATTTCCTCATTTTTAACGGGGAGGATAGAACATTACAAGCCACCCTTATCACGTCAAACTCAACATACACAGAAGAAAATTATGTTAGAGTGCAAAATAATACACTAGGAGACTGCCCGAGAATAGAAATCGTAGCGAGGGGAAGTCGTTTTGGGTCAGATTTTTCGACCAAACGAGGCGAATAAGTACCCCGCCATAATTATTTTAACTCAATTTATGCAGGACTTTTCGCGTGAGTCAAGGCACAGCGAAGTGAGCTATTGTGACAGGAGCTGTAACGCAGAGTCACGTAAACAAAGACCAATGAATATTAAAAAATTATGGCGGGGTACTTACTATATGAGCATCTTTAACGAAATTGATCGGAAAATATGGCCTAAATGGATTTTCCGCAGTCGGCTCTCTATTCTCGGACAGCCTCCTAGCTTCGCCATTCAAACTGACTAGACTTATAAATAAGCCGCTTTCGAAAAATGGATTTACGAAAAATAGCTCCCTACCTAGTTCAAGGTCTGGCCGTTGGCGTCTTGGCAGGCTTTCTTTTGATCGTTATATTCCGCCCAGGTGAAGTTGATTTGCGCCCCTCTGTAGAGATTACAGAAGCACCGTCCCGTGATACCACAAGATCAAATTCACCCGCTTCTTATAGCATCGCCGTTGAAAATGCGGCACCAGCAGTGGTCAATATTTTCACCGCGAAAGTAACGACACGCCGCTTACATCCTCTTTTTGACGACCCGGCGTTTCGCCGCTTTTTCGGCGACCAACTCGGGCCCAAGAAAAAGATCGAAAACAGCTTGGGATCCGGGGTCATTATTAGCAAAAACGGTTATATCCTGACAAACAATCATGTCATTGCCGAAGCCGATGAAATTCTGGTAGCCTTTCGTGATGGCGGCAGCTCAAAGGCTGTGGTTGTCGGCAGCGATCCTGAGACCGATATCGCCGTCCTCCGCATCCCCGCGGAAAACTTACCCGCTATTACATTAGGCCATTCAGACGAGCTGCGCATAGGCGACGTTGTTCTCGCCATAGGCAACCCCTTTGGCATAGGACAAACCGTCACCATGGGTATCGTCAGCGCCACCGGACGTAGCGAACTGGGCATCAGTACTTTTGAAAACTTTATACAAACTGATGCCGCCATCAACCCCGGAAATTCGGGGGGAGCATTAATCAATGCCCGTGGCGAACTCGTAGGCATTAACACCGCCATATTTTCACGATCCGGCGGCTCCCAGGGCGTCGGCTTTGCTATTCCTATCCATCTGGCCAAAAATGTAATGCAACAAATTCTTGAATATGGACACGCTATACGCGGCTGGCTGGGAATAGAAGTGCAAAACATAACAACAGCACTTGCTGATTCTTTTGGTCTACCGGAAAAAACAGGCGTTTTAGTCGCAGGCGTTTTAAAAAATGGCCCTGCTCACTTGGCTGGACTGCTACCAGGCGACATTATTACCCACATTGACAACAAAGAAATTCACAAAGCCAGCAACTTGATCAACGCAATTACCAGCGTCCCACCTGAAACAGAAATTCAGCTCAAACTCATTCGCAATCGTGAAACAACCACAATCAAAGCCATCGTTGGAGAAAGACCCAAACCCAGATAAGAAAACAGGCACCTTATTGCGCGCTGACTCCTATTTATTCTACACCTTGTTTGTGTAAATACTCATCATAGCTACCCATGAAATCAACGACACCACTTGGCGTGAGTTCGATGATGCGAGTCGCCAGTGATGATACAAACTCACGGTCGTGACTGACAAAAATCAAAGTACCCGGGTAGTTTTCTAATGCCATGTTGAGTGATTCTATAGACTCCATATCCAGATGATTAGTGGGTTCGTCCATCACCAAGATATTGGCTTTTTGCAACATTAACTTACCGAATAACATGCGGCCTTGCTCGCCTCCAGAAATAACTTTGACCGATTTGTTAATGTCATCTCGAGAAAAGAGCAAGCGACCCAGCGTACCGCGAATAACCTGTTCATCGTCGCCGGGCTGCCCCCACTGACTCATCCAATCGAAAAGATTGATATCTTGCTCAAAATCTTCGGCATGATCTTGCGCGCAATAGCCGATATTCGCATTTTCAGACCATTTAATAACACCTGAGTCTGGCTCAAGTTCACCGATCAAAATTTTAAGCAAGGTCGATTTACCAATACCGTTGGGACCAATAATTGCTAATCGTTCACCCACCTCAAGCGCCAGCTTTAAATTGTTAAATACAGGTTCATCAGCAAAGCCTTTGCTGATGCTTTTAATCTCTAAAGCCTGGCGATGTAATTTTTTATCCTGATCAAAACGCAAAAAGGGATTGACCCGACTAGAGGGCTTGATCTCATCAAGCTGAATTTTTTCCATTCGTCTAGCGCGTGAGGTGGCTTGTTTTGCCTTGGATGCGTTTGCTGAAAAGCGCGCGACAAACGCTTGAAGCTCAGAAATTTGAGATTTTTTCTTGGCATTATCAGCATATTGACGTTCGCGCGCCTGGGTAGATGCCAGCATATACTCATCGTAATTGCCTGGGTAAATACGTAACTCACCATAATCCAAATCAGCCATATGGGTGCAAACACTGTTTAAAAAATGCCGGTCATGCGAAATAATGATCATGGTACAGTGACGTTGATTTAATATTTCTTCTAACCAGCGAATGGTATTGATGTCCAGATTATTGGTGGGCTCATCAAGCAACATGATATCAGGATCAGCAAATAAAGCCTGGGCGAGCAAAACACGTAACTTCCAGCCAGGGGCGATAGCGCTCATGGGACCATCGTGTTGTTCAGTTGGAATTTCCAGACCCAGCAATAATTCGCCCGCACGCGATTCAGCAGTATAGCCATCCATTTCGCCAAATTCAGTCTCTAGTTCGGCTACCTTCATACCCTCTTCTTCACTCATTTCAGGCAGCGAGTAAATACGATCCCGTTCTTTTTTGATGGCCCATAATTCGGCATGACCCATAATAACAGTATCTATAACGGAGAAATCTTCAAAGGCAAATTGATCCTGTCGTAACTTGCCAATACGCTCATCAGGGTCTTTGCTTACCGTCCCGGCGCTGGACTCCAGATCCCCTCCCAAAATCTTCATAAACGTGGACTTACCACAGCCATTAGCGCCAATCAGGCCATAGCTGTTACCCTGACCGAATTTAACAGAGACATTTTCAAACAAGGGCTTAGCCCCAAACTGCATCGTAATATTGGCAGTGGATAACATATAACATTCCTAGATTGAAGTATTTCATGAAGCAAGAGGCCAACCGAAAAGCGCGACATTATACCTTAAAAAGGCATGATCAAGGAATAAACACAGGGAACTTCCCTGCTTGGAAGTCAGATTGTATTGTACGAATTCGTTCTGATTATCTACAGGAACATCAATACCAGTACGACCCAGGAAACAAAACCGAAAAACTATAAACCCAGGAATAATGAATGTATTTTACGCCCATTCATTTTTTACGACGATCTTTATTTTTCGGTTCCAGCATATCAGACAGTCCAGCAAAGGGATTATGTGTGGCTGCCTGCCCTGCCCCATCGGTATTGTTGGTACCCTCGCCGTCTAATAAACGTTGATGTTCGTTATCGTGACAATAGACGCATAACAATTCCCAATTACTACCATCTTCTGGATTATAATCGTGATCATGATTACGGTGGTGCACGGTCAACTCCTGAAGATTCGCTCGCGTAAACTCTCGTGAGCAACGACCACATATCCATGAATATAATTTAAGCGCTTTTTCTCTATAACCGGCCTCACGCTTCAATTTATTTTTTTGAGCATTGGCCACCACCTGATCCAGTTTATTTTTATCCATCACATGCATTGCCTTTTGTATTTCAGATCACATCCCGTTCATATCATATACTCATAGCGTTTGAAATTCAGGTTTTACCCCCCATGTCGCATAGGATCATACCTATTTCTGAGTTTTTTTCTAAAGATTAAAGACTCGAAATTAAACCATTTTTTGTGCCAACGTCACACGGGGATGTCCTGCATAGTCCAGTTCAGTATGGATGGATTGATAGCCCTGCTCTCCAAACAATGCTCTCACTTTTTCAGCCTGATGGTATCCATGCTCCAACAACAACCAACCGTTTGTTTTTAAATATCGGGAGGCCTCGCCAATAATTTTTTTAATGTCAGCCAAACCGTCATCTCGACTGGTTAATGCGATATCTGGCTCATAGGGCAAATCGCCCTGATACAGATGCGGATCATTTTCGGAAATATAAGGCGGATTGGACACGATGATATCAAAAACACCTGAATTTAATGCGCTAAACCAGTGGCTTTGCATCAGATGCACATTAGTAATATGATTTTTTTTTGTATTATTTTGAGCTACGGCCAGAGCGTTCACGCAGCGATCCGTGGCCGTGATTTTACAAGCAGGTCGCTCTCTTGCAATCGCAAGCGCAATAGCACCACTGCCCGTACCTAAATCAAGAATGGACAAGTTTTTATTTTCAGATATAAAGCTTAAGGCGCGCTCAACGAGTAATTCTGTTTCTGAGCGAGGTATTAATGTTGCCGGGGTTACCTGCAAAGTGAGCGACCAAAACTCCTGATAACCCAAGATATAAGCGACGGGTTCACCTGTGCTTCGGCGAGCAACAAGCTGTTCAAAAAAAACTTTCTGCTCAATTTTAACGGAGTGATCCGGCCAAGCATAAAGAAAAACACGAGGTTTTTTCAAGCAATAGGCCAGCAAAATTTCAGCCTCTAAACGAGGTTCAGCTTGCGAGTTTAAGCGTAATGAAGCTTGCGTGAGGAGTTGAGAGACGCAGGTCGTCATAGCAAAGCAAGCTCAGGTTTCTGTCATTTCCGCAAGTAACTCGGCCTGGTGCTCGTGGATAAGAGGGTCAATAACAAGACCAAGATTGCCGGTAACCACTTCTTCCAGCTTATATAGCGTCAGATTGATTCTATGATCGGTAACCCGCCCCTGTGGATAATTGTATGTTCTGATGCGTTCAGAGCGGTCACCACTGCCTACCAGTTTCTTACGTTCACTGGCTTGCTCAAGTTGTTGTTTTTCTTGTTCAGCAGCCAGCAACCTCGCCTGCAACAAAGACATGGCTCGCGCTCGGTTTTTATGTTGCGAGCGTTCATCCTGGCATTCCACAACCACGCCGGTGGGTAAATGAGTAAGACGAATGGCGGAATCTGTTTTATTGACATGCTGCCCTCCCGCGCCTGAAGCACGGTAAGTATCAACTTTAAGATCAGCGGAATTAATTTCTATGGCTTCGACCTCATCCACTTCAGGCATCACCGCAACCGTACAGGCCGAAGTATGCACTCGCCCCTGCGACTCTGTTTCAGGCACACGCTGTACACGATGCGCACCCGATTCGAATTTTAGTTTCGAGTAAGCGTTCTGGCCAATGATGCGTGAAATAACCTCTCTATAACCCCCATGCTCTCCCAGATTTTCACTGAGAACTTCAACTTGCCAGTTGTTGAGTTCCGCATAACGCAGGTACATACGAAACAGATCACCCGCAAAAATAGCCGCTTCATCGCCACCCGTACCCGCTCGAATTTCCAGAAAGGTATTGCTTTGATCGTGAGGATCTGTTGGCAGAAGCAATATTTGCAGCTCTTGTTCTAAATTGTTTTTTTGCTCTGTCGCTTCGTTTATTTCTTCTTTGGCCATATCTCTGACGTCGAGATCCTCATCCTTAAGCATCTCGTTAGCCGCTTGCAAATCGGCCAAGGTGCCATTATATCGATCAAAACACTTAACGAGGGGGGCAATTTGCGCATATTCCTTAGATAGTTCGCGGAATTTGTTTTGATCGCTAATGATGTCGGACTCTGACAATAAGGCACTCAGCTCTTGCAAACGCTCTGAGATATTTTCCAGCTTACTTCTAATGGAGGGTTTCACGTTATTTATTTAATCTTATTTGTTAATTGCTCTAGGCCAAAAATATGCCGGGCTGTTTCAATGACCTCAAAACGGTCATCAAATCCAGCTTGTTTCATCTGCGTACAAGGTGTATGTATTATTTTATTGGTCAAACCATGAGCAAGCCAAGCCAGTACTTTTTCTGGATCTTCGCCCTTAGCCAACATACGCTGTGCTTTGCTGAGTTCGTTGTCACGGGTTTCTTCTGCTTTTTTACGATATTCCCGAATGGTGCCAACCGCCTCCAAAGATCGCAGCCAGCCCATGAATTGAATCACTTCATGGTCAATAATTTCTTCAGCTTGCTTAGCGGCTTGCTGCCGTGAACGCAGACCTTCTTCAATAATTTCTTGCAGGTCATCTACCGTATATAAATAGACATCATCCAGCTCGCCTGCTTCCGGTTCAATATCTCGGGGTACCGCAATGTCCACCATCAACATGGGTTGATGTTTACGTGTTTTTAACGCTCGTTCAATCGCCCCTTTGCCCAGTATAGGCAGGGGACTGCCTGTCGATGAAATGATGATGTCGGCTTCGGCAAGATGCCCTGGAATATCTTGCAAAACAATAGCGTAACCATTAAATTCTTTTGCTAGCGCATGAGCCTTTTCAACCGTACGATTGGCAATGATAATGCGACCAATGCCATTTTCGTGTAAATGGCGAGCCGTCAGTTCGATGGTTTCTCCCGCACCAATCAGTAATGCGGTATGCGAAGCAAAGTCGCTGAATATTTGTTTAGCCAGGCTGACTGCAGCAAAAGCAACGGATACGGAACTGGAACCAATAGCCGTATCAGAGCGAATTTGTTTAGCAACGGAAAAAGTATATTGAAAAAGCTTGCCGAGCAAGGTACCGACGGTACCCGCGTCTACGGCTTGGCGATAAGCCGTTTTTATTTGTCCCAGAATTTGCGGTTCACCCAGGATTAATGAATCCAGGCCACATGCAACACGAAGCATGTGCTGCACGGCTTGCTGCTCGGGGTGAGTGTAAATATAGGGGTCTACTTCTTCCCCGCTTAGTTTGTGGTAATGGCGGAACCAGTCGATAATCGTTGCGCTGTCTTCGTTATTTTCAGTATGACAAACCAGCTCGGTGCGATTACATGTTGATAAAATAGCCGCCTCATTAATATTGGATTGTGAGGTGAGGTCACGTAGCGCTTCCTCCAGCTTTTCCTGGGAAAAAGAGACTTTCTCCCTTATTTCAACCGGAGCAGTCTTGTGGTTTATTCCTAACGCAATAATTGGCATGACTTTAATTGTGGTTTAAGTTCTTGTTTTCTTTCTGCAAAAACGCTATCTTTAAAATGTGCTCTATTGAGTATTGACTACGGCTCTTGCCTTAACCCTCAAGCATTATATAGTAAGGCCAGCAGGCAATACAGGTTTTGCGAGAGAAACCCTTTCCCTTTAGAAAATGAAGCATAAGACCGTAGTAACTAATAACTGATTTAGCGGTCTATCGTTAAGAGTCAAGTTATTTATTCGCTGTTTTTGAATAGAATTGGTACTGATCTTTAAAACTAAGTCCCAATTGAGGAGATTTCGATGAGGTTGATGTCTATAACCGTTCCAGTATTTTTATCACTCATGATTTTAGCAGGCTGTGCTTCTACACCGCCATTGGTGACAAACTCATCGACAAAAAAAATCACGGAACAAGCAGAGCAACAAACACAAACCAAAAAAGAAGTGACCCGCACTCAAACTTCAGCTGTCATACCTGACTCTGCATTAACGGCAGATCAGCTTTACGATTTGCTGTTGGCCGATATTGCCGCGCGTAGAGCGCATCTGGATGTTGCTGTTCGTCTGTATAGCAAACTGGCTCAATCTACCCGGGATGCACGTCTCGCAGAAAGAGCAAGTCGCGTTGCTGTTTATGCACGAGATAATGAGTCTGCATTGAGCGCAGCTCAACTGTGGGTGGAGCTAGACCCTAAAAATGATGAAGCTCGTCAATTATTGATCGCACTGTATATCCGCACGGGTGACGTTGATGCTGCATTAGAGCACATGGAACGCGTATTGGATAGTAACGAGTCAGAAGCGGATGGCGGCTTTATGATTGTGGCAGGGCTGTTAAGCCGTGAAAGGGACAAGCGTGCAGCTTTGGATTTAATGCAGCGCCTTGTTGATCGACATGAAGATAATTCCGATGCCTTATTTGCTTTAAGCCATTTAGCTCTGCGTCTGGAGGAAAATAAAACCGCTTCCAAAGCCATTGATCAGGTTTTGCTCTTGAAGAAAGACTGGATCCCTGCCGTACTGCAAAAAGCCCGGGTTTTAACTGCCTTAGGCCAAAATAACGCCACTTTGTCTTTTCTCGAAAAACAGATCAAACGTTCTCCCGATGTCATTGATTATCGATTGTTTTATGCGCGTCAATTGGCCGATGACGGTCGTATGCCTGATGCCCTGCTGCAATTTAAAAAAATTGACAAGCTTCAACCGGATACGGAAGAAGTGATATTTGCTATCGGCTATATCGCACTGCAACTGGGGCATATTGATGATGCGGAATCTTATTTTTTGCAACTCAAAAATAGCGGTAATCGAATTTTCGAGGTGGATTATTATCTTGGCCGACTTGAAGAAGAGCGAGGCAATAATGCGCAAGCGAAAAAACGGTATTCGGCTATTTCGGAGGGCGAACATTATATCAATGCGCAAATTCGAATTATTGTCATCACTGCACGTGAAGGCGATATCGATAACGCCAGGGCGTTAATTAATGCCATTAAAGCACAGCGACCCTCACAAACACTTCGTTTGAGCCTCGTTGAAGGCGAAGTATTGATCGACGTTGAAGATTATGAAACCGCTTTTTCTGTTTATAACGAGGCATTAAAAGAGTTTCCCGATAATGCAGATTTGCTCTATGCGCGCTCTATGGTCGCCGACAAGACAAACAGACTAGACATAATGGAAAAGGATCTACGAGCCATTCTGACACGTGACCCAAACAATTCGGAGGTATTAAATGCCTTGGGTTATACTCTGGCTGATCGTACCGAACGCTATGAAGAGGCATTGGAACTGATCTCACGTGCCCTGGAACTGCGCCCCAATGATTTCCATATTGTAGACAGCATGGGCTGGGTGCATTATCGCATGGGTCATTACGATGAAGCTAAAAAATATCTTAGCCGGGCTCTTGAGTTAAAAATGGATGTAGAGGTTGCCGCCCACTTGGGTGAAGTACTCTGGGTATCCGGTGAGCAGGACGCTGCACGAAAAGTGTGGGCGCGAGCTTTAAAACAAACAGGCCCAACCGCTAAAAAAAATATTATTACAGAATTGATGGAACGCCTGGATAAATAGCTGAAAAGTCATTTCACTGTAATTTTGTATTATCCTAAATTTTTTACTTGATATTTTATTACGCCTCATGAAAATCCACCTATATGTTGCTATCAGCTTATCGCTGCTTATAGGTGGATGCACTACAGCAGTAAAGCAGGCTACACTTAATCCCGAACAACAGTATCCAGACCATATCGAACAAGTTAAAAAAATATCCAGTTGGGTTTTAAACGGGCGGATGTCAATACGCAATGCTGAGGAAAACTGGAGCGGAACTCTGCGCTGGTCGCAGCAAAATAAAGATGATTTTGAATTGCACTTTAGCGGCCCCCTGGGTCAAGGCGCTGTTCTGATAAAAGGGAATCATCGTGGCGTCGTATTGAAAGCTTCAGATGGCACCATACTGTCTGGGAAAAGTGTATCTGAGTTACTTGATCAACGTTTGGGTTGGCCTCTTCCTTTCGAGCAATTGACTTATTGGGTACGCGGGTTACCGGAGCCAACGCGCGAACACACCACAATCCTTGATCGTTCCGGGCGTATCTCCGAGCTAGGCCAATCACAATGGTCGATTCGTTATAAAGCTTACACAACTTTACCGGATCATAACGTGGCATTACCTCGAAAAGTGTATTTAAAAAAAGCACCGTGGCAAATTAAATTGATTATTAATGAGTGGCAATACATGGATGATGAGCAAGGTTAATGTATTCAAAAAACTGGCCTGCACCGGCAAAATTGAATTTGATGTTACGGATTACCGGCCGTAGAGATGATGGATACCATGAACTACAAACGGTTTTTCAGTTTATAGATTATGCCGACAGCTTATCTTTTTTTCTCCGGGATGATGGCATTGTGCGACGAATAAACCCGGTTCAAGGCGTCTCTGAAGAGCAAGATTTAAGCATTCGTGCGGCGCAACTACTGCGACAAATGAGCGGCACACCGCATGGCGTGGATATTTCCATAAATAAAGTGCTCCCTATGGGTGCTGGCCTGGGTGGAGGCAGCTCTGATGCTGCAACTGTTTTGGTGGCGCTTAATCACTTATGGAAGCTGGGATTGACAAAAGATGATTTAGCCACACTTGGCTTGCAATTGGGTGCGGACGTGCCGGTTTTTGTGCGTGGCGAAGCGGCTTGGGCTGAAGGTGTAGGAGAGATTTTGACCCCTCTTATTTTACCCGAACCCTGGTTTTTAGTGGTTATAGTGCCCTGTCACGTTGAAACATCGGCCGTTTTTTTGCACGAAGATTTGACACGGGACGCAGTTCCGATCAGAATACGCAGCTTTCTTTCAGGAGATACTGAAAATTCCTGTGCAGCGGTAGTAAAACAAGCGTATCCCCTGGTCGGTAAGGCCTTGGCTTGGTTGGGGCGTCATGCTTCAGCCAGAATGAGCGGCACAGGTTGCAGTGTATTTGCCGAATTTGAGCAACGTAAAGCAGCCGAGGCTGTTTTAACTGAATTACCTGATGAGTGGCATGGGTTTATCGTAAAAGGTAAGAATATTTCGCCATTAATGAATAGATTGGCTCAGGCTAAGACGTTATAATGACGGAGGTTTTCACAGGGCTGAAGAAGGGGGATTGACAACAATCACCTAAAAGCCAGCTCTGTGTATAGTAGAGTTTTTGGGGCGTCGCCAAGCGGTAAGGCACAGGGTTTTGATCCCTGCATACCCAGGTTCGAATCCTGGCGCCCCAGCCATATTTTGAGACAAAATGATTCTCCAGGCGTGTAAGGTGTATAGTCGTGTCCGATAATAAAATGATGGTTTTTAGCGGCAACGCGAATAAACCGTTGGCGGATGCCATTGCCAATCATTTGAATATGCCACTGGGTAAAGCGGTTGTCGGTAAGTTTAGCGATGGCGAAGTGATGGTTGAAATCGAAGACAACGTCCGTGGTAGAGACGTTTTCATTGTACAACCGACCTGCTCACCGGCTAACGATAATTTGATGGAGCTGTTGGTTATGGTCGATGCAATGTGTCGTGCCTCAGCATTCCGCGTGACCACGGTACTGCCTTACTTTGGTTATTCGCGACAGGATCGACGAACACGATCAGCCCGTGTCCCCATTACAGCAAAAGTCGTTGCCAATATGTTAACCAGCGTGGGAGCGAACCGGGTATTGACAGTTGATTTGCATGCCGATCAAATCCAGGGGTTTTTTGATGTACCAGTAGACAACGTCTATGCATCCCCTATTTTACTTGGTGATATATGGCGTCGCAACTACCACAATGTCATGGTGGTCTCACCTGATGTAGGCGGTGTAGTTAGAGCACGAGCGTTAGCAAAACAGCTTGATGACGCCGATTTGGCTATTATAGACAAGCGACGCCCACGACCTAATGAGTCAAAAGTGATGAATATTATAGGCGATGTCAAGGGTCGATCTTGTATCCTGATCGATGATCTCGTTGATACAGCAGGAACATTGTGTGAAGCTGCTCGCGCATTGAAAGAAAAAGGGGCAGAGCGCGTGCTGGCCTATATTACTCATGCCGTACTATCAGGGTCAGCGGTTAAAAATATTGAACAATCACAATTAGATGAATTGTTCGTAACCGACACCATTCCATTAAGTGATGAAGCCAAAGCCTGTTCACGTATTCGCCAGCTCAGTGTTGCTAGCATGCTGGCAGAAACAATGCGAAGAATTAGTGACGAAGAATCCGTAAGTTCAATGTATATGGATTAAATAGAGGCGTACACGAGAATAGTTACGCAAGAGAGGGTGTTAAGTAAGTGTAAGCCTCCTCTCGCTCACGTCGTCCTTACAAATATAGAAATATTATAAGTGCTAGGTTGAAGTGCCAGCTAAAATTTTTGACGTTATTTGGAGAACCTATTATGAGTCTGACTTTTAAATTAAGTGCAACGCACCGTGAAACTACCGGAACAGCTGATGCACGTCGCATCCGGCACGCGGGTAAGGTACCAGCCATCGTCTATGGCGCAGGCAAAGCCCCGATGAATATTACTTTAGAACATCATTTGATCTTGGCTAATATTGAGCATGAGTCCTTTTTTACTCAAATTCTTGATGTCACATGTGACGGTCAAAGTGAAAAAGTCGTATTGAAAGACCTGCAACGTCACCCTAGCAAAGCAATTATTCTACACATGGACTTTCAAAGAATTTCAGACACAACCAAAATACGAATGCATATCCCTCTTCATTTTATTGGCGAAGACATTGCGCCAGGCGTTAAAAAATCAGGTGGTATCATTGCTCATTCAGCCAATCACGTTGACATACTGTGTTTAGCTAAAGACCTGCCTGAATTCATCGAAGCTGACGTGTCTGCTCTGGAACTGGGCGAGGCACTGCATTTAACCGATCTCAAGTTACCTGAAGGTGTCGAGTTACTCGCATTGCAACAAGGTGACGATCACGACTTAACTGTGGCAATAATAAACAAACCTCGTGGCGTCGTAGATGAAGATGATGCCTCTGAAGCCGAAGCAACAGAGCCATCCGAGCCCAACCCAAGCGAGTAAATTGTTTTTTTGACAGAAATACAACTCATTGTTGGCCTTGGTAATCCAGGTAATGAATATGAAAAAACGCGTCATAACGCTGGTTTTTGGCTGCTTGACGCCTTAGCCAGTCAACACAGCCAAACATTTCGCAAAGAAAATAAATTTTCCGGTGAAGCCTGCAAAATCAGCCTGCAAGAAAAAGAATGCTGGCTGCTTAAACCACAGACCTTTATGAATCGTAGCGGCCAAGCTGTTGCTGCTCTGGCAGCGTATTACAAAATTCCTCGGCAAAATATATTAGTTGTTCACGATGAGCTGGATTTGTTACCCGGCACCGTGCGGTTTAAGCAGGCGGGAGGGCATGGTGGTCACAATGGCTTACGTAGCCTGATCGCCGCCCTCGGTGGCAATGATTTTGCCCGCTTGAGAATAGGCATAGGCCACCCCGGCCAAAGCTCAGAAGTTTCGCGCTATGTCTTGCATGAAGCGAGCAAACTTGATAAACAAGAACTTGATGTCGCTATCGCCGATGCTATTGACGTACTACCCTTAGCCGCACAAGGTGAACACCAAAAATTAATGAATCAGTTGCACAGTAAATAAGGGATTGCTATGGGTTTTAAATGTGGCATTGTAGGTTTGCCGAACGTAGGAAAGTCAACGCTGTTTAATGCCCTGACAGAGTCCGGCATCGAGGCCGCAAACTATCCATTTTGCACCATTGAACCCAATGTTGGCATGGTTTCTGTACCTGACTCCAGAATGCAAGCCTTATCAAAAATAGTCAAACCGCAAAAAATCATTTCTGCGGTAATGGAGTTTGTTGATATTGCCGGACTAGTCGAAGGTGCATCCAAGGGCGAAGGCTTAGGCAACCAGTTTTTAGCCACCATCCGCGAAACCCATGCCATAGCCCATGTGGTACGTTGTTTTATCGATGACGATATCACGCATGTTTCTGGCAGTATTGATCCCTTACGGGATATCGAAATCATTGACACTGAACTGGCTCTGGCCGACTTGGACTCGGTAGAAAAAAATATTCTACGTACTGCAAAATTAGCAAAAAGTGGTGACAAGGATACAAAAATTCGTCTGGCCTTGCTGGAGCAAGTACAGGCACACCTGAACGAAGCGCTATCGGTTCGTTCCATGACACTGAATGCGGATCAACGTTTAATATTGAGCGACTTATGCCTGCTCACTGACAAACCCACTATGTTTGTCGCCAACGTTGCTGATGATGGCTTTACCGATAACCCCTGGCTGGATAAAGTACGCGAACATGCGGCAAAACAAGGTGCCTCCGTTGTGCCAGTTTGTGCGGCGATAGAAGCAGACATTGTCGAGCTTGCCGACGAAGATAAAGCGGAATTTTTAGCCGATTTAGGTTTAGAAGAACCGGGACTCAATCGAGTGATTCGTGCTGGCTATGAACTACTTAACTTGCAAACCTATTTCACCGCCGGCGTTAAAGAAGTACGTGCCTGGACAATCAAAAAAGGCGCCACAGCCCCTCAATCAGCGGGCGTCATCCACACCGATTTTGAGAAAGGCTTTATTCGCGCAGAAACTATAGCATACAAAGATTTTGTTCAATATCAGGGTGAAGCTGGCGCCAAAGAAGCCGGAAAATGGCGCTCAGAAGGTAAAGATTATATTGTTGCTGATGGTGATGTCATCCATTTTCGCTTTAACATCTAAAAAGCAAGCGTGCCTCGTAATAACGTTTTGACCTCCCTGCCAACACGACATGTCACAGATAAGGTCGAGACTAATTCAGATAACCAATGCACTTGGCCGTTATCAACCTAAAAATTAGTTAATTCTGCCGAGCTGATTAATATCGTCGGGGTAGTGCACATCTAAAACTTTATATTTTTGTCAGGAATCGCTTTATACTTAAAATTCAAGTTATAAGAGAGAAGGAGAAAAAGAATGTCGGATCCAGAAATACCACAAAAAGCACCTTATATTGCTAAACTTGATGCCGGAGATTATTACTGGTGTAGTTGTGGCAAAAGCTCTAAACAGCCTTTTTGCGATGGTTCTCACCAAGGTTTAGATTTTTCGCCGATAAAGTTTAGCCTGGAAAAAAATCAAGTTGTCTCATTGTGTGGCTGTAAGCATGCGAAAAAACCTCCTTTTTGTGACGGTAGCCACAATCAAATTTAACAAAAAAAGCCGGAGCATTATGGCTCCGGCTTAGCTTGCAAATGGCCTCAACCATTATCCTAAAAAACGCAGTTGATCCACGATGTATAGCACAAGCTCTTGATCCACCTAACTATGCGGGAAAAAATCTCATCACCATCAAGGTGACTACGATTTTTCCCGCTACGTTATTCGAATCAATATCTTGCACTATACACCCTGGAAGAAGTGCCCTTGGGGTACATTCGCGTCCAACTGCGTTTTCTAGGATTATTTAGAAGTAAACTCTGGATAGGCCTCCATTCCACAATCAACGAAGTCCATACCTTCTTCCTCTTCCTCTTCGCTGACGCGAAGACCCATAACCAGTTTGATGATACCCCAGACAATCAAGCTAGTCACAAAAACCCAAGCAAAAATGACTCCAATACCGGTAAGCTGGGCAACCAATGTCGCATCGGGATTGGAGAGTAATACGGCAAACAATCCCCAAATGCCGACACTGCCATGTACGGAAATCGCACCGACTGGATCATCAATTTTAATTTTATCAAGCGCGATTATAGAGAAAACGACGATCATGCCACCCACGGCACCAATTAACAATGCAAGTTGTGGACTCGGCGTCAGGGGTTCTGCGGTAATGGCAACCAAACCGGCTAATGCACCATTGAGCGTCATTGTTAAATCCGCTTTACCGAACATTAACCTCGCTGTGATCAAAGCGGCGATAACCCCCCCTGCTGCTGCTGCATTAGTATTCACAAAAATCAGGGCAACGGCATTGGCTTCACCAACATCGGATAGTTTCAGTTCTGAGCCGCCATTAAAGCCAAACCACCCCAGCCAAAGAATAAAAGTTCCTAATGTCGCTAAAGGTAAGTTGGCACCTGGAATCGGATTAATACGGCCATCTTTTCCATATTTTCCTTTACGAGCCCCTAAAAGCAGTACCCCTGCTAATGCTGCAACAGCACCAGTCATATGAACAACACCCGAACCCGCAAAATCAAGAAAGCCCAGTTCGTTGAGAAAACCACCACCCCATTTCCAGAAACCCTGCACGGGATAAATGAAGCCAGTTAAGACAACGCAGAAAGTTAAAAAAGCCCAAAGTTTCATTCGCTCTGCTACGGCACCAGAGACGATAGACATGGCTGTCGCAACAAAGACAACCTGGAAGAAAAAATCAGATAGCTTAGAATAGTACGGTGCGTCATCGCCTCCTGCTGTCACTAGTTCTGCAGTATGATCGGTGAGACCAAAGACACTAAACCCCGGGATGAATGAGCTGATCGGATCACCGTACATAATGTTATACCCACATATCAAATACATGGTACAGGCGATAGCATACAAGGCGATATTTTTGGTTAGAATTTCTGTTGTATTTTTCGCTCTGACTAATCCGGCTTCAAGCATGGTAAAGCCTGCTGCCATCCACATTACAAGTGCACCACACACGAGAAAGTAGAATGTATCAAGCGCATATTTTACTTCTAATATTGCTTCCACTTTTCTATCTCCAAATCAAATAATTAAGTAAGCTTTTAGTTTTTTTTATAGCGCCTCTGGACCGGTTTCACCTGTCCGTATGCGGACGGCTTGCTCAAGGGCAAAAACAAAAATCTTTCCATCGCCAATTTTTCCAGTGTTCGCTGCCTTGGTGATCGCTTCAACAACTTGTTCTGTTAAATTTTCATCGACGGCAATTTCGACTTTCACCTTGGGTAAAAAATCGACTACGTATTCAGCACCACGATATAATTCGGTGTGTCCTTTTTGCCTGCCGAACCCTTTAACTTCTGTAACGGTAATGCCCTGAACCCCTATTTCCGACAGAGCTTCCCGCACATCATCGAGCTTAAAAGGTTTAATGATTGCGGATATTAGTTTCATTGGCCCATCTCCTGGTTCTATCTATTTAAATAACGAATCGTGTTTTAATTTCACTGTAATATAGTTTTTACAGAATGAATCAACATGAATTAAAATGCCCAGCTTAAGTAACGCATTAACCATATCATAAATGTTGTCTTTTAAAAACAACAGTTTATTAGTTTTGCCTCCATAATATCTGCTTGCATGCGCCGAAAAAGTTACTTTTCTCTAAGCAGACCGCTTTATTTTAGCGCATAAAGTGTACCTTGTCTTAGGGCGAGTATAATTCTGGAAAATCAACTAAACTGGGTAAACATAGAAAAAGGAACAAAAAATGAACCCTAAAATACTGGACGATCTCGCTAACCGGCTTGTTGAACTTGTGCCTGGCGGCGTAACAGAGATCACTAAAGATATTGAAAAAAACATGCGCGCCCTACTACAAGCAAAACTTAGCGACCTTAACCTGGTTACACGCGACGAATTTAATGTTCAGCAAAAGGTGCTCGCCAATACTCAACAGCAAGTCATTTGGTTAGAAGAGAAAATAAGCGAATTGGAAAAAGCTTACAATAAAAAATAACTTTTCCTGACAGACTGAGCTCATTCCCTTAGACATAATAGAGGGTATGAATTTTGCCATTGCTTATTGTCGCGCCCTTGTTGGTGCCTCTGCGCCATTAGTTACGGTTGAGGTTCACCTGGCTAATGGTTTGCCTTCTTTTTCCATAGTTGGGTTGCCAGAAACTGCGGTAAAAGAAAGCAAAGACCGTGTTCGGGCTGCCTTGTTAAATAGCCACTTTAAATTTCCAAGACAACGTATCACAGTCAATCTTGCGCCTGCTGATATACGTAAAGAAGGAAGCCGTTTCGACCTGGCTATTGCCATTGGGTTATTGGCCGCATCAGGGCAAATTCCGAATAAAGAACTAAATCAATATGAATTTATTAGTGAACTTGCGCTCAATGGTGTGCTTCGCCCCGTTACCGGTGCATTGGCAATCGCTGCACAAGCAAAAATCAGTGGCCGAATCATCGTCCTACAGCAAGAAAATGCAGCAGAAGCGACATTGGTGCCTAATGTAAAAACGATCGCGTGTGGTCACTTACTTGAATTATGCGCGCATCTGCACCATCAGCAACGCCTGTCGCTACTTCCGCATAGTGAACCCAAAATATCGGCGACAAGTACAACAACACAGCAACCTGATATGTCTGAGGTGATTGGCCAATCGCATGCCAGAAGAGCACTGGAAATTGCGGCAGCCGGCGGACATAACCTGATTATGATTGGTCCTCCAGGAACAGGAAAAACGATGTTAGCCAGTCGTCTACCCTCTATTCAGCCTCAGCTTACTGTGGATGAAGCACTTGAAACCGCCGTGATTCATTCCGTTGCTTCTTTAGGGTTTCATCCGAGTCAGTGGCGTAATCCCCCTTTTCGTGCACCGCATCACACCAGTTCAGCGGCCGCGCTTGTGGGGGGTGGCTCTATTCCGCAACCGGGTGAAGTTTCTCTTGCACACAATGGGGTGTTATTTCTGGATGAGTTTACAGAATTTAATCGACATGTTCTCAATGTACTACGTGAGCCCCTTGAAGCCGGTCGTATTGTGATTTCCCGGGCGCAAGGTCAAGCTGAGTTTCCGGCTCAATTTCAACTCGTTGCAGCAATGAATCCTTGTCCTTGTGGTTATTTGAATGATCACAGCGAACGCTGTCATTGTACGGCAGAGCAAATTAAAAAATATCGTAACCGCGTCTCCGGCCCCCTGCTTGACCGTATTGATTTGCATATTGAGGTACAGAGAAATACGGCTTCTTTACTGTCAATCACTGATCCGTGTAAAATCAAAAAGGAAGAAAGTAGCGCCAGTATTCGGCAACGGGTCATCGCTGCAAGAGCAAAGCAAATCGAACGCACTCGTTATCTTAATAGCCGGCTCACAACTCAAGATCTTATTGCTCATTGCCAACTACAGCAAGAAGATCACCACTTGTTGGAAACTGCAATTGAAAAATTGCAGCTTTCAGGACGCGCATTTCAGCGTATATTAAAGGTAGCCAGAACCCTGGCCGATTTGGATAACCAAGAAAAAATACTAAGAATACATCTTACAGAAGCAATAAGTTATCGCCAACTGGATCGTGGCGTGGGGCTAGGGGAGCCTACCCGAGAATGAAAATCGTCACGAGAAAAAGCCATTTTTTTTGATCATTTTAGGCAAACATTAAGCATATTTAACGAAAATGATCAAGAAAATGGGCTCAAATAGACTTTTCATTTTCGGACAAGCTCCTAGGGTTATGCCGCTTTCGCCATTTGCTTTGCCATTTCATTAAAGCCTTCACAATCCTCAAGCAAGCGATTCATTGCCATCAAAGTTTGTATTTCTGTTAAGCCCAATTGAGTTAATAATGCTTCCGGTATATCTGAACAGTGCATATCACCCATGTTGTGGCCTTTCAATATATGATCAGCAAGCGTTATTATTTGTGCGTAGGCAGCATGCTCACCATCATAATCAGGGGCATGGTGCTGTCGCGTTGCGACTATTATTTCTTCCGGTAAGCGCCATTTTTCCATCAGCAGTGCACCGACTTCTGTGTGCGTTATATTAAAGACTTGCATCTCTAGCTCGCTAACAGGTGTTGCTGGATTAGCTAATACCAATTCATTTAGCAAAGTGAATTCATGTTTAAATAAGTAACCCATTAGTAAATGACCAAAATTATGTAATAAACCTGACAAATAAACTAAGCCGTGATTAAATTGATGGCTTTCTTTTGCTTCGCTGGCCAAGTTCTGAGCCAGAGCAGCACTATATATCGCATGTCGCCAATGATTACCTAAACCAAGCGGCCCCAACTGTTGAACCTTAAAAGATTTCGCTGTCGCTAGACCGAGCGAAAGATTCATGACCATACCGAAGCCCAGCACCCGAGAAATGGCGGTGTGTATACTATCAATTGTACCTTGATAATTGAAAAGAGGAGAACGAGCATAGCGTAATATTTGTGCAGACAAGCTAGGATCAATTTCTACGATCGTTGCTAATTCTGATATACCAGCACTTTCGTCGGAAGATAGTTGAAAAATTTTTTGTGCTAATTCTGGCATAGGAGGAAGCTGATTCAAGTCTTTGACCAAGTCTCGTAAATCACTGACCTGCGCAGTCTTTGTTATTGGCGTTTCTTCAATATTTACATCTTCTTGAGGTAAGGGTTCCGGGAACCCCGATACCAGTGAGGCATGGCGTTGAAACTGTAGGAAATCACGATAAGCAAGGCTGATTAATAAGCTTTTATCACCACCGAGCAAATAAATTATATCGGCACTAATCAGCTTATCATTCATGATGGTACGCAAGCCAAACGCCTCGCCTAGTGGGGGTACAAACGCCAGATCACCATCAGAAAGGATAGCGGTCAGTTGTTTTTTAGTGGCCAGAGCAACGTCTCGTCCCAGGAGTTGAGATAAACGCTGTGCATTTAAACTCATGTGTGAAGCTGTAATCGCTAACATGAGGCCAAATTGATCGACTAGGGGGATGGCTCTAAACACAACTTCAGGCGATATGTCCATTTGCTGCGCCGCTTCATAACTCGATTCAAAGGTTTCAAGCTTATGTACTTTATATTCAACCTGTTGCTGATCAAGATAACGAATCACTGTAGCTACGACATTCATGCAAAACCTCGGTAATCCGCTAAAAGCTGATCGTCCTTTCGAAAGAAAAGGCGATCAATAATGAAAAAATAATGCTTACCAGAGTTATCGTCCTGTTTAAGGTGCACTTTAATCTAGGTTTAACTGCTTTTCAGCTAAAGTATTATTTTCGTGGCATAGGATTTGAACTAGTACACCGTCAAAATGGCCGTGACGGTGTACTAGGAGCCTGTCGGATTTAGGTGATCGTCGCGAGGCTCGGTACCCCCTCTGCGGGTGAAAGCCATTTTGCACCCGTAAAAAGAGCATAAAAATCTGAAAAAATGGCTTTTCCGCACAGCAGATTCACCCCAAGTCCGACAGGCTCCTAGGGCTCATCATCCAGCCCCAGTTCAGGCCATATTTCATCAACTCTTTCTTTAACACTTTGATCCATAGCGATAGGCCGACCCCACTCTCGTGAGGTTTCACCCGGCCATTTGTTTGTCGCATCCCAGCCCATCTTTGAGCCCAGGTTAGAAACAGGCGAAGCAAAATCTAAATAATCTATTGGGGTGTTTTCAATTGTTGTCGTATCACGAACGGGATCCATTCTGGTTGTCATCGCCCAGATGACATCCTTCCAGTCGCGGACGTTGATATCATCATCGGTCACGATCACAAATTTGGTATACATAAATTGGCGCAAAAAAGACCAGACCCCCATCATGACTCTTTTAGCGTGACCCGGGTACTGTTTTTTAATACTGACAATCGCAAGGCGATAAGAACAACCTTCTGGTGGTAAATAAAAATCGATAATTTCAGGATACTGTTTTTGTAAAATAGGGACAAACACTTCATTTAAGGCCACACCCAATATCGCGGGTTCATCGGGTGGTCTACCGGTGTAAGTACTATGATAAATAGGATCGCTGCGATGCGTTATGGTGGTAATGGTAAAAACAGGAAATTTTTCAACTTCATTGTAATAGCCTGTATGATCACCGAAAGGTCCTTCTAACGCTTCCTCTCCCGGTTGTAAATAACCTTCCAAAACAAATTCTGCGCTCGCGGGTACCAACAAGTCGTTTGAACGACATTTTACCAGTTCTGTTTTGGATCCTCTTAACAAGCCAGCAAAAGCATACTCAGATAAAGTATCCGGTACGGGCGTCACGGCGGCTAGAATAGTGGCCGGATCAGCGCCTAAAGTCACAGAGATTGGAAAGGGTTCGTCCGGATGCGCTTGTTGCCACTCCAGGTAATCCAAAGCGCCGCCACGATGAGATAACCATCGCATAATAACCTTGTTACGAGCAATCACTTGTTGGCGATAAATTCCAATATTCTGGCGCTCTTTAAGTGGACCCTTGGTAACAACCAGCCCCCAAGTTATAAGCGGCCCTGCATCGCCCGGCCAGCAGGTTTGAATAGGTAGCTGTGACAGATCAACTTGCTCGCCCTGAAGAATATGCTCATGACAGGGGGCAGAATGAACTGTTTTGGGTGCCATATTTAATACTTGCTTAAATATGGGAAGTTTTTCCCAAGCATCTTTCATTCCACGAGGGGGCTCGGGCTCTTTGAGAAAAGCCAGTAATCGCCCTACCTCTCTTAATGCCGATACCGATTCCTGACCCATCCCCAACGCAACTCGAGCGGGTGTACCAAATAAATTAGCTAATACAGGAAACGGGCTTCCTTTCACATTTTGGAACAACAAAGCAGGGCCGCCACGGCGCAATACCCGGTCGCAAATTTCGGTCATTTCCAGGTTGGGATCTATTTCTTTGTTAATTCGTTTTAATTCCCCTCGTGTTTCCAAGCCAGAGACAAAATCTCGAAGATCTCGATATTTCACAAGCTTATACCCTCTTCAATAGAGCTAAAAAATGTTTTTAACAATTGACAAAACGAATAGTTATGCACAACCAAGCGGTTTGCTCTGGAATGCAGAGCCTTAGAAAACAATCGTAAAAACTTAGAAAGGTTTCTACCATAAATGATTGTTTATTAATGAATTTTAACATTCAAAGCGACGGGCCTGTGTAATGTCAGCAAAAAGCGACATTATTTTCATAGCTTTTAATCCACAAAGTTATCCACAGGCCGATGTTGAGTCTCCAGAGACAACACCACTATGGCGTAATAATGCATCTATTTGTGGTTCCCTGCCACGAAATTCTACAAATAACTCCATGGGGTCTCGTGAGCCGCCCTGCTCAAGCAAGGTCGATAAAAACCGCAGACCGGTCTCTTTATCAAAAATTCCATTTTCTTCAAATTGTGAAAAAACGTCTGCTGACAAAACTTCTGCCCATTTATAGCTGTAATAACCCGCAGCATACCCGCCTGCAAAAATATGGGAAAAACTATGAGGAAATCGATTAAACGAAGGGGGGCGAATGACAGACACATCCTGACGCACGGATTCCAACACGTCATAGATTGCAATGTCTTGTCCAGGCATCAAGCTCATGTGCATACGAAAATCAAATAATGAAAACTCAAGCTGCCTTAACATTTGCATACCAGACTGAAAATTTTTGACTGACAGAAGTTTTTGGTATAAATCATCGGGTAAGGGTTCCCCTGTCTTGTAATGACCAGAAATTTCTTTTATGACTTCTTTTTCCCAGCACCAATTTTCCATAAACTGACTGGGCAGCTCGACTGCGTCCCAGGGGACACCGCTGATACCTGAAACACTGAACTCATCGACCTGGGTTAACATATGATGTAAGCCATGGCCAAACTCATGAAATAGAGTTAAGACTTCATCGTGAGTAAACAGCGCCGGATCCTGGCCTGCTGGTGGTGAAAAATTACATACTAAATAAGCCACGGGTAGCTGCACATGCTCACCGACTTTACGTCGTGCGATACAATCGTCCATCCAGGCGCCCCCTCGTTTTTGTGAGCGCGCATAGAGGTCTAAATAAAATTGCCCTCGAACATCGCCATCTCGTTCTCTGATTTCAAAAAAACGAACGTCTTTGTGCCATACGTCGATACCCTGAAGCTCAACGACAGTAAGATCATATAAACGCTTGAGTAAAGCAAACATACCATTAAGCACTTTATCAGCAGGGAAATAAGGTTTGAGTTCTTCTTGGCTGATTGCATAGTGATCCTGACGCAGCTTTTCGCTGTAATACAGCATGTCCCAAGCTTCCACTTCTTGCAGATTATGTTGTGTTTCAGCATAACGTCGCAACTCATCAAGTTCTTTTTTTGCTAACGGTTTGGAGCGTTGCGCCAAGTCGGTTAAAAAGGCCAAAACCTGCTCAGTTGATGCTGCCATTTTTGTCGCTAGTGAATACTCTGCATAATTTTCATATCCCAATAAGACGGCCAGTTGGTAACGTAGTGCAACAATTTTTTCCATAACAGGCGTATTATCCCAACGACGATCCCCTTCGTCGGAAGCTCGGGTAACAAAAGCGCGATACATTTCCTCTCTTAACTTTCGGTTATCGGCATAGCTCATAACAGCAAAGTAACAGGGATAATCCAGTGTCAGTAACCAGGCGGGATCTCTGGATTGAGCGTTTGAACCTGAATTTTTCTCTGCAGCATGTTGCTTGGCGATTGTTAGTGCCGTCTCAGGTAAACCAGCCAGATTTTCTTTATCAACGATCCATTTTTCCCAAGCCTCAGTGGCATCCAAAACATTTTCGCTGAACTTGCTGTTCAGGGCTGACAGTTCTTGTACTATTTTTTTATACTTTTTTTTATCCGTTTCCGGCAAATCAATACCGGATAGACGAAAATCTCTCAAGCCATTTTCAATGATTTTTTTCTGGGTACGGCTATAATCAGCATAATCCGCACTGGCTGCTATTGACTTAAATGCTTGACACAAGGCTTCGTTTTGTCCCATTTCCGTTGCGTAAGCACTGAGCTTAGGCAGGCAGGCATTATAGGCCTCTCGTAGCGCCTCGGAATTGACGACGGAATTCATATGACTGATTGGCGACCAGGCACGGCTTAACCTATCTTCCATCGCCTCCAAAGGGGCCAATAAATTAGACCAAGTATAGACTTTATTCTCTCTTAGCAATGAATCTAGTTTTTTTCTGTTGTCATCCAGTAAAGTGGTAATGGCAGGCTCTGCCTGTTCTGGCAAAAGTTGACTGAATACGGGCAAGCCAGCCGTATTTAAAGTAGGGTTTTCCATTGGTGTGATCCTAAGTTATCCAGTAATTAATGATAGACTGCTTTCTTTCAATAAGCACCATAAGGCAAATGGACAAGAATACAGCACACCCTTACGATAGATTGACCCCGGACACCTTGCTACAGGCAATAGAAAATGCAGGGTATCATAGTGATGGTCGAATTCTGGCGCTCAATAGTTATGAAAACAGGGTATACCAAATTGGCATTGAGGACACCTCTCCTGTCATCGCTAAATTTTATCGCCCTGGTCGCTGGTCTGATGACGCCATCCTGGAAGAGCACGTTTTTACCTGCGCGCTCGCCGAAATAGATATTCCCGTTGTTGCGCCTTTGAAAAATGAAAAAGGGCAGACTCTTTTTGAATATCAAAATTTTCGTTTTGCATTATACCCTCGACGGGGCGGTCGATGGCCGAGTTTGGATACGGAAGATAATCTATTATGGATCGGTCGATTTATCGGTCGCATTCATGCTCTTGGTGCGATAACGCAATTTAAGCACAGAGAAACCATTAACGTGGATACTTTTGGCCAGCGCAACCTGGATTACCTCTCTAATGATGATGTTATCCCTCTGGAATACCGTAGCCATTATCTTGATACAGCGCAATCATTGTTAGACAAAATGGCACCTTTTTTTGTTTTGTTTTCAGAACAAAAAGAATGGATTCGCCTGCACGGTGATTGTCACGCTGGAAATATTTTGTGGACGGATGATCACGGACCTCATTTTGTCGATTTTGATGATTGCCGTAATGGGCCGGTAATACAAGATCTGTGGATGCTCGCAGATACAACGGGCTTGGACACGCCGCAAATGGCACTTAACCTCATTATTGAAGGCTATGAAGAATTTCACCCTTTCGATTATCGCCAACTGAAGCTGATAGAACCACTACGATCATTAAGATTCATCCACTACTCTACCTGGTTGGCCAGACGCTGGCAGGATCCCGCTTTTCCCATGCACTTCCCTTGGTTTGCAGAGCCTCAATATTGGGCAGAGCAAATTCAGCTATTAGAGAGTCAGCATTCTAAGCTCGACTAATTGAATTGATCAGTAACGGCTCAGATGCCATAATCAAGCGTATAATGACAAATCATTACAACCTAATCTGTATCGGCGGTGGCAGTGGCGGACTCGCTGCGGCACGGCGCGCTGCACAGTACGGCGCCCATTGTGCGGTTATCGAAAATAATAAATTAGGCGGCACCTGCGTTAATGTAGGTTGCGTACCCAAAAAAGTGATGTGGCATGCCGCTCAAACGGGACACATGCTTAACCATGCAGGTGATTACGGCTTTAGCTTCAGCAATACCGCCTTTGATTGGTCTATTCTCTACACCCATAGACAACGTTATATTGAAAGATTGAATGAAATATATCGTAGTTCATTAGCTGATGCGAAGATTACCCATATTCAGGGCAGCGCTACCTTTGTTTCGCCAAAAACGATTAAGGTGAATCAACAAACCTATACTGCGGATCATATTATAATTGCGACGGGTGGCAAACCACAGAGACCCGACATGCCGGGTACTGAGCACGGAATCACCTCCGATGGTTTTTTCGAACTTCGAGCACAACCGAAAAATGTCGCTATTATTGGCTCAGGTTATATCGCGGTTGAATTAGCGTGCTTACTCCGCTCATTGGGTAGCGATGTTACATTATTTGTGCGTGGTTCCAGAATATTATCTTATTTTGATGCTGTACTGAGTACAGGTTTAACCGAAGCAATGTTAAATAATGGCATCAATATATTTTTTGATACGCAACTATCACGCCTTACAAAAAAAGAACAACAACTGACTTTACACAGTACTCAGCAAGATCAACTCTATGACGTCGATTGTTTAATATGGGCCATAGGTCGTTCGCCCAACACGGAGACCTTGAACCTTGCCGTGGCAGGTATCGATACCGATAATTTTGGTTTTATCACCTGCGATGAATTTCAAAATACCAATCAAAGCGAAATATATGCGATCGGTGATGTGACCGGACGTGCTGCACTGACTCCCGTTGCCATTGCGGCGGGTCGTCATCTTGCGGATCGTTTATTTGATGGAAAAACAAATGCACGCCTGGACTACAATCACATTCCTACTGTCGTGTTTAGTCATCCCGCAATAGCAACAATCGGACTCACAGAAGACGAGGCGCGGACAATACACGGAGAATCGGTTCGGATCTATCAAACTCGTTTTACCCCCATGTCTTGTGCGCTTTCTGAACACAAGCAAAAAACAGCGATGAAATTAATCACGGTCGGTACTCAAGAAAAAATTGTAGGCTGCCATATTTTGGGTGAGGGCGCTGATGAAATGCTGCAAGGTTTTGCTGTTGCCATCAAAATGGGTGCAACAAAAGCGGACTTTGATAACACCGTAGCCATTCATCCAACTAACTCTGAAGAACTGGTGACATTAAAATAAGGAAATTTCATGGCTACTCGTGCGTTTAAAGGATTAACACCCACGCTGGGGCATCATGTCTATGTCGATGATCAGGCTATACTCATTGGCGATGTGACCATTGGTAATGACAGTTCCTTCTGGCCTTTTGTCGTTGCACGAGGTGACGTGCAAAAAATTACGATTGGCGCTCGCACCAATATTCAAGATGGTTCTGTATTACACGTGACCGCTGATAATCATTTTAATCCCGGTGGGTTTGAGCTGAATATCGGTAATAATGTTACGGTTGGACATCGTGCCGTGCTCCACGCTTGCACTGTTAGAGATTATTGCTTGATTGGCATGGGTGCAGTGATTCTCGATGGTGCGATTATTCATGAAAAAAATCTCATCGCCGCCGGCAGCGTCGTCAGCCCTGGCAAAGAGCTTGAAGCGGGCTATCTTTGGATGGGGCAGCCCGCAAAAAAAGTACGCCGCCTAACAAAGAAAGAACTGGAATACCTTGAGTTTTCAGCTCAACATTATATAGAACTAAAAAATGTATACCTGGATGAGAGATGAAAAAATAGAAATCACTCATTCATATTTTCATAGCATGCAAGGTGAGTAAACCACCGTTCGACAAACCCTTTTCAGCCTATGATAAATAGCGATATTCTGATCGTTTATCGCGTTTGCACCTTTTTTCTCCTACATTCCATTGAACATAACTATGCTGCGATTAACTGAAATTCAACTCCCTTTTGAACACTCAACTGACGCTCTCAAAAAAGCGATACTTGAGCGTCTTGAACTTGACGAAAGTGCGTTGTCGACTTTTATGATTGTTAAGCGCAGTATTGATGCACGCAAGAAAAATAACATTTTATTTATTTATGCTGTGGATATCTGCATCAAAAATGAAAACGAAATACTAGAAAAATTTTTCAATAATAAACAACTCCGAGTCGCGCCTGACCGTGATTATTATTTCGTTGCCCAAGCCCCTGCAAAGCTTGAAACCCGACCTATCATTATTGGTACAGGTCCCTGCGGTATTATGGCGGGGCTGGTTCTTGCACAAATGGGCTTTAAGCCCATCATGGTTGAACGAGGGAAAAAAGTACGAGAGAGAACTAAGGATACTTGGGCTTTATGGCGTCGAGGGCAACTACATCCCGAGTCCAACGTCCAATTTGGTGAAGGAGGAGCCGGCACCTTTTCGGATGGAAAATTGTACAGCCAAGTCAAAGACCCCAGACACCTGGGCCGTAAGGTACTGAACGAATTTGTCAAAGCCGGTGCGCCAAAAGAAATTCTCTATATCAGCAAACCGCACATCGGTACGTTTCGCCTTGTTGGTATGTTAGAAAAAATTCGTGATGAAATAGAACGGCTTGGCGGTGAATTTCGTTTTGCAAATCGTGTTTCAGATTTCTCTATTCAACAGGAACGCATAACAGGAATTGTATTTGAAAATGGTGAGCGCCTCTTGAGTGATTATGTTGTCCTGGCTATCGGGCATAGTGCTCGCGATACCTTTCAACGCCTTCATGACAGGGGTGTCTATATGGAAGCAAAGCCTTTCTCTATCGGCCTGCGTATTGAGCACCCGCAATCCCTCATTGATCAATGTCGCTTTGGCAAATTCGCCGGACACCCTGATTTGGGTTCTGCTGACTATAAATTAATACACCATTGTACAAATGGTCGTAGTGTTTATAGTTTTTGCATGTGTCCAGGCGGTACGGTTGTTGCTGCGACCTCTGAAAAAGGGTGTGTCGTCACGAACGGTATGAGTCAATATTCTCGCAACGAACAAAATGCCAACAGTGGTATTGTTGTCGGCATTACGCCCGAAGATTTCCCCAGTCAGCAACCGCTGGCAGGCATTGATTTGCAGCGACAACTGGAGCAACATGCTTTTGAATTAGGCGGGAAAAGCTATGCCGCTCCCTGTCAATTATTGGGGGATTTCCTCCAGGGCAAAGTCTCTACAAAACTTGGGTCGGTACACCCTTCTTACACACCGGGCATTCACCTCACTGATCTCAGCAGCTTGTTACCCGGCTATGCAACGGAGGCCATTCGCGAAGCGCTGCCCGTTTTCGATAAAAAAATAAAAGGATTTGCCATGCATGACGCCCTGCTCACGGCTGTTGAAACACGCACGTCCTCTCCGGTACGCATCAAACGAGACAAAAAAAGTTTCCAAAGTATTAATGTTCAAGGTCTCTATCCTGCGGGAGAAGGTGCCGGTTATGCTGGTGGTATTCTCTCTGCGGCAATAGATGGTATTGCGGTCGCTGAAGCAATCGCGCTTGATATCGTATCTGATGACCAAAAACCATGATACCCAGTTACAAAATCATTCGCTCTGTAGATAATAACCAATATAAAAAAATTAAAAAACTAGCGCACTCTGCACGCGAAAGACGCAAACAAAAAATAACGTTACTCGACGGCATTCATTTGCTTAATGCGCTTGCCGATACCAACGGTAATATAGAACTCATTATCTTATGCCAGAACGAAGAAAATTTACCTGAAATAAAAAGCTGCCTGAACCGTTTTCCACGCACTCCCATCCTAATTTTCAGCTCCGCACTGTTCACCGCTGTTTCTCCCGTTGAAACACCGACAGGCATTTTGGCCTTATATAAAATCAAAACTTCTAGGCCAGAACAAAACAATTGTGCTGTCTTACTGGAAAACATTCAAGACCCCGGTAACTTAGGCGCTATTTTTCGTACTGCTGCTGCGGCAGGTGTTGATACTATTTACCTCTCAAAAGGATGCGCCGAAGCCTGGTCTCCCAAAGTACTGCGAGCTGCGATGGGCGCACATTTTATTTTGGCGATCGAAGAACAACAAGACCTCGCACGAATATGTTTTGACTTTCCCTTAAGTATTGCAACACAACTTGATGCCAGAAACTCACTTTACGATCTAGACCTCAGCAGTGACCGTACAGCCTTTCTTTTTGGCAACGAAGGCAGTGGTTTAAGTCGCTCTCTAGCATCCCAAGCAACACATAACATTAAAATCCCAATGCATGAAAAAATAGAATCACTTAACGTTGCTGCTACAGCAGCAATCTGCTTATTTGAGCGTGTCAGACAGAGGGGATGACCGCATAGTGGTGATGACGCACCTTGATAAAATCACGTATACTATATCCGCATCATGGGTATACATGTAGATTGTATATAACTTATCAGCGTCGGCAGGAGGGTCTTCATGTTACGTATAGCCGCTTTAATTTTTATAATTTTAATTTCGTCTAGTGCTTTCGCTGAGCAATGGACATTTTCGGATAAAACATCGACGCCAGGCTCTAAATGGATAGCAACGGTCAGTAATGCGAATGGCGAAACTTTAAATGTCTGGCGTAAAATTGCTCGCGCTGGCTATGAAGCTTACGCTGAGTTCAATCTTTCAGGCAACGCCAAATTTGCGGATAAACTGCCTAAATACCAAATTGATAATGGGAAATTAGAAGATGCTAATGTAATAAAGCGGGCAGGAGATAACCTGGGGCGACGCTGGGCCTTCATTGAGAGTGGACAAGCCGTATGGAGAATCTGGCAATCAACAGATACCCAACTCACCTCTCAAGATGCACTTAACCCGTGGATAACAGGAAACCAAATTACGATAGAATACATCGATTCAAAGCAACAAAAGAAAACAGCAAAATTCAGCTTGGCAGGATCGGGAACCGCAATAAATATGGCTATTGCTGGCCCTATTCAATAAACAAAAGGGTTTACGTCGTGTAAACCCTTATAAACCCTTACTAATCTGCTTTGTATACCAAATACATAGGAACAAACATCAATAGGCAACCAACAATCCAGCTGCCAAAAGCGGCCACTGGCATAGCAATAATACCAAAAAACAACGCGATAAGACCCATAGCTGCATTTTTCTTTTTCATTCTCAATCTCTCCCTCAAGATGATAAAATCAATAACTTAAGTCACACTAACGGCTTATACCCATGATTATGTCGTTCTTTATCGCCAACATAGCGAGACAAACTACAATGATTTTTTAGGGTAATCGGCTTGTTTACAAAACGCAAGTTTTTTCAGTCCCTCTCCTTTTTTAACTATGTGCTGTAATCGCATCAACTGCCAACAGAGCAACCACAATCACAATAGATAGCACGATTAACATCTGTATAATATCGGACACATAACTATAATCCGTAGGGTTTTTTTTCTCTGCCATAGCCATCTTATTTCCTCTTTCCAGGTTTATTTTCATATTGTAGTTAGTGAATATTGGGGCTGAACCTCCCCCCTTCATCTTGTCGATATTGAGTCTAATGGGTCTACGAGACCAGGTAAACAAAAAAACAAACATTTTGACGTGATAAAGTCGCTCAGTATATAATTAAAAATTATAAGAGATGAGCTCTATATTATTTTTTGTGATCATTAGTGCAGATTTTTAACACATCACCTGAGGTCGTTACGCGATGCAAGCACCATCCCATTCCAAAAATTCAACTGACAATATTTCAACGGTATCCAATAGCGCAGGACTGGATGCCGCCTCAATCTTAGAGCTTAATGCTAAGTATAATGCTTTGACTATAGAGGAGCGGTTGACACAACTTTATCGGGATTTTAGCCCAGAACAAGTTATGCTCACCTCTTCCTTTGCTGCGACCTCCGCCCTGTTATTGCATATCTTTTCGCGCCTAGCACCTGAGCAAAAAGTTTTTTTTATTGATACGGGCTACCACTTTCCACAAACACTGGAATATAAACAAAAGCTGACCGATTTATATCAATTAAAGGTGGTTGATATCCGTGCCGAAACCTGGAAACATGACTTCACCAGCAAAGATAAAACCTGGCAATCTGACCCTGATTTTTGCTGCTCAGTGAATAAAGTAGAGCCGCTTTATGAAATAAAAAAAGACTATGATATTTGGGTGTCGGGACTTATGCGTTGGCAATCAAGCCATCGCGCATCCTTAGACATTTTCGAGGAACGTAGCGGTATTATAAAATTTTATCCCTTACTTGATGTTAGCAAAGAAGAGCGAGAAGCCTACATCAAAGATCACGGTCTTCCGTTTCATCCTTTGGTCGCTCAGGGATATAGCTCAATTGGTTGTAGTCATTGCACAGAACCAGGCGAAGACCGCGGTGGACGTTGGAATAATAGCCCTAAAACGGAGTGTGGATTACATTTATAACGCTTCGAGTATACGTCTCCGAAGTATTTTTTGGAAAAACCACGCAGTTTAGAGTATTCTAAAACCTAGAAAATGCAGAAAACAACAATATTATTTAAGAGAGATTATTATGCGTAGAATTCAATATGCTTTGGCTGCTGTACTCGCTGGTACCATACTCACTCAAAGTGCAATTGCCGATGAGGCCATAACAAAAACCGTGGAAGCCATACATGCTGAAAAAGCAGAGCTCAATGGACAGTGGGTTACCATCGAAGGTAAAATTGTAAAAGTTAACAATGGCGTCATGAAGCGCAATTTTTTACACCTGCAAGATGGCAGTGGTGCTGAAGGTACGAATGATTTAACCATCACCAGCCAACAAACGGCGAACGTCGATGACGAAGTTGTTATTACTGGTAAAATTATTTTAGATCGTGAATTTGGTTTTGGTTATTCTTACCCGCTCATTATGGAAGAAGCAACAATTAGTCCGGCTCAATCTAAGTAGGGTAATTAGAGGAAGGTTGGATGGAGGTGTGTTTCTATAAAGCCCCTCCTTTTCGTAATATGAAAATAATGTAATAGACTTTAGAAATGAAACACAAATTTGTGTGCCACTTGCATAAGTTACTGATGTTACGCAGCGGCATCTTTAAGAGTATGTAATTCCTCAAAAGCTAGCCGAATCGCTTTTCAGTGTATATGATAACTGTTTTGGGGGCCGGTGCGTAACATCAGTTACGAATTAAGATGTTTAGCCACACTTAGAGTCACCACAATTTAAGCAAGTCATGCAACCATCCATTTTAATCATAGCCTTAGTGCTGCATTTCATACAAAGCTGGGCGCTTTCTGGAAAGTCGCTGGTATTTTCTGCTGAGACCGTGATCGGTTTGTTTTTTTCTGCTAATTCTTTACGCTTGGCATCGATGAGCTTTTGCTGATGCTCATCGGGGTCGTCGTCTTTGAGTAGACCGATAAAACGTAAATGCGTATCAATGGCTTCACCTATTTCAGCCACTAACGAGGGCATGAATTTGCCGCCACGCTTAAAATAACCACCACGAGGATCAAAAACAGATCTCAGCTCATCAACCAAGAAAGTGACGTCACCGCCTTTTCTAAAGACCGCAGAAATAATTCGTGTTAGTGCAACAATCCATTGAAAGTGATCCATGTTTTTTGAGTTAATGAAAATTTCAAACGGACGACGCAGTTCGTGTTCCGTGTCTTGGTTAAGAATAATATCGTTAATAGTGACGTACAGTGAGTGTTCCGATAACGGTGTTTTTATTTTATAGGTAGACCCCACCAACATTTCTGGACGTGCGACCTTTTCGTGCATTTGAACAACATTGGAAAGTGAGCTTTTTTCTTTAACTTCGGTCGTTTGTTGTTTTAAATTTTGTTGCTCTTCTTTATCAACCACGCTGTAGCCGACAATTTTTTTGTCGATTTTTATAGTCATGGTGGTGCTCCTTGTGCAATCCGTTTTTTGGTTTGATTTTGAGGTTAAAATTTTCCGTAATAGCCTTCTTTCAAGGCATCATACAAATTCGCTGCGGTGTGCATTTCACCATCGTATTCAACGTTATCATTACCTTTTAGCTCAACGGTTGAACCGTCGTCCAGGGTAAAACTATAGGTTGTGTTTTCCAAGTCTTTTTCTTTGACCAAGACGCCCTGAAATACTTCCGGGTTAAAGCGAAAGGTAGTACAACCCTTAAGACCCTTGTCGTAGGCGTAGAGGTAGATGTCTTTGAATTCATTGTAAGCATAATCAGTGGGCACGTTTGCCGTTTTTGAGATAGAAGAGTCTATCCATATTTGAGCGGCAGCCTGGACATCAACATGTGCTTTAGGCGTAATATCATCAGCTGAAATGAAATATTCAGGAAGTTTTTCATCTTCTTTTTCAGAAAAGGGCATCGCTTTGGGATTGATGTATTCACGATAGGCCAGCAACTCATAAGAAAATACTTCTACTTTTTCTTTCGTTTTTTTACCTTCACGAATAATATTTCGAGAATAGTGATGAGCAAAACTGGGCTCAATGCCATTGCTTGCATTGTTCGATAGCGACAGCGAAATGGTACCTGTCGGCGCAATACTGCTGTGGTGCGTAAAACGTGAACCATACCGAGCCAGGCCCTCGATGAGCATGGGGTCTTCTGCAGCTATTTGTTGCATATAGCGACTGTATTTACTAAAGAGCACTTTGCCGGAGAGTGTGTCACCTGTTTTAACACCATCTTTTGCTATTTCCGGGCGTTTGCGTAGCATTGCGGCTGTCACTGTGAACATTTCTTCAAGGATAGGCGCAGCACCTTTTTCTTTGGCCAACTCCAGGCCAACGCGCCAACCAACAAGAGCCATTTCTTTAGTGACTTCTTCAGTGAAAGTGAGCGACGCGGCTGAACCATACTGCATCTTTAACATGGTCAGGGTTGATCCCAAGCCAAGGTAACCCATCCCGTGACGACGTTTGCTCATGATTTCGTGACGTTGTTCCATCAGGGGCAGACCGTTAATTTCTACCACGTTGTCTAACATTCGGGTGAAAATACTGACGGTTTTACGGTATTCGTCCCAGTCAAAGCGGGCATTGGCGGTGAAGGGATCACGGACAAACCGGGTTAAATTGATGGAACCCAGCAAGCAGGAACCGTAGGCTGGCAAAGGTTGTTCGCCACAAGGATTCGTAGCACGAATGTTTTCGCAAAACCAATTATTGTTCATTTCGTTGACTTTATCGATGAGAATAAAGCCGGGTTCAGCATAGTCATAAGTGGATGACATAATGGTATCCCACAAACGGCGTGCACGAATGCTTTTATAGACCTTACAGGCGACCAGGCCTTCATTATTGCTGACATAGCCTGCGGTGATGGGCCATTCGCGCCAAATAACCTGTGTCTTATCTTGCAAGTCAAGGTCTTTGCTTTCGTCTTCAGTAACAGGAAAAGAGAGTGGCCAATCTTCATCTTGTTTCACTGCTTCCATGAAGTCCTGAGTAATGAGTAGCGATAAGTTGAATTGACGTAAGCGGCCATCTTCACGTTTGGCACGAATGAAGTCGACCGTATCAGGGTGACCAATGTCAAACGTGGCCATTTGGGCGCCACGCCGACCACCCGCAGAGGAGACGGTGAAGCACATTTTATCGTAAATATCCATGAATGACAGCGGCCCCGAGGTATAGGCACCCGCGCCAGAGACGTAAGCACCTTTAGGGCGTAAGGTCGAAAATTCGTAGCCAATACCACAGCCTGCTTTTAAAGTTAGACCCGCTTCATGCACTTTATGGAGGATATTGTCCATGGAGTCTTCAACAATGCCAGAGACGGTGCAATTAATCGTTGAGGTGGCAGGTTTGTATTGTTGTGCGCCGGCATTAGAGATAATGCGCCCCGCAGGAATAGCACCATGGCGCAAAGCCCAGAGAAATTGCTCAAACCAGCGTTCTTTTTTTTCTGGGGTTGTTTCTACATCAGCCAATGCACGGGCAACGCGCGCATAGGTTTCATCTATATTTTGGTCAACCGCGACCCCATTTTTCTCTCTCAGGCGATATTTCTTATCCCATATATCCATCGAGGCATCTTGCATCGGTATAGTTTTTTTGTTGACAGAGATAGAATGCAAAGGCGCAATTTTCATAGAGTACACATCCTCTGTGTTGGCGTTGTACATAGAGCACAAAAGACAGATCCGGCTTGTGCCGACAATTTAGCAAAAGCACAACATGTTGTGCTTGCGTTGAATATTAGCCCAATATACAGGGTTGTCAACTTGTTTAATACCCTTGCATATTAGATGAAACAGGGTACTTTATGCCTCTGTTTGTTACGGCTTGGATGTAGGTAATTGAACCTATGAGCAAACATGCGATAATAGAAAATTATAGAGTAATCATTTTTAGAGGAGAATTATTTAGTGACTAAAATTGAAGTAAAGACTTCGCTGAACCCCGCATTAGAAGAATTAACGGAAGGCTGGCGTCATTTACAGGCAAGAGCAAGTCACGCTGTTGTTCGTTTTAATGACCCATTGCAACGAGATACCGAACATTGGTCTTATTTGCCGGTGGATCTTTATGAGTCAGATGAACTGCTGGTGCTACATATGGAAGTGCCGGGAATGGACGTAAGCGATTTCGATATTACGGTTTTTGGCAATAATTTGGTCATTTCCGGTTCGAAAAAGCCCTTGACCGGGGAAGAGACGGGAACGTGCATGTTTTCTGAGCGCGCCTATGGCGAATTTGAGCGATCTGTTCCTTTGCTTAAGCCCGTTGATGAATCTCAAGCCGCAGCGAATTATTTGCATGGTGTATTAACGATTAGTTTACCTGTTTTGAGAGATGGTTTTTGTCGTCGCATTGAAGTGCAGGGAGAGTGAGGTTCATGATTAAGGGGTTGCGAGGTCAATATTGAGAAAATAATCATATTACCCTGTCCCACCAAGCCTGAATAAAACCAAGAAGCTGGATGGTGTTTCGAAGTACCTTGACCCCAAAAAACCTATGGCAATGGAAAAGTTCTACCTCATTTCGCAGGTTCACGGGAGCTGCTGTCGTTACATGAAGGCTATTGTAATGTCGTATTTAGCAGGGTATAGTCACTTCTTCTTGTTCATTATTGACTTTGAGGAGGGTTTATTATGGTCGGTCCAGCACTTATAATTGGGCTTGTTTTAGTACTTTTTGTTGCATTACCACTTTTTTTTGGTATATAGAAATCATAGATTTGTAATCTACAAGTCGAATAAATCGATACCCTGCTCTAAAATGGACTTCTCAATCTCTATTTGAGAGGTCTCTTTCATCCTCATGCGCCAAAAGTTCATCTAATGTCTATATTTGACACACACCCTTGACTCCTTTTCGGCCATTATCCTAGTCTGGTTATATCTTTAGTTCTTACCGTGAACGCCTTCATTAAATAATGGACATATCATGACTCTACTTTGTGTTTGAAGGCAAGGGTGGGTGAGCCGAATTATTTCGACAAAAAAAGTAACTTATATTGATTTTATGGTGGCTATGGCGGGATTCGAACCTGCGACCCCATCATTATGAGTGATGTGCTCTAACCAGCTGAGCTACATAGCCTTGTATTTGTTGGGTCGCGCAGTATAGCATGCAATGTGAAGAAGCTAAATGGCCAGCTTTTCTAAAATATGAAGTTATGACAACAATTCCCGCTTCATGAAAAAACCGAATAAAATAGGGCTCTATACCCGTAGCGTTTGAGATTTAAGTGTTGAGTGTGCGTCCTATTCATTTCCTGGCAAGGCGAAATGACGAGGTGTAGCGGGCTATTGCGAGGAATTTCAACGCCGCCATGGAATGAATAGGGCGTGCAATCACACCTAAATCTTAATCGCTACGGGTATATATAAAGTTTTACTCGGAATAGACCCAGCAGGGTAACGGTTAAGCTTCACTGACCGATAAAGAGTTGTTAACTAATCAAAACTATAGAAAACTCCAACAAGCTTATGCGCATCAATATTATTTTTTATATTCTAAGTAGTCTAGTCTTCACGGGTGCATCCGCTGCGGAAGTGTACCGCTGGACGGATGAAAATGGAAATGTACAGTTTGGGGACAACCCCAACCAAACTAAATTTGTTGAACAAATAAAAATACCCATTTTCAAAGATGCAGACCCGGCGTATTTAAAACACTTACAACAGCAAAAAAAATACTTAAATGCGCGCCAGGACGAAAGACAAAAAAATGCTGTAAAAAAAGAAAAAGAAAGCCAGTTAAAAAAAGCGCTGGCTCTAAAATGTAAAGATGCACGAAATAAATTAAAGATATTTACGGAAAATTCGCGCGTCTATATTAGAGGAAAAGAGGGGCGCCGCTATCTTACTCCAGACGAGTTTTCGGACAAAAAACAGCGTGCTAATGATGAAATTATGACGTATTGCAAGTCAAAATCATAAGAAATTATTTAATATATCAATGGCTTGATTTGAAAAATAGTATGCCAATCAATACCCGTTTTAAAAATTGAACTCTAAGCCAGAAATTTGGCATTTATTGGAGCCCCTCTTCTCCAATCAAAAACCTTAGCAATAACAATACCTTAAAAAAAACCCTTCTTCTCTATACGAGTAAAGCACCTATTTTTCTTTGTCACAAATGTAGGGACTAGAAAGTCAACGCTGGCGCGAGTATAATTCCTAGCCCTTTTCCTCGTATTTTTGAGGTGATTGCTCTTGAATGGGGCTGGATAAATTAATTGTAAAAGCTACGGTTTATGAAAAAGATAACGCAAGACTCACAGCAGGCTATGACGACGCTACCGTTAAAACAGGGGCTCTATGATCCCGTTTTTGAAAAAGATGCGTGCGGTGTGGGGTTTGTTGCGCACCTCAAGGGCAAGCCCAGCCATCAAATGATCGTTGATGCAGGTCATATTCTTTGTCAAATGGAACATCGTGGTGGTCGGGGTTGTGAAGAAACGAGTGGCGACGGGGCTGGAATGTTAACCACACTACCTGATGAATTTATGCGCAAAGTCGCTCGCTCCGACTTGGGGGTAGAGCTACCTGAAAAAGGGCTTTACGTAGCAGGCAATGTTTTTTTGCCCGTAATCGAAGCGGAACGCGTTCGTTGCCGAGCAACAGTAGAAGCGCTGATAACGCACTACGATCTCAACTTGCTGGGTTGGCGCACCGTGCCCGTAGACAGTCATGCGGCGGGCATCGGACCCACCGCCAAAGCCGCTGAGCCCTGCATCGAACAGCTTTTCATCAGCGCCAGATCAGGCCAAGACAAAGCCGAATTTGAGCGCCAGGTTTATTTACTGCGCAAGCGAAGTACCCATCAAATCCGCAACAACGAAGACCTGAGCCAGCGTAGCATGTTCTATTTTTGCAGCCTCTCACCCAAAACAATTGTCTATAAGGGTATGCTGACAACGGCCCAACTGCTCCCCTATTATAAAGATCTGCGCAACCCTGAATACAAAGCCCATCTGGCGATGGTGCACTCTCGCTTTAGCACCAATACCTTTCCTTCATGGGATCGAGCTCAACCATGCCGCTTTATGAGCCATAACGGTGAAATCAATACCCGCCAAGGCAACTGGAATGCGATGACCGCTCGTGAAGGTGTGGTTAAAAGCACATTTTTTGGTGAACAGCTCAAGGATATATTTCCGGTACTTGAACCCGACTGCTCTGATTCTGGCAGTTTTGACAACGTACTGGAATTTTTAATGATGAATGGCCGTACTCTACAAGAAGCCATAATGATGATGGTACCTGAAGCATGGCAAGCAGATGAAAACATGTCTGCAGAAAAACGGGCGTTTTACCACTATCATTCAGCGCTGATGGAACCATGGGATGGCCCGGCCTCCATCGCCTTTACTGATGGCCACTATGTAGGTGCCATGCTGGATAGAAATGGCCTGCGCCCAAGCCGTTTTTATCTGACCCATGATGATCGGGTCATTATGGCCTCCGAGGTCGGCGTATTATCCATCGACCCTGAAAACATCAAATTGAAGGGACGCCTGCAACCTGGCCGCATGTTTCTCATCGACTTCAAAAAAGGTCGTCTGATCTCTGACGAAGAGCTTAAACATGATTTTGCCACGCAGCGCCCATATCAACAGTGGCTTAATGAGCAAAGCATCCATCTCCACCAATTAAAAACGGCTGAAGAACCTCATGGATTCTATCAAAAAACGCTGATCGAACGTATGCGCGCCTTTGGTTACACCACCGAATCGATGCAATTTATGCTGTTACCCTTGGTCAAAGAACTGCGCGATCCCGTCGGTTCAATGGGTAACGATGCCGCTCTGGCTTGTCTTTCGGACAAGCCACGACAACTTTATGATTATTTTAAACAGCTTTTTGCCCAAGTCACCAACCCGGCGATTGACTCGATCCGAGAAGAGGTGGTGATGTCGCTACAGTGTTTTATCGGCCCTGAAGCGAATCTGCTGGAAACAACGGATAAACATTGTCATCGCTTGAGTATTCCTCACCCGATTTTACGCAACGAGGAACTGGCCGCATTACACCACATTAATCATCGCGGCTGGCGAACACAAACCATTGACATTACCTATGAAAAATCTGCAGGTCAAACCGGATTGCTCACCGCCCTGGAACGTATTTGTGCGGCCTCAGCTCAAGCCGTTGCTGATGGCTATAGCCTGATTGTCCTGAGTGATCGCGCGATTGCAGCCGATCGAGTTCCGGTGAGCAGTCTGCTCGCCTGCGGCGCAGTTCACCAATATTTGGTGAAACGCCATGAACGTACTCGTGTGGGTCTTGTCCTTGAGAGTGGTGAAGCATCGGAAGTCCATCATCACTGCTTACTGCTTGGCTTCGGGGTAGATGCCATTAACCCTTATCTTGCTTTTGAAGCGTTATGGCAAGCACAACGCGACGGTCTACTGCCAGGCGAATTTTACAACAGTGATGATAAGATTGTTGCCGCCTACCAAAAAGGGGTGGCCAAGGGGATGCTCAAGGTGATGGCTAAAATGGGCATTTCGACATTGCAATCATATAAGGGTGCACAAATTTTTGAGGCCATCGGTTTGGCTGACGAGGTGATGGAAACCTGTTTCACCGGTACCGCCAGCCGCATCAGCGGTGTCGGTTTTACCGTCCTGGCGACAGAAGCATTGCGTCGTCACGAGGTAGGTTACCCACTACGTCGTACTGGCAAAATCGATCAGTTAGAAAATACAGGCCAATATCACTGGCGTGCAGAAGGTGAGCGACACATGTGGGATCCTTCCAGCATTGCCGATTTGCAATTGGCCGCACGCACCAACAGCAAAGAGGCATATGAGCGTTTTGCCAAGCATACGAATGAAGAAGCCACCCGTCGTTGCACCTTACGAGGATTGATGAGTTTTAAAACCGGAGTTAACAGTGGTTCCATTCCGATTGATGAAGTTGAGCCAGCCAGTGACATTGTTAAACGTTTTGTCACCGGTGCAATCAGTTATGGTTCCATTTCTGCTGAATCCCATGAGACGATGGCAATAGCAATGAATCGTATCGGCGGCAAATCAAATACTGGTGAAGGCGGTGAGGACCCACGTCGCTGGATACCGTTACGTAACGGTGACAGCAAACGTTCAGCCATCAAGCAAGTCGCCTCCGGTCGCTTTGGTGTCACCATTAATTACCTGGCTAATGCCGATGAAATTCAGATCAAAATATCTCAAGGGGCAAAACCTGGGGAAGGGGGCGAGCTGCCCGGCTCCAAAGTTGATGAAACGATTGCCGCAACGCGCCATTCAACACCGGGTGTGGGTCTGATCAGCCCTCCTCCTCATCACGATATTTATTCGATTGAAGATATGGCGCAGTTGATTCACGACCTTAAAAACAGCAACCCCAGCGCCCGCATTAGCGTCAAACTGGTTGCCGAGGTCGGCGTTGGCACCATTGCTACCGGGGTCGCCAAAGCCATAGCGGATCACATTCTGATTTCCGGTCATGACGGGGGGACCGGTGCTTCACCGCTGACCTCAATCAAACATGCTGGGCTACCGTGGGAACTGGGGCTGGCCGAGACTCATCAAACCCTGGTACTCAACAATCTACGCTCACGAGTGGTCATTCAAACGGATGGACAACTTAAAACAGGTCGTGATGTCATTATTGGTGCATTACTCGGTGCCGAAGAATTTGGTTTCGCCACCGCACCGTTGATTACCCTGGGATGTATCATGATGCGAAAATGCCATCAGAACACCTGCCCTGTCGGGATCGCAACCCAAGATCCGGAGCTACGCAAAAAGTTTACCGGCAAACCGGAGCATCTGGTCAACTACCTCTTTTTGGTCGCCGAAGAAGCTCGTTCGATTATGGCTCAGCTTGGGTTTCGTTCTATCGATGACATGATAGGCCGCTGCGATGTACTGGAGATGAACCCAGCCATTGATCATTGGAAAAGCAACGGCATTGACCTCAGTGCTATTCTAACACCCGCACAAAAAGCGCATGCGAATGTAGCAGTACGTCAGATTATGACCCAGGATCATGGACTTGATTTAGCTCTTGATAATGAATTGATCAAACAGGCTCAACCTGCAATTACTGAAGGTAGGCCAGTAAAAATCGAAATGCCGATTGCTAATATTAATCGTGTCGTGGGAACGATGCTCTCTCATGAAATTGCCAAACATTGGGGCATTGAATTGTTACCTGACGATACGATTCATATTAAATTGAACGGCTCCGCTGGACAAAGCCTCGGTGCGTGGCTCGCCAAGGGCATTACCATTGAGCTTGAAGGCGATGCCAACGATTATGTTGGTAAAGGTATGAGTGGCGGGCACATCATCATCTATCCACCTCAAACCAGCAGCTTCAAAGCAGAAGAAAATATCCTCATTGGTAATGTCGTGCTCTATGGTGCCACCCGTGGTCAGGCTTTTTTTCGCGGCATTGCAGCAGAACGTTTTTGTGTCCGGAACAGCGGCGCTCTGGCCGTTGTTGAAGGCGTGGGAGATCATGCTTGTGAATATATGACTGGGGGTCGGGTTGTCATCCTGGGACCAACCGGACGTAACTTCGCAGCCGGAATGAGTGGCGGTGTAGCCTATGTATGGGATCGAAATAATGATTTTTCAGCTCAATGTAATGTCGCCATGGTTGACCTCGACCCACTGGAATGTGAAGAAGATATCGCAGAATTGAAAAACCTGATCAAACTGCATCAACACTATACGGGCTCTACTGTCGCTGAGCATGTACTCAATGACTGGGACAATATTGT
>JAADHS010000187.1 GCA_013151745.1 Gammaproteobacteria bacterium | reverse complement strand
ATAAATGACATAAAACCGTTCTGGTATGAGGTTCGGCAGTATTTTCGTGATTTATTGAGCTAGACGTGCTTTAATATTTGCAACGATAACGTAGCTGAGCAATAAACAAATTATCTTCTGTTACTTTATATACAATTCTATGCTCATCATTAATTCGCTTGGACCAATAACCAGATAAACCATGCTTTCATGGTTCTGGCTTACCTACACCATCAAATGGGTTTCATTGTATCTCCTTAATCAACTTATTTGTAGTAGCTCAGACTTGATCTGACAGCTGCCCGTTTTTTAGGGTGGCTGTTAGTTCAAATTTGAGCTAAATTCTTTTCCACCCAAATTAATTTACCATCCAGTAAAGTTTCTAGCGGCGTCCGTCCGCAGCACATCTTACCCTGATGAGTTTGATCATTATTATAATATTCTATCCATTCGTCCAAATCTTTCTGTAATTCCTCCATATCGGCATAAAGTTTTTCCCTAAAAGCAACCTGGTAAAACTCATTCAGAATAGTTTTATGGAAGCGCTCGCAGATGCCATTTGTTTGCGGCGACATAGCTTTGTTTTGGTATGGTATGGTCAATATCATTGATGGCCAAATACAACTGGTAGTCATGATGGTCAACGCGCCCACAGTGCTCAGTACCTCTATCCGTCAGAATACGCAACATAGGCAGCTCATGCTGCTCGAAGTATGGCAACACCTTGTCGTTAAGCATATCGGCTACAGTGATGGGTGTTTTCGTTGTGTAGAGCTTGGCAAATGCCACCTTGCTGCAGATATCAATGAAAGTTTGTTGGTAGATGCGCCAACACCTTTGATATTAACTACATAAAACGTGTCCAGTGAACCCAAATAGCCTGGATGGGCAGTCTCGATCTCGCCGCAGGCTTCATCATCGTATTTCTTCTTTTCAAGAGCAGCAACCTGAGCATCACTGAGAATGACGCCTTCATTGGCCACTTTTTCCTTCAGAGCCTTTAGTCGTTTTTTGAAATTTTCCAGATTATGCCGTAGCCAGATAGAACGTACACCGCTACCTGAAACAAAAACACCGGCTTTACGTAGCTCATTGCTCGTGCGGTGCTGGCCATGGGCCGGCTGTTCAACTGCATGGGCTATGACGGCTTGCTCGGTGGCATTATCAACCCGGTTTTTAACATTTGGGCCTCGACAGCTCTTGTTAATTAGCGAATCAATGCCACCTTCTTCAACCAGTTCCTGATAGCGGTAAAACGTGTCTCGCGACACGCCCATTACCTTACAGGCTCTGGATACGTTGCCGAGTTCCTCGGCTAAATTTAATAATCCGGCTTTGTATTTTATTATAGGATTTTTAGTATGAATCATGAGAGTTACCTTTTTTGTTTTGATTAAAGATTCGACACCTTTATCAAAATGGGTAACTCTCACTTTTGTAAGCGATGTGTCAGATTAAGTCGGGACTAATACAGGCAAATTATTCACACCCGATGCACTTTTTAAGATCGTTTGTTTCTCTGTCCATTCAGCTTGTTGTTCAACATGCGATGCCAGACGTTTCTCAATACGTTTTATCTCTGCATCTAAATAGCGAATAATTCGTCGATAAAATACTTCTAAATCCTTACCCATAATTTTTATTCGATTCATTTCCTGGGTGCGCAAGTTAACTAACTGACGGCACCTTGTTGTAATTAAGTTTTTGATCACTATTAGATTTTTTCTTTTCTGTGGCGCGACTCTTGGTTGAATCACCGCTGCAAACTGCGCAATGATTGCAGCATCAACCTTGCCTGTTTTCGCCAGCTGATCAACGGCACCCGCATAACGACGTACCAATAATGATTTTGCGATACAGACAGGAATTCCTTTACTGTAGGTGGCCCGTGGTTTCCATCACCAAGCGCTCCACCTCGTAGTAAGACAAAACCGGTTACTAAAACGTGCCCCTCCTAGCGTATTGCACTCCTGCCAGTACAGCTGCTTTTCATAAATGCAAACATCCAGAAAGTGCTTGCCCACACCCACACCAGCATTAATGATTATTTTACTCTTTATTAAGATTTGCTATAAAGACCCCATCTCGCTAAATGCGAGCTCGAAGCTCATTCGACTGTTCGAGTTAATAAATCGGGTCGGTTCAGCATCCACTTCTGTTAACGGTCTTTTAGACCTATCGCTCATCGGATTACTGAACCGGTAACTTGCTACCAACAGGTTACGCAGCCTCACTTTACATTGACGTCGTATATCATGAAAATTAAACCATACAAACCTTTCAAGCCAGAGAGCCTCGGACTTAATCAGAGGTTCCCTAGCTTGAAAATTCATCGTATAGCTGCTCATAAGCATTGAGCATCACCTCCAAGCCATACGTTTTGACAGCAAACCTTTTTGCGTTTTTCGCCAGTTTGGTCTGAAGCTCGCTATCTGCAGCAAGCATCTTGATGGTTTCAGCAATAGCACAGGGATTACCGACATCGACCAACAAGCCATTTTCACCCTCGCTTATTAACCCGACATAGCCTCCGCAACGGGTTGCCACTATAGGCAGTTCAGCCACCATCGCCTGGATAGCTGATAATGGCAGACCTTCTGAGATCGATGAAGACAGGAATATATCAATACTAGCCAGAAAATCAGCTGCATCATCAAGAAAACCGAGAAACTGAACTGTTTCTTCAAGAGCTAATTCTTTTCTCAATGCCAGTAACTTATCATACAGCGCTCCCTTGCCCTGACCCGCAATCACAAAGCGATAAGAGTAATCACTACGCTCAAGCAGGGCTGCGGCCTTCAACAAGATATCGTACCCTTTGGCTGGCCGAATATTACCCAAGCTACCGATAATTATTTCTTTTTCACTCCAGCCATACTTTTTTCTCAGCGTCCTGGAGCAAGACCGTAAAAAAACTGAAGTATCGATACCATTATAGATGACACAAGCTTTTTTCTCACACAGTGATGTCCGGCTCACAATATCATTCAGCAGGCTATCAGTAACCGCAACAATACGGCTGGCACCTGCGTTTATGGCAGCAAATTTCAAGCCCTTAAAGCGTTCATTTTCACTGATATCAACCGAGCCATGAAAGGTTGATATCACCGATTTCCCTGTTATCAGACCCAGCAGTGAACAATAGACACCGGTACCTAATAAATGCGACTGGATCAAATCCACACCTTCACGCTGGATGATTTTTCGTAACTGCCATAAGTAACGTAAATTAAATGAGCCCTTCGAATCAAGCAGGATAGGCGTCACCCCCCGACGACAGAGCTCTTCATATACCCAGCCTTTGCCACGGATAACAACAATTGATCTGTACTTCTCTTTCGGTAAACGTGTCGCTAGATCAATAAATACGGTTTCAGCACCGCCCGGACCTGTAGTATCAATTGTATGCAGAATTGTTCTCATGAAGACATCATTTTGTTTTAAAGTAGGCTACATTACAATAACAACCCGCTGTAAACTAGCCCAGATTATATTCGACGTTAACGCCAGAACCGGTAGCAAATCAAGCAGAGTCATCTTTAAGCATGTCTTTTAAAAAAATCGCCAAACGAGGCATACAACACCTGGCGGCAACCTTCGGCCAACACACACGCAGCCATAAAGAACCTCAACTGCTTACTTTGATGTATCACCGAATACTACCCAAGCAGGATCCACGAACCCACCTTGAAGAGCCGGGCATGATAGTCTCCCCGGAAACATTCAAAATGCATATGTCTTTAGTTAAGCAGTATTTTGAAATTCTACCCCTCTCACTGTGGATAAAACGCAAACAAAATGGAGAAATGCTGCCAGCACATTGCTGCGCCATTACTTTTGATGATGGCTGGGCAGATAATTATGAATTTGCCTATCCCATCCTGCAGGAGCTCAATATTCCAGCAACCATTTTCCTAGTCTCAGATATGATTGATACAGACCAGTTATTCTGGCCAGAACGGTTGGCGCATATACTGACGGATATCGCACTCACCTGCCCTGAACAATGGGAGCACCCCGATCTGGCCTGGCTAACTGATAATAAGTTCAACTATACCTTCACTACTGCACCGCCTGATCAGGACCAGCTCAGCGAAATTATAAATAGCGCCAAAGCGCTACGCGATGAGGAGATTCATCGGCGTATCAATAAAATCGAAACTGAGCTACAACTTAAAAATAAACCTCATCCATCCCTGCTCAGCTGGCAGCAGATGTCCGAGATGTGTACATCAGGCCTGATAGAGGCGGGTGGTCATACCTGCCACCATATCCGTCTCAATACAGGACAAGACGAAACAACACTCGAGCAGGAAATTATACAATGCAAATCACAGATTGAAGCACAACTCGGACAGACCGTTGATACCTTCTGCTACCCTAACGGTGACTATTCGCCCAGAGCGGTCGAGCTGGTCAAACAACACTATCAATGCGCGGTGACCACCAATAAAGGCTGGAACACTACTTCCAGTGATCAATATTTATTAAACCGCATTGGCGTACATGAAGATATCAGTTACGACAAAACGGCTTTTCTTGCCCGTTTGTCCGGGTGGCTATAAAGCCAATGAAACCTACTGCTGACACGGTGCTCGAAATATCGACACCTCTGCACGAGAAGCAAATCTTAGCCAACCCTGCCGAACTGTTTTTAACTCACTGGCCGGATGACACAGAAACGCTCGATACCATTAGATCACTGTTGCAGCAACGCCAGCTACTAGAACGGCAGCAGAAAACCGCTCAGAACAAAACCGGCATCTTATCCCGACAAATTGGTGAAGCTAAAAGCAATAACCAGGCAACCGATAAATTGATTGCCAGCATGCAAACGCTGAGCACTAAACGTAAAACACTCAACAAACAAAGCAAGCAAATTAATCAGGACATCCTCCATTACTTTGCGCAGCAAACCCGCTCTGGCGACCAAAAAAAGGCCAAACATAATAATAACACCAATAATCAACGTTACTTATCAACTGCTGCAAACATAGAAACTATTCACATCGAAATTTTTGATGCTGACAACATGGAAGACTGGAACCAATACGTTACCGCTCATCCAGCCTCAACGATTCATCATCATGCCGAATGGCGCCATATCCTGCGGCAAAGCTATGGTCATGAAAATTTATATCTATGCGCACGCAATAATGATCAACGCATCGTCGGCATTCTGCCTCTTGTTCATATAAAAAGTCGATTATTTGGTGACAAGCTGGTTTCCATGCCTTTTTTTCAGCGAGGCGGCGCTATCGCCGATACTCCAGAGATTGAGCTGAAACTCATACAAGCTGCCGCTAACTATAGCCTACAGATGAAGGTTGATTATACCGAGTTTCGTGATGATACCCCACGTGACAGACTACCCGAACCTTGTGCAACACAGACACACAAAGTTAATATGGTGCTTGCACTACCCGACTCTAAACAGACTTTATGGCAAGACTTCACCGCTAAACTACGTGCTCAAATACGCCGCCCACAACGCGAGTCATGTCAGGTCTTTATTGGTGGACAAGAATACCTAAATGACTTTTATGCAGTATACAGCCGCAATATGTGTGATTTAGGCTCACCGGTACAGAGCAAACAATTTATCAAAAACATCCTGCAACAATTTCCTCAAAACAGCTGGCTTATCATAATAAAACTAGACCAGCGCCCAGTTTCTGCAGGCTTTTTACTGGGCTTTAAGCACACGATGGAAATCCCACTAGCCTCAACCATCAGAGACGTTAACCCGCTAAGCATTAATATGCTCTTATACTGGGAAGTATTAAAATTTGCAATTAAACAGAACTATTCACAATTCGATTTTGGACGCTCCAGTAAAAATGCCGGAACTTACCGATTCAAACAACAGTGGGGCGCACAGCCAAAACAACTGTACTGGCATTACTATCTCGGTCAATCACAAGCCCCTCCATCATTAAGCCCCTCCAACCCCAAATACGCGGCTATCATAAAGATATGGAAGCGATTACCTCTGCCACTAGCAAATTTTCTGGGACCTGCTATTGTAAAAAACATCCCCTGAATATAATTTTATCTCGAACAGAAGATTTGAAAACCAAACTCAGGAGAAGACAGCCCTTACTTTTCGTATTATTATTCTTACAATATCTTCCAGTAAAAAACGTATTCGTTTCCTCTGCATCACCACCCAGTAAAGTTCCTGCCGTTGATCACACAGTAGCTTTTTATATAACGATTCACCATGCAATAGATCATAGATTTCCATACCTTTATTTTTGTTATAGTCGACTGCTAACGAATGCGCGACATAACCCGGCATCAATCTCTTATCTTGCTCAAGTACAAAACCTGTTTGCAAAACGTAAACATGATTTCGCCAAATAAAATTATAGAGATAACCTATCTCTTGATCTGCATTAAAAATTTTTAATAGCTGAATCTCTCCATACTTAAAACGATTTGAAATAAGTAATCGTTGAAATTTCTCCCAGTACTCGCTAGCAAACGAACCTGCCTTTCCAATTTTCTGCCAACGTCGAGTATGCAAAACTTTCAAGGCGTCTAGATACTGCAATGCCTGTTCAACTGTTTTTGCCTCATCTATCTGAACAGGCCCCTGTTTTTCATATAAGCGAAGCGAGCGGTTTATCTGTAAACGTCGATTCTTACCAATATTTGCAAGAAAAGCATCTACCCCATTTCCAGAATAATTTAAATTTACCAGGTAAGAGGTTGCGGTTTCTTGACAGATAATCTTTACATCTTCACCACACTTGTTCATTGCTGCGTTAACATTAAACATCGAGGTCAAACCACTAAAATGAAACTCATCGATAGCGGGGAACTGCTGTAACATATATTGAAACGCACACAAGTACACCTCTGACTCATGGCCACGAGCAACCAGCAGACCGTTATATTCAACAACCAGATTATTATCTAAAAAAGGTGCTTCATTCAGGTAAATTGAACGAGAATGAAAGACATGATGGCGCTTAATTTTTGCAGTAATTAAAATACCAAGCCCTACAACTTCATCAGCTAAATAAACTGACACTAACTGTGGAGAAAATTCCGCCGCCACCCGAGTCAACCAGGTACCGACCCAGCCCCATGACTGAAAAAAAGAGCAGTCTGCCTGTTTCTGCAGTTCACGCCATTCACTCTCTATATCTTCCTGGCGCTCGATTACACGGCATTCAGCACGGTACTCTAACAATGTGATCTCCTGCAAGTGAAATACTACGGTTGGTGATTATCTAGCAGCTCCAGCGTATTTAAAACACTCTGTACTGTGTCAAATTCAAAATCAATCAAAAGCTGACATAGCCTCGATTCACACTTGTCAAGATTATTGTAATGACGGAAACGTGAGAGCCAGCTCGTAGCAACCTTTGGTTGCTCAGGATCAATTTCCCAAGGGTGCAGATAAAAAATAAATGGCTGCTGCCGGTGATTTATTTGTGTCAATCCGGCTTTAGTTAAAGCATAAGGGTATAACCGAAAGTAACCTCCACCCGCGACAGGAAGCTTATGGTTGAATATTTTCGCTGTAGATAACGGGAACTCAACGAGCGAATGCCCCTTGAGTGTTTTTAAGCGATGAGGAATTTCTTCTGCATCAGGGATGCCGTAGCGATCATGCCGCACCGGAAATATACTGGAGTCATATTCAAAGCCCGCCTCAGCTAAAATATCCAGCGCCCACAGTGAGTCTTTCGTAATCGAATAACTGGCCGCTCGATAACCCCTGACCGGAGCCTGGATAATATCTTCTAACAACTCTTTGGAACGAACTGTTTCTTCTCGAAAGACTTCGGGCGTTTGATTATAAACAAGCTGATGACTATAACCATGGCTGGCAACCTCATGCCCTCGCCGCGCTATTTCTTTGACGAGACTTCGGTTTCTATCTGCCACCCAGCCCAAAACAAAAAAAGTTGCTTTAACCTGCGCCTCGTCGAAAATATCCATCAAACGCTGAGTATTTTTCTCGACACGTAACGGCTGCTTATCCCAGTCTGATGGTTTTATGTTTTTGGCAAAGGCTGAAACCTGAAAGTAATCCTCGACATCCACCGTTAATGCATTTTTAATCCTCATTTTACGCTCGCGTCGCAACTATCTGTTAACTATTCACCGGCCTCTGGCCAGTTATTCAGTTTTGTCGTAATAGCCGTAATAATAACTGCTACGACTGCTGATACCTTCACCCTTATTCATTACCAGCCCTGTGGCCTGCTCTTCAGGAATCAGACTTAAGGCTTCCTC
>JAADHS010000058.1 GCA_013151745.1 Gammaproteobacteria bacterium | reverse complement strand
ACAGCGCACGATATTTTTCGCTCAGCGCTAGAAAACCATAAATATACTTTGTTGTTGAAGCAAGGACTGAGAAAAAGTTTTATTGTACCTTTATTGGAAAGCAAGTACGGCTTCAAAAAAGAAAATATTGCAATGGTGGATGATCGTCCTGAAAACTTGGCTGTTTTGATGGAAAGTGGCGTGGGTTTAACAATGTTAGCGCCCCATACCATTTTGCGTTGTCAAAATAGCGTAATGAGTTTTGAACTTGAACAAGTAATAAATATATTTAATGAGTGGACGACGCATCGCCACCAAGGAGTCAAGAACGAAATGTCTGTCGTGCTTACAAGCCAGCAACGTCACCTTGGAGCCTGGTCTCAAACGGGCATAGAGATTAAGATGATGAATAGGACATTTAGTTGTTTCAGGCGGATTGTACGAAGCTTTCGTAAAAATTCAATTTTCCGACTATCCTAAGGCTAAAACAATAATCCAAACTTAACAGACCATCTCACTATTTTTTATAAATAAAAAACATAGTCTATTAGCAAGCACTGCGGATACTTAAAGTATTAATTTATTTGCTGAAATTTATTTCAGTATTTTTATTAATATGGCTGGATATATAAAGGAAAAAGTTTAAAATAGAAGGCCTTAATTTAAACTATATTAAAAATTTTTATGCCTACAACTCATACTGCTGTTTCTAATTCAAAAAATCGTAATCTTTTTATACTTGTAACTCTAGTGGCAATCACTTGCCTGGGCTTGGGACTTGTTTTCTATAATGGGTTACAGCCGATGTTCAATGCTTGGTTCAATAAAGAAGAATACAGCCATGGTGTTTTAATTCCGGTGATCTCAGCTTATTTAGTGTGGCTGAAAAAAGAAGAGTTAGCAAGCTTGCCATTTTCGGGGTCATGGTTGGGGGTCATCATTACTCTGGCTGGGTTATTTCTGTTTTTGATGGGTGAATTGAGTACTTTATATATTCTGGTTCAATATGCTTTTTTGTTAACTTTGTATGGCCTTGTTTTCGCTTTTATCGGCTGGAGAGGCGTTAAAATTATTTGGGTGGCCTTAGTTTTTTTACTTTTCATGATTCCGCTACCTAACTTTCTTTACAACAATATTTCAGCCGCACTACAGCTAATTTCATCGGAGTTAGGTGTCGCCGTCATTCGTTTTTGTAATATTAGTGTTTATCTGCAGGGCAATGTAATTGACTTGGGCGATTATAAATTACAAGTGGTGGAAGCATGTAATGGCTTGCGTTATTTGTTTCCTCTCATGAGCTTGGCCTTTTTATGTGCTTATTTATTCAAGGCACCGTTATGGCAAAAAGCACTTATCTTCCTCTCCAGCATTCCTCTGACTATTTTAATGAACAGTTTTAGAATCGGTGTTATTGGCGTATTGGTAGAGTATTGGGGCGTAGGAATGGCTGAGGGCTTTTTGCATGACTTTGAAGGCTGGCTTGTATTTATGGCATGTATGGCTGTTTTACTGGCAGAAATAGCATTATTGGCCCGTTTTACTGGAGCAAAACGCTCATTTAGTGAGGCGTTTGGGATTTTCACTTCACCGACATTGAATGAAGGCGCGACTCAACTTCATGCTTCCAAGCCTTTTATAGTGAGTGTGGCCGTATTACTTATAGTGGCCGTATTAGTGCCTAATATACAAACAAGAGCGGAATTGCCCCCTGAACGGCAAGAGTTTTCCTATTTCCCTATGAACCTGGCGCAGTGGCAGGGTCAGCGTACGACGATGGAACAGCAATTCATTGATGCACTTAAGTTTGATGATTATATTTTGGCAAATTATGAAATTCCTGACCAAGTCCCTCCCGTGAATTTATATGTTGCTTATTATGATTCACAGCGCAAAGGTGAATCGGCGCATTCTCCCCGTTCTTGCATTCCCGGAGATGGTTGGCAAATGAAGGGGTTTTCTCAGCGTGCCATTGAAGATGCGCAAGTCGATGGTAAAACATTGCGAGTTAATCGGGTTGAAATTCAAAAAGGTGAAAATCGTCAATTGGTTTATTATTGGTTTCAACAACGAGGCCGAGTGATTACCAATGAATATTTAGTAAAATGGTATCTATTTTGGGACGCACTGACACAAAATCGTACCGATGGTGCGATGGTACGTTTGACAACTTATATTGATGAAGATCGCGATATCAAAGAAGCCGAGGCTTCTTTGGCTGAGTTTGCACGTCTCGTCGTCACTCAGCTCAATGCCTATGTTCCAAGTGCTCATGTCGTTAACGACATTTAATCGGTGTTCAGCTGATGGTCACCGGGACTTAGGTATTTTTATAACATCTCTTTTCGCCGGTCGCTTTATTGTTTAACGCGATAGGGCAAGCCAGTGAACGTAAAAATCAGCGCAATCCGGCCTCTTCTTTTCCAGGCTCTGATCACTCCGCATTGGCGCTACGTATAACACTATTGGCTTGAGCGCACTTGTAAAAGACACTAATTGCGTAGGCATGAGGGGAATCATCCCATAGATAAGCATCAAGGATATTATTCAACATTTCAGTGGAATAAGTTTCATCCATGGAGACCTGTAAATGTCTTGCTAAATGTAGAATATCATCTGGCTGAACGCCGAGACGCGAATTAATAACGGAATCCATACCCACCATAGCAAGGCCATAACAATTTTGCAGTTTTGGGTCGCCTGAAGCTCTAGCGAGCGACTCAAATGCTTGAACATTGATAGAGCAAACGAAAAATAGTACTACTACTGAAATAAGTTTCATTGCTTATCCCTCCGCAGGATTAGCCCTCATTTCGTCATTTCTTTTTTATTTACATCCTCTCTGTATCTATCGGCCAAAATGGTCTATTTCTTGATAAAATTATCTTGATTGCCCACCATAAACATATTTTGCAAAGCCAGGCTTTAAATCATCACATGATAAGTGATCGTCCCAGGGAATAAGCGTGACAGGAACTAAACTGCTTATTGCTGAAAATTGATGAATCGCACCATTGCCGTTCATCATGTGACCACTGCCCATAATAGAGACGACCTGCGGTTTATGGGGTTGATTTAATGCTACGTTCAACCTTTCTGCCATCGCTTTATCCCACAGCAATTGCACTTCCACAAACCTCGAAAATTTTTCGCCTACTTCTTTTTTTAATGCCGAGTCCTGTTTCCCGTGTTCCATGGGCTGGTGTCGCCTAAAGCTTTTTGCCAGCTCAAACAAATAAGGCCTCGTACTTGCGGCTGGTCGACTTAAGCCCTCTTTTTGCTCCTGTGGTACCTTATCCCAGCCGACGTCAGAAACTGCACTAAGAAGGCTGCGTTCTACGTTCAATGCGTGGATTTTAATCCCCTTGTCTCTTGCATATCGCAGTACGGGTAAATAGAGTTCGATATCATAGAACCAATAGTTTTTCCAATTACTTTTTCGAATAAACTCTTCTTCACTGAGATCGCCTAAAACCCATTGATCTAAAACACTCTGAGCGCTTCTGGGTAACATTTCAATAGCCAGTTCTATATTTTCTTGTTTCATCGTGATATCGCGTATCATGGCTAAATGCCACTTGTGATGCTCTGTATTTTGGTGATGCTCACCCAACATAATTAATCTATGTTGTAGAACATCGTCCAACACTCTGTTTTTGTGCACAGAACGACCATCAGCCGGCGTTAGCCAGGTTTTGGGTTCAATACAAACATTAACTTCTTGAGCCACGCTAGTATTAACAATAAAACTCATTGCCAAGAAGAACATGAAAAATCGTTGTGTTTCAATCACCGTGTGATTTACGTATAAATTTAAACGCTGAAATGGCGGGTCTCAGGGGTGAGCTGAGTAGTGACAAGATAAATATCATAACGAGTGCTGACTCCCTTTATTTGAAATGAGGGCACCTCTCCCAAGATGGCAGGCCCTTGCAAAGGTCGCTTAACCACTACTCTTTTAGCTGCACATTGCAAGGCCGATTTCAGCAATCCAGGCGCATCCGTATGACCTGCCGCAGCAATACGAAACAATTGCATTTCTTTTTTCACTTTTGCCGAAGACTTCTGTTGAGGGAACATTGGATCTAAGTAAACAACATCGGGTTTGTTGTGCAATTCAAGCCCCGCCATATATTCGATTGCTTCTGCTTGATAAAATTCAATATTATTTTTAACAATGAAACTTAAAGAGGGGTCTATTAGCGCTCGAGACAGGCCATCAGCTAATAATAAGGCGATAATAGGGTGTCGTTCTATCATCGTTACGGTGCAACCAAATGAAGCAAGCAAGAAACCATCCCGACCCAAGCCCGCCGTCGCATCCAGGATACGGGGACGTTCCCCAGCTTTAATGCCCACTGCTTTGGCTAATAATTCTTGTTTGATACCGGTAGTACGTAAGCGGTGAGAAAATTGACCGGATAAAAAGTCCGATTTAATTGCTCCGGCGGTTTGCTGAGTTGTGTCACAAAACTCAAATCCCTCAGTCCCCAAAATAAGTAAATAAGAATAGCTTGAAAAACGTTTTTTTAGCTGCTTGAGACGGAAATCAGCACTGGAAATAAATTCATAATTCAACTGGTATTGCTGGCCAACGGCTTTAGCACGCGTCAACTGACTCGTATCTGTAACGAGCAATAAACACTGGTCTCCCAGGCTGTCAGTTTTTAGAGTCAAGTAGCATCATCTGGAATCATCAATGCTTGGCCTAACAATCGACCGATTGCTGGCGCACCAAACAATTGAAATCCTCTTAAGGCTTCAGGTGGGTGGCCGGCGACACAAACTAAGGGTTTATTGCCAGAAAACCCCATAATCAGTGGACGACCCGAACGCATTTGCACGCCATCGAGCACTAATTCCCCCACTTCCTTGATTAAATCAGAGACAAAATTCCGTCCCCCTACTGCGGTTCCCCCTGATATCACAATCATATCATTCTCACTTAAGGCTGTTTTCAGAAGACTCACAAAATGATCAAAATCATCTTTTACAATGCCGTAAAAATTGGCTTCACCACCTGCTTTTTTTACGGCTGCGGCTAACATGATGGAATTTCCATCGAGAATAGACCCCGGCTTAAGAGGCTCGGTATGGGGTACGACTTCATCACCTGATGAAAATAGTGCTACTTTTGGTGGTGTTGCGCACTGCACATCGACGATACCCATGCCCGCCAGTTGGCCTAACTCAAACGCTTCTAATACCATGCCCGGCTCAACAACAAGTTGGCCTGCTCGCACGTCATAACCCTGGGCTTCGATAAAAAACCCGGGGGCGAAGGGTCGGGTAATGGAGAACGTATCGCCGTTCCTTTGAGCATCCCAGGGTCTCACAACCGCAACAGCTGATTCAGGCGTAATTGCCCCTGTAACAACCTCTATGGCTTCGCCACTTTGCCAGGTAGGACAATGCTCATCACCCGGCTTGATTTGACCCACAATACGAAATTCGGTAGGGGTTGCCTCACTCGCATTTTGGGTATCTGCACAAAGAACCAAAAATCCCTCAACGATAGCGCGAGGGTAGGGGGGCATATCAACAGGCGCAGCTATACCGTCAAACGTAGTCCTTCCTAATGCGTCCACAAGATTCAGAGTTTTCGCCTGAGTCACTCGTACCGCCACTTTTGAAATAAAATTTTTCTGTGCTTCAGTTAACGGTGATTTTTCCACAGCTGTTGTTCCCTTTTAGATGTTCTTCGTTTGGATATACTCGTGGCGATTGAGATTCAGGTCGTGTTGCACGTCCTCTTCATTCCATGGCGGTGTCAAAATTACTCGCAATAGCGGGCTGCACCTCGTCATGTTACCTGGTTATGAATTGAACGCACGCTACATCTCAATCGTCACGGGTATATTGTCAGTATAATCGTGCTTGAAGTATCCGAATCTAGCGACCCTCTATTCCGGGAAACTCGGCTGCGTATTTCGAAATCCACTCCAGCGCGGCTTCTTTGCCATTCAATACTCGCCCTTCGCTTTCCATAATATCTTTTTTGTATTGTTCAATATGACAAATTTGCTCTACCATACGAGCCCGGTACGTGTCTTCTTTTTCCACAAACTGCACGCCGATATCGAAATATTCTTTACGCTTTAAACACCAAGCCACTCTCCCTTTCGCTAAAAAGGGAGGACGAACCGCAGGGACAGTCACATTAATTAATGACCCGACTTCAACAGGGTCTGCTGACCGGAGCGAAAGTCCGCCTACACTAATGTTGGATAACGTATCCCGAGTCATCTCGATATTTTCTACCGTAAATTCGATAGGAACATCCGATGGATGACGAATAAATTTTCGCATGAAAACAATCCCCCGTTCAACATATCAACCCCCTCAGTTTACCGCGATTTCAGAAGAAAACCACACCCTTTTCTAAAATATACGGTAAAATCAATGCAATGAGCATTGCAATCAGCGTTAAACATATCCACAAAACATTCTTTTCTGTTGAAGCACTTAAAGGTATTAACCTTGAAATTAAACAAGGCGAATTCTTTGGCTTGCTGGGGCCTAATGGAGCAGGCAAATCCACCTTACTGAACATCATGTCGGGCCTTACGCGGGCCGACTCCGGCAACATCGCTATTTTGGGTCACGACGTGGTCACAGATTATCGTTCAGCAAGGTTGAATTTGGGCATTGTGCCTCAAGAGCTGGTTTTTGATCCTTTTTTTACAGTTAGAGAAGTACTTAAAATTCAAGCGGGATATTTCGGCCTGGATCATCGCTGCAACGCATGGATTGACGAGCTTATCGAAGCTTTAATGTTATCTGACAAAACAAATACAAATATGCGAGCGCTATCTGGGGGTATGAAAAGACGAGTACTCATTGCTCAGGCATTAGTCCATAAACCCCCTGTTGTTGTCCTTGATGAACCCACCGCAGGCGTTGATGTAGAGCTGCGCAAATCTCTCTGGGTTTTTATCAAAAAACTACACCGTGAAGGTCACACTATTTTGTTAACAACCCATTATCTAGAGGAAGCGGAGTCACTTTGTGAGCGGATAGCTATACTGAATCACGGAAAAATCGTTGCTCTTGATCACACAACAACACTGCTTGACCAAGGTGTTGGCAATCAGCGAAGTGCAACCCTATTTTTTACAGAAACGCCACCGCCTTTATCGCAAGACATTACTTCTTTGATCAGCAAACAAGATCGTCTTTCTATAACCGTAGAATTTGACCTTAGTCGGATCACTTTACCAGTACTACTTGAACAATTGAAAAAACAAGGGTGTAAAGTTCGCGACATTCAAACGGAACAAATCGATCTAGAAGATATTTTTATCGATACTATACAGAGAAATAAACCATGAACTGGTTAGGCTTTCGTACTCTTTTTATCAAGGAAACAATGCGTTTCACCAAGGTTTATTTGCAAACACTTTTTGCTCCTATGATCACCGCGTTACTCTATCTGCTCATTTTTGCCCAAGTTTTGGAAGGCCGTATGGACGTGCTTGGTGATTTTAGTTATACCGCTTTTTTGATTCCGGGCTTAGTTATGATGGCAGTGATTCAAAATTCTTTTGCTAACAGCTCTTCCAGCCTGATTCAATCGAAAGTAACGGGCAACCTTATATTCGTTATGGTCACACCGCTATCTTACCTGGAAATTTATCTTGCTTTCACTTTAGCCGCTGTCCTTCGTGGTATTTTAGTGGGCTTGAGTGTTTATATTGTCGCACTTTTTTTCGTCCAGCTCCCTTTGTTTAATATTTTTTATATTATTATTTTTGTCTTGATGAGTAGTGCGGTATTAGGTACATTGGGTGTCATTGCAGGCATTTGGGCTGAAAAATTTGATCAGCTTGCCGGGTTCACTAATTTTATTATCATGCCCTTATCGTTCTTGAGTGGTGTTTTTTATTCTATTCATTCGCTACCGCCACTATGGCAAACTTTATCCCATTTTAATCCTTTTTTTTATATGATAGACGGGTTTCGTTACGGTTTCTTTGGCACATCGGACGTCAATCCATTATTCAGTCTTGGTGTCGTCGCTACTTTTTTAGTCGGTCTGGCCTCCTTTACTCTATATTTGCTACATAGCGGCTATAAAATCAGAGATTAGCGGAAGAAACAGTCATCACTGAACCGGTTCGTCACTCTGAAAATGATCAATCCACCAGTCTGTAGCCAGGATTTCTGCTTCCATGATGTCTTTTTCACTCATTACTTTTTTTAATCGCCGTCTGGGGTCATTTGCCGGTAGCTCATCTTCACCGACGACTTCCCATACTCCGGCAATCGCATTCCACATATAAGCTCTGACTAAATCTTTTTTCAAACCCAGGCCATTTTCATGCAAATAGGCTAGCCTGAGTTGAGCTTGAGTATGATTTTGAGCCGCCGCTGCGCTATACCATGTTGCCGCCAGAGAATAATCTTTTTGAGTGCCCAAGCCTTTTTCATACATATCTCCAAGATTGGCTTGTGCAAAGGCATCTCCCCATGCTGCCGCACGCGATAACAGTTTTACAGCCCGTTTATAATCCTTCTTGCCACCCTCTCCTGATTTGAGAATAAAACCAAGCCGACTCTCAGCTGCAGGGTGATCCTGTTCACATGCTTTACCGTACCATTTTATCGCTGCTTGCATGTTTTTTGAGACACCCAAGCCCTCCTCATAGAGATAGCCCAGGGCAGCCTGAGAGGCCACTTCGTTTTTTTCTGCTGCTTGAAGCAACCAAAGTTCAGCCTTCAAGCCATCTTGAAAAACGGTATTACCAAATAAATACGCCATACCCAAGTCTCGCATCGCAATAACATCACCTGCTTCTGCTTTACTTTCCAGGGCTTCAATATCAAGATCTGGGGTTGAAACAGTGTCCTCGGATTTTGTATAGCCAACCACACCAAAAATCAGCGTTAACGTAATACACGCGTTCAAAATAAGTTTTTTCAATTCCATTTTTCCTTTCAAACTCGTAAAATTAATTATTTTCTATCATGCTGCACTTTAAACTACCTGACCTTCAGTTAAAAGCCCGACACATCCGTTTTTAAACAATTTGACTTTCAGTAAACGATCTATTAAGTTGTTAGTGTATTTTTCACACTTAGCTGATATTAATTGCATGCATTGCTACCACCACCCCCATCCCGCCGTCACAACGGATATTGCCGTTTTCTCAATTTTTGAGAATCAACTTAATATTTTGTTAATTCAACGGGCTAACGAACCTTTTAAACACCATTGGGCACTACCTGGCGGATTTGTCGATATGGATGAAGATCTCAATGAGGGTGCAGCAAGAGAATTACATGAAGAAACAAAGTTGAGTCATCTTTATCTAGAACAACTGTATACCTTTGGTGCACCACAAAGAGACCCTAGAGAACGTGTCATTACGGTTGCTTATTATGCTTTAGCCGCTTCGTCTGACGTTAGCCATGCACAGGCAGGGTCAGATGCCGTGAAAACAACTTGGTTTCCGGTCTCAAGTTTGCCAACACTGGCATTCGACCATAAAAATATTATTGATGCTGCTTTGGAGCGGATCATTTCAAAGATTCGCTATAGCACTATCGCGTTACAGCTCTTACCACAGCAATTTACCCTGCACGAGCTACAGAACCTGTATGAAATAATCCTTAATGAAAACTTGGATAAACGTAATTTCCGAAAAAGAATTCTAGCTTTGGATTGTATCGTTGAAAATGGAGAGCAACGCCGTGATGGACAACATCGTCCGGCAAAGCTTTATGTTGCAAAAAACCCAGATAAAATTGATTTTATAAAGCTAATCTAAATTTAGACCGTAAGCCTAAAGGATCTCTAAATAAAATAATGTTACCGTCATCAATATTGCTACAACGAGCACTGAAAAATAGTGCCGGGGATTTATGCCACTCTCTACCTGAGAAGCAACATGAACTAACGGATTTGATAAAATCCTTATTAAAAAAGAACAATGCAACACTGATTTCACATTATTACACTTCAGCGGACGTACAGCGACTCACCGACGAAAGTAACGGCTGTATTTCTGACTCGCTGGAGATGGCACGGTATGGACAAGACTGCGATGCTGAATTATTAATAGTTGCAGGTGTACGGTTTATGGGGGAAACAGCAAAGATACTAAGCCCTGAAAAAAGGGTTCTTATGCCTGATTTAAACGCAACTTGTTCCTTGGATACGGGTTGTCCAATAGAGGAATTTACCGCGTTTTGTGATGCTCATCCTGACTACACTGTTGTTGTTTATGCAAACACCAGTGCTGCGGTAAAAGCTCGCTCTGACTGGGTGGTCACTTCGTCAATTGCACTGGAAGTTGTTGAGCACTTAACCGCTCTGGGTAAAAAAATCATTTGGGCGCCCGACAAACACCTCGGCCATTATATTCAGCAAACAACCGGCGCTGAAATGCTAATGTGGAATGGCTCTTGTATTGTCCACGATGAATTTAAAGCTCATGAACTTGAAAAATTAAAGAACATCTATCCCGATGCCGCTATCCTTGTTCACCCTGAGTCACCCGCAGCCGTAGTCAAACTCGCTGATTTTGTTGGATCAACAAGCGCATTAATTAAAGCAGCAAAAACACGAAGTGAAACAACCTTAATTGTCGCCACCGACAAGGGTATATTCTACAAAATGCAACAAGCAGTACCGGACAAAATACTTTTGGAAGCACCAACAGGGGGTACAAGTGCAACCTGCAAAAGTTGTGCGATGTGCCCCTGGATGGCCATGAATGACTTGCAAAGCATAGCCCTCACCTTGATGGAAAGAAGTACAGATAAGGAAATTTTCATCAATGAATCACTACGAAAAAAAGCCCTATACCCTTTACAGCGTATGCTTGATTTTTCGGCCAGCCTTTAGTAAGCATTAATTTTAAAAGCCTCAATAGATGCGACATATCCTTAAATTCAGCACGCTTATTCTACTGAGTTTTCTTTTAAGTTTGTTTCTGGCCTGGCACACGTTAAGCGCTGCGAATTTTGGTTATACGGTGCTATATGATTGGCTTGATATAGATAAAACTGTTCAGGAATTTGCCCCGAAAAATCAATTCAAGCAGAACTTTGAGCTCACAGAGAAAGCAGATCATGTTCAACTTTTTCATGATATAATTAAAGCTATAAATACTCGAGGCAGCGGTTTGGCTGATATCTCTTATTTCGACCCCAAGCGGAACCAAAAAACGCCTTTACTCCATAATGCGGAAATGATCCATCTGCAAGATGTTGCGAATTTGATTACTATTTTAAATTATATTGCGGCTTATCTTGGTTTTGCTCTTGTATCACTGCTTATGGTGCTCTACCATCGCGGTCAATATCAGTTTCCGCCTTTGTTGTACAGTATGGGAGCCACCGTGGGCATTTGTTTATTCGCCACATTAATTATTATCGTCTTTGGCGCTGAAGATCTTTTTTATCAGTGGCACATTTTAGTTTTTCCGGAAAACCATCAATGGTTTTTTTATTACCATGAGTCACTCATGACTACGTTAATGAAAGCGCCCGATATATTCGCTTATATTGCTTTATTTTTGATCCTGGTAACGTTGATCTATCATCTGATTGTGCTGTCACTCATCAAGATTCTCTTTACCCGTAAATTAAATAATTCATCGCGATAATGCCTGAACAACATTATTAAAAAACTAGGAGATTACACATGTCTGACTCATTGGGAAAAAACAACAGCGAAGACAGTTGGGGTCTGCCTGAAAATATGGATCCAATGAAAGTGATGCAAGTCGCTTCTGCCTATTGGAAATCTTGTGCACTACATGCTGCCAATAGATTGGATATTTTCAATATCCTGAACGACAGCGAAAAAACCCTGGATGAGTTAGCTAAAGAAACTGAATCAGATCAACGCTGCCTAGGTGCTCTTTTAAGCGCCTTGGTCTCCTTTGATTTTCTCGATCGTACCGATGATGTGTTTCGTAATAATGAATTTGGCAAAATCTTCCTCACCACCTCCAGCAAATATTATCAAGGCGGCATTGTCTACATGTTTGAAAACTGGTACGAAGCTTGGGGAGGGCTCTATAACACAGTAAAAAGTGGTAAACCCTCGGCACTCATGCATCATACTTATAGTGATAAAGAAACGCGCGACTACATGATGGGCATGCACAATCGCGCGTTATCACAATCGGAGGTACTGACAGGTCTGGTTGACTTGTCGGGTAAAAAACAGCTTATGGATGTGGGTTGCGGCCCCTCAACCTTCGCGGTCATGTTTTGCAAACGTTACGATGGATTGAATGCCATTGCCATGGATCGTGAGCAAAATCTCGAAATAGCAGCGGAAATTGTCACAGAATATAATATGACCGATCGAGTTAAACTGTTGCCTGGTGATTATAATACCGACAGCCTGGGAAGCCACAACGACGCCATGCTGCTTTCGTCAATGACCAACCAGGAATCACCAGAAAATCTCAAAAAATTATTACAAAAATGTTATGACTCAATGAATAAAAATGGAGTTATGATGATTCAGGAACAACTGCTTAACCCTGAAAAAAAGGGCCCCGAACTCGCGGCCTTAATTGGGGTTAATCAAATCATCAATACGACCGGAGGTTCTTCTTACTCAACCAAAGAAATGGAAGCATTTATGAATGATATCGGCTTTGCAGATATTGAATGCCGACAAATGGATCCATTCAGTCCGTTCATGTTATTAACCGGGTACAAAAGATAAAGCATTCAGAGGTGAAGTAGAAACCCTCATCTTGTTTGCGCTCAATCATCAGATTTTCTAAAACCCATCTAATTTTTTTCTGTATTTTTCCTTGCCGATTTAGCTTGATAATAAGCACGTTTTTGCAAGGAAAAATATAACTAAAATTCTACGAAAAGCTTCATTGCTAAAAAACATGCTACGCAAAATAGACGATCTGTCTAGCCCATCACATTAGATATAAAAGGGTTAGTTTATACTTCTGATTAAACACGACATCAAGAAGTGATAAACTATGAAGCAATCGAATATTATATCGCTGGATGGACATAATGCCATGTCAAATGATGAGGGTACTTCACACACGCCATTAAACGCTCAGGTTGTCCGCGATATTAAACGTGTGACTGATGACAAGCTCAATAAACTCGTTAAGGAGATGTTTAGTAACGTTGACGATTTTCTATTTGAGCTCGCTGAAAAAGCCGAAACGAATGATAAACAAGCTGTTTATTTTGATGCGATGCGCATTGTCCGGTTACGCAGAGAAACAATAGAAAAAAACTATAAAAACTATATTGATGCCACCTTTAACAATGGCATGATGGTGCCGATGAGCACATTGTCGCCCACTAGTATTTCTACCCCATCCCCTCATCCGCCCTTAGGCTCTCTCTCGGAGCTGGACTTGTTGGGTAATGACGAGCTTGAGCAAAATCTAGCCATGACGAACATGATAGAAAAAGCTCATAATCATGCTCAAAGAGAACTTTATGCACTGGCTCAAAGATTTAACTTTCTATTGTCAACGGATCGGTTCACTGTAGATGAGCAGCCACTGTGTTTAGCCCGATTATGTTATGCCTTCAGAGACGCAATATCCGTTTTTGAAGATGAAACAACGATTGAGATACGCCTTATTATATTCAAGTTGTTTGACCGTTTTGTGCTTTCAAAAATTTCCGGGCTCTACAGTGAAATCAATCAAGTATTTATTGCTGCCAATATTTTACCCGTCATTCAAAACAAGGTCGTCAGATCAACGTCTTCAGAGCAAAATAACAAAGAGAACGAAACCACTTTTTTAGATCATGCCAGTCTGGATGAGGCTGATTCAGAGTCTTCCTTTGCTGAGGAACACAGTAACGCCGCTTACACCACAAACGATATTCAGCAGCAAAACAATGAAACGTTTGAACAATTACAGTCGCTACTCTCTGGTTGGAAAAGCGGAAGAGAAATAAACCCCAGCAATGACAAAATGCCATCACAACAGGAACACAGTAGCCCCTTGCCTTCTGTCATTAGCGCTTTGTCTGCATTGCAAAGCCAACATACAACATCACTGGAAAATCAGACACCAAGCGTTTTAAATGCGACAGCAATACAAGGTGCGATCAAACAACAGCTTATAGATATCAATCCGGATAATATCCGTAGCCCTATGCTTGACCAGGATAGCACCGACACGATTAATATTATTGAAATGTTATTTGAATTCATCCTGGATGATCCCACTTTAGATGTTGAAATGAAGGCCGTATTAGCTCGTCTGCAAATACCTATGCTTAAAGCCTCCATCATGGATAAACAATTTTTTAGCAAAAACACGCACCCTGCACGCAGGTTGCTCAACGAATTGGCGAAAGCAGGCATGGGCTGGAGTAAAAACGAATCAACCCATGATGATTCTGTCTATCTCCAAATCCAGGCTACGGTACATCGTGTACTCACTGAATTCGAAAATGATCTCTCTTTATTTGATCAACTGCTAACCGAATTCAGTGAATTTATTAGCAATAATGAAGCACAAGAGCAGCATGCCCAGCTACAACTTGAAACAATCAAATCAGATGTGAAGGTAATTATTGAAGAACGAATATCAAACCACTCGCCTCCTTCTCTGATTAACCACTTTCTTCGTTTTAGATGGTCAGAAGTATTGTGCACGACCAATTCAATAGCAGAAAGTGACAGCGATGGTTGGCAAGATGCCATCGAAATCATGGATGAATTATTGTGGAGTATTCAACCTAAGATCGATCCCAATGAGCGTAAATTATTAACCGTACTTATTCCGCAGCTAATCGAAAGCATTACGAGTAAACTTAATTCAATTGAAACGGATAAAGAGGAACTAGAGACTTTTCTGGAGGCATTAACCCTGCTTCATGTTGCCAGCCTGAAGCCTTCGTCGAATTTACAACAAAAAAACAACTTAGAGCACGCTATTGAACAGCTCGAAACTGATCAGGAAAAGGAAGAAACAGACCTCCAGGAAGACAGCGAACTAATCGATGCAATGCAAATGGTTTCCGAGATCACAATAGGCACATGGGTGGAATTTAGTAAGGCGGACAATCATAAAGTTCGGGGAAAGCTTGTCTGGAAAGATGACTATTTTGATAGCTATACCTTTGTTAATCGCCGTTTTAAAGTCGTTTCTGATCGCTGTCAACGTGATATGGCAAAATTATTTATGGAGAATAAGGCACACGTCATCAATAAAGTGCCATTGCTAGACCGCGCATTAGATGCGATTATTGGCAAGCTATCACAAAAAAACTAGGGGGTGTCATCAATTAAGGAGATCGCAGAGAGATGACACAAATCCGACATTTGATTAATATTCGTAAATTAATAATGTGGTGGGGGTTGTTCTTCCGGCTCGGAGGCCCATTGTGATGGGCGCTGTGTTTGTATCCAGTTTTTTATGGCTTTAAGTTCCGATTGCAATTGTGAAAGCTGTTGTTGTTGTGCGGTGACAATTTGATTTAATTGCTCAATCGTTTTCTCTTGGTAAGCTATTTTGGTCTCTATATTGATAATTTTATTTTCCAAGTTGTTGCATCCTGGTTATGCTTAGGAATGAGAGACAATAACTAATACAAGTGGCACACAAATTTGGTTTCTATTTGAACGTTCTGATTGGAAAAACGCAGTTCTAGTGGGCTAAAGTGCGTATTTTTTGATTGAAGAACGTTCAAAGATGAATCGAAGTTGAGATGCCAGAGGCGTAAGTTATTATGTCTTGCTCCTTATGTAAAAATGCTTTTTTGTCAAAAATAATGCGCGGTGCTTGTGCGACTAAAATTTTTTGCGATTTTTTGTTTCGGCGTGATCCTGGGCTGGGTACTACGGCCTGTTGTATCCATTCCTGTGGAAAACCCTAAGCACCATGTTATTGTAGAAGCTGAAATAGAGCAAGTTGTTACGCCAATCACTAAACAAGCATTTAGTTCACAAGATCGTACCCACCCTGATTATGCCCGCGCGCTACAATCTAGCCGCTTGTTTTTACAGCAGAAAAAATACAGTGATGTTGTTCAATTAGTTCGGTCTCTTGAGTTATCTGGAGACACAATGCTTAATCAGGAGATTAAGAGGGTTATTTTTTTGGAAGTGGCGAATCTATTTGGTACGCAGCAATATTATTTAGCCTCACGTTTATTGAATGATTACCTGGCATATTATTTTAATGATTACCAGGCTTTAATTTGGTCGGGCAGGGTACAAATCGCAACAGGTTATTTTACAAAAGGTATTAAAAGCTTATACGATGCCAAAGCTTATATTGCGGATCACTTGGAATTAAACAAGACGGAACAACACATTCAGGATGCCGTACAGCAGTATACAGGCGCGCTACTCAAGAAAAAAGCATGGCAAGACATAGTGGAAGTGTACCAGTTTTTGATCACGCAGGGATCAGATGTTCCATCCTATTATGTTGGCTTGGCGACCGCTCAAATTCAGCTCAGTGATTGGTACAATGCAGAACAAACCCTGGAAATTATTCGTCATGATACTCGTGTTGCTACCGAAGTCAATAATTTGCTTGCACAGATAGAGCAACATCAACGCGATTTAATGTTATCTGAGTCCGGTATCGTACTAAAAAATAGAAATGGAAATTATCTGGTTAATGTTTTGTTAAATAATGAGATCGAAATAACGCTTTTAATTGATACTGGCGCATCAACAACCAGCTTAACGCCCAGTGTGTTGGTACAGGCAAGCTTATCCTCAACGACCTTTAACCGGCGGCGTACAATAGTTAATACGGCCAATGGCCAGATTGAAGTGCCTGTACTGAATGTAGATCAACTTTCCATCTCGGATTTTAGGGTCGATAATTTAGATATTATCGTGTTACCTATGGATAATATACCAGGGGTCGATGGTTTGTTAGGGATGAATTATCTACGCCATTTTGAGTTTATAATTGATCAAGAAAAAGCGTTGCTTTATCTCAAAAAACGCTAAACCGAGACAGCAATGCTGCTACGGCGCACGCCAGTTATTGAGTCGATTAAAGATGAATTTCGCAAAAGGGCCATCAGATTTGTCTGCTGAGTAATACCAGACTTCAATGCTGCCACGTGTTTTGTGTGCAGGTTTTCCGAGCAGTTGTGTCACCTCTTTATAGCTCATGCCTATTTTAAGTTGTTGCCAAACAGAGCCTTCTTCTTCTTTGTTATGGCTTATTATGTTGACAGTCTTGTTTGTTTCTTCTTTTCTATTCTCTAGCTTAGTCACTCGTTTTTGCAAATCATAGATCTGTTGTTGCAAAGAGCCTGGATCTACAACGGCTTCTTGGTCTTCGGCATAAGCTAAAGATATACTACAATATAAAACCACGCCTAAAATAAAACAATAACGACTCATAACTTCATCCATAATCAATAATTCGGGTTTAAGAGTGATGTTATCATACGGATCAAAATAACTCGACTTCCATGTCGCAGCTTTCGGTTATTGGCTTTGTTTCGGGTTTTTTTTCAGTGAGTAAAGAAATCACAAGCTGATTTTGTTTTTCCATCAGCGTTTCAAAATTAGAGACCATTTGGTTAAAAGAATGGCCAATCTTATCACTGGCATCGGTAATATCAAGCGCTTCTTCAACTGAAGCATCAATCAATTTTATAATATACTCTTCTTGGTCGGTTTCCAGAGCCATCGCGGGTAGATTGGTTTCAAGCTCGTTGAGCATTGTTCGCATTACTTTGGCGCTGCTCACTTGATTGTTATGCAGTGATGTCGCTAGGCTGGCCAGGGTCGTTTTAATCGTTTGAAATGACTCCAGTAGTTCCTTAGTCTGTTTTGCAATGGCCGTTGTCGTATTTAACGATTGAACTTTAGTATCAGCCGCACTGAGCATGGCAGGCAGCAAATCCTTGATACGGCCATAGCGTTCCATATCATTGAGTGGCATGTTTTTGATTAACAATGCCACCTGATTAAAGTTAATTTGCGTTCGGCAGCCAAAATCGATGAAGCGCTGATCCTTTCTTAACATGGTAATGACTTCTGATTCAAGAGGGTTAATGCTTCCTGATGAAGAAAAATAATATTTTTCTTCATCATTTTGCATCAACAAGCTGCAATTCAAGTCAAGACGATTGGTGATAGAAAAAAGGATTAAAGATAAGTCTTCATAATTAGAGACACTATGACTTTGCTCGACAAAGTTCATTGCTAAACCCAGTTCACTACTTCCCGTTAAAGCGCTATAAGCTGTTTTTTCAGCTTGTGAAACTTTTTTTTGTAATTGAGTATGCTGGCTACGATGACGTAGTAAAACAGAAAGTTTAGCTAATAAAACTTCTGGGACAAAGGGCTTGACGATATAGTCATCAGCACCGGCTTCAAAGCCGAGCATTTTTTCTCGTAAAGAACTGCCGCCGGATAAAAAAACGACAGGAATAGCTCGCGTTTTTTCATTTTGGCGTAACCGATCACAAACCTCGTAACCATTTAACCCTGGCATTTCAACATCCAGAAGAATTAAATTCGGGGCAAGGGCATCGATTTGAGCTAATCCTTCTTCGCCACTATAAGCAGCGGACAGGGTATAGTGATCTTTTAATGCGCGCGCAATAAACTTCTGACTTATTTTGTCATCATCTATGGCTAATACTGTTGGCAATGATTCCATTTTCACCTTTCCATCAATTTTAGCTTGTTCGTTGGTTCTTTATCGTCAAATAGTACGCAGACTGTAGAAATGAATTGAAGTCGAGAGAACGACCATTTTTCTTGGGTTTTATTGACTAAAATAGTACATTAAAATAGATGTGAACTATGTGGTTTAACTATCTCCAGTTTGTCCGCTATAACCTGCAAATATACTCCATTGGGAGAGACTGCTTGCATGGAGAAACAGGGAGAGATTAATGTTAGATTCAAAGCAAAACAATCGTCTGGTCATTTTATTACCGCCACTATTTGTAAGTTTTATGAGCGCGGGAAGTATTTTATTTTTCTCTGGGTGGGTCTCATGGGGCATCGTGGTTTCCCTATCGATCATCGTCTTGGGGGGGATAACCGGATTGTGGTGTGTTCATCATCATGTTCGTCAACTTAACGAAGTTGTGAATAGTATGAATGAAAAACAAAATAAAATATCAACACAATCTAAAAATGCATACTATTTGGATACCCTCTGTTTAAGTGCATTACCTATCTGGAAACGCAATATTGAAACTGCGCGAACACAAACTATTGAGGGTATAGGGTCACTTACTGGACGATTTTCAACTTTGGTGGAACGTCTTGAAAACGCAGTTTTAAACTCTCGCCAGAGTGGTGGTGGCAGTGATAATTCAGGCGTTGTTTCAACGATAAGTGATGCGGAATCTTCTTTACAGAACGTAGTGGATTCACTTCGAACCACCCAGCATGGTCGCACGGCTATGCTGGACGAGGTACGAACACTGACGACCTATACTGAGGAACTGCAAAAAATGGCAGCGGAGGTTTCCGCCATTGCCAGTCAGACTAATCTCTTGGCTCTTAATGCTGCTATAGAAGCTGCGAGGGCAGGGGAAGCAGGGCGTGGATTTTCCGTTGTGGCCTCTGAAGTGAGAGAACTTTCTACTTTATCTAGTGAAACGGGTAAACGTATGGCTGAAAAAGTGAACATTATTAATGACTCAATAGGCGCGGCATTCAGTATTGCTGAAAAATCGGCTGCTGAGGATGAAACAGCGATTCAACGCTCAGAAACGGCTATTCAAGAGGTCGTGACTAATTTCACCTCCATCGTCGAAGAATTAGGTGACTCTGCGGAAATGATGCAGACTGAAAGTGTCGGCATACAAACTGAAATAGAAAGCATGTTGGTCTCGTTGCAATTTCAGGATCGTACCAGCCAAATACTGAATCAGGTGGAGGTCAGTTTAAGCGAACTTGAATCGACGATTCACGATCAACAAACAGGATCTGTCGAGGACAAAAAACAATTTAATACCGATAACTGGTTGGAAAAAATGGAAGTAGGCTATGCCATGGCTGAACAACGTACGAATCATGTGGGTGACAAACCCAGTGCGGGTGACAAACCCGGAATAATCATGTTTTAGTTTTAAAGAATGGAGTGCACTACTATGCCAAAAAATATATTAATTGTCGATGATGCCAGTACCGTGCGTCATGTTGTGAGCATAGCGTTGAGGAAGGAAGGTTATAACATTATTGAAGCTTGTGATGGTAAAGATGCATTATCAAAGCTTTCGGGGGATAAAGTTCACCTGATTATCAGCGATGTCAATATGCCCAATATGGATGGCATTACTTTTTTGAAAGAAGTCAAAAAATTGCCTGCTTATCGTTTTACTCCGGTGATCATGTTAACTACGGAGTCTGAAGCGGGAAAAATTGCCGAAGGAAAGGCAGCAGGTGCAAAAGCCTGGGTGTGTAAACCTTTTGAACCCCAAGCAATGTTAACTGCAGTTAAACAATTGGTTTTACCTTAAGGGGAAGATGCTCATGATCAGCTTCGAAGAACAGGGACAGTTGTGTTGTGCTCAAATAGAGGGAGATTTGACGATTTATACAGCGGCTGAATTAAAATCTGATTTTGAACGCCTTATTTCTGACCAACGCGATATGGAGCTTTCTCTTGCCAATGTTTCAGAAATAGATAGCTCAGGTATTCAATGGTTGATGTTGGCTCAACGCGAACGTAATCGTCAAAACTTATCCTTTCGCATCATTGATCATAGCAGTGAAGTGTTACAAATTTTTAAGGATCTCGATCTTTCCTCTTATTTTAAAGAGCCGGTTATTTTAGATCAGGAAAAAGGTGAATAGTATGGATCTTGATCCCGCATTGCAAACATTCTATGTAGAGTCACGCGAAATTCTTGAGGAAGTAGAAGACATTTTGCTCAGGTTAGGACAAGAAGATGAAGCGAGCCAAAAAGAAAGTTTAAATGCGATTTTTCGTGCTGCACACACCATTAAAGGGTCTGCAGGTTTGTTTAAATTACAGAATATAGTTATTTTCACTCATGTCGTAGAAAGCTTGCTCGATCAAATGCGTGAAAGTGAAATATCAATTGATGACGATATTATAGCTTTATTATTGAAGTGCGGTGATCATATTGGTGAGCTGGTTACCCTGGTTCAACAAAACAATGCCGATTTACCTCCGGATTTAAAAGAATCAGGTGAGGTATTGTTGGCTCAGTTAAAACAATATAGTGGTGTCAGTGTGTTTGAGGTAAAAGAAAGTATAAAAAATAATAATGGGAAGGAAAGTAATCAGAAAAAAAGCTGGCATATTTCACTTCGTTTTGGCTGTAATGTGTTGCGTGAAGGTATGGATCCACTCTCTTTTGTAAGATATCTGGAAACATTGGGTGAGATAGAAAATATAGTCACCTTAGATGATGCCTTACCTCGATTAGTCGATTTTGATCCGGAAAGTTGTTATTTGGGTCTGGAAATAAAATTTAAAACTCAGGTTGATAAACAAAGCATAGAAGATGCTTTTAAATTTATTCAGGAAGACAGCACCATAACCATTCTTTCACCCGGTAGTCGTGTCAGTGATTATCTGAAACTGATTGATGAAATGCCTGAAGAAAATCAGCGTCTGGGTGATGTTCTTGTACAATGCGGCAGTCTAACCGCTGCTGAGTTGGCAGCAGCATGGCCTCAACCCAACATCAAAGTTGCATTAAATAAACAGGATCGTGTTCGGATGCCTGTTGTCCAGGAAACACGATCAATGCGAGTGGATGCAGGAAAATTGGACGAGCATATTAACTTGGTGGGAGAGTTGGTGATTGCCAGTGCGGGTGCGGCGTTGCGTGCTCAAGAAATGGGGGACACCACACTCAATGAGTTAAGTTCAATATTAACTCGTTTGGTAGAAGAGGTACGTGACTCAGCTTTGCATCTACGTATGATTCAGGTGGGTCCCACATTTAATAAATTTCAACGTATCGTTCATGACATGTCAAAAGATCTTGGAAAAGAAATTGAAATGGTCATCAGTGGTGCGGATACTGATTTGGATAAAACCGTAATCGAAAAAATAAGTGATCCATTAACGCACTTAATTCGTAATTCAGTTGATCATGGTATTGAGTCACCAGTAGAACGCGAAGAAAAAAATAAGCCGAGAAAAGGAAAATTGTATTTAAGTGCTTACCATGATTCAGGCTGCGTGGTAATTGAAGTTGCGGATGATGGTAATGGGCTGAATCGTGATCGTATTCTCAGTAAAGCCAAAGAAAAAGGTTTAGTGAGAGAAGATCAAAAATTAATGGATAAAGACATTGATAATTTAATTTTTGAACCGGGTTTTTCTACCGCTGATAAAGTCACGAACATATCAGGTCGTGGTGTTGGTATGGATGTTGTGAAACGTAATATTGAAGAACTTCGAGGTACCATTGAATTGGATAGCAGGCCAGGGGAAGGAAGTACTTTTCGTATTCGTTTACCACTCACCCTGGCGATTATTGATGGTTTTCTTGTGAATGTGGAAAATTCATCGTTCGTTATCCCGCTTGAAATGGTACACGAATGTGTAGAGCTGAACGGCGTCAATTGTAAAATTGATACGGATCGTAATTACGTTAATTTGCGAGGTGAAATTCTCCCCTTTATACGTTTAAGAGCGTTGTTTTCTACGGGAGGGGTCGCACCTAAGAGAGAGAATGTGGTCATCGTTAATTATGCAGGTGTAAAAGCGGGTTTGGTCGTTGACAATTTAATGGGTGAATTTCAGACCGTGATCAAGCCTTTAGGGGAAATATTCAGTCATGTTCCTGGCTTAGGGGGATCCTCTATTCTGGGTAATGGCGAAGTGGCGCTGATTCTGGATGTACCCGGACTGGTGAATCGGGTCTCGTCAATGGAAAATTTTTCTATACAGTCAGCAGTATAATTTTTTGAAAAAAGGAAAGTGAAATGTTTAAGAATATAAAACTGGGTTTGCGCCTCGGCAGTGCTTTTGCCGTCGTATTTTTCTTTATGGCCATTATTGTGGTGGTTGGAGTCAAAGAACTGTCTGCTGTTAACGATATCACCCATAAAATTATTAATGAAGAAGCGGCCAAAGTCACGATGGCCCATAAAATTCAAAATATGGTTAATGATAATAATAAACTCACTTTTGAACTTTTTTTTATTAAAGATGAAAATAAGTTAGCCAAAATTAATCATCGTATGGATGAAAATATCATAAAAATTGGTGAGATGTTTACAAAACTGGATAATGCGATCAATTTGCCAAACTCCCAAGGTTTTATGGATACAGTTAACCGGAATCGTGGGCCTTTTGTGAACTCTTTTAGAGAAGTCCGAAGGCTAATAAAATCAGGGGAAAAAGAAAAAGCTGAGCAGTTGATGATTTCAGAGACTGAGCCTAATCTGGATATTTTTATGGGCGCGATTGAGGCACTGGTTGATGATCAAAGTCAAATGATGGCAAATCGAGGTATAGAAGCGGCTGCGGATTATAAAACGGGTTTTATGATTATGATGGGAATGGGGGCTGTTGCATTATTTCTTGGTATTTTAGCCGCATTTTTAATAACCCGCTCCATCACAGGACCTCTTAATGATTCTGTGAATATGGCGAATAAATTAGCATCAGGAGAGCTTGATTTTTTAGTAGATACTTCGCGAAAAGATGAAGTGGGGCTGCTTTTAAAAGCGATTGATGGGGCACAACAAAATATTAAGCGATTAATTTCTCAAATGAATGAAATGTCCAGACAGCATGATCTTGGCGATATTGATATTGTTATTGATGAAAGCCTTTTTCAAAATGAGTTTTATACTATGGCTAAAGGTGTGAATGATATGGTTGCAGGCCATATTCATGTGAAAAAAACAGCTATGGCCTGCATCAAGGAATTTGGTGCCGGTAATATGGATGCACCCCTGGAAGCTTTTCCTGGTAAAAAAGCATTTATCAATGAAATAGTTGAACAGGTGAGAGCCAATATAAAATTATTGGTTAAAGATGCCAGTATGCTATCTGTCGCTGCGGCTGAAGGGCGCCTTGAAAAACGCGCCGATGCCACGAAACATCGGGGAGACTTTAATTTAATAATAAGTGGTGTGAACGAAACTCTGGATAATGTCGTTGGACCGATTAACGATGTTAAACGTATTCTCACTTTTATGTCTCAGGGTGATATGACCAAAAAAATTGATAAGGTCTATGCCGGTGATTTTGATGTGTTAAAAAATAAGCTGAATGGTACGGTAGACAAACTTGCAGAAACCATTATGGGGGTGCGTTCTGCAGGAGATAATTTGTCTTCTGCATCAGAGGAAATTTCAGCGACAGCGCAAACCATGAGTCAGGCGACTAATGAACAAGCTGCAAGTGTGGAAGAAACCTCGGCGTCGGTTGAACAAATGTCAGCTTCGATTAATCAAAATACCGAAAATGCAAAAGTAACAGACAGCATGGCCAGTAAAGCTTCTAAAGAGGCTGATGAAGGGGGAAAAGCCGTCTCGGAAACGGTTACTGCGATGAAATCTATTGCCGACAAAATTGGCATTATCGATGATATTGCTTATCAAACCAATTTGTTAGCACTGAATGCCGCAATAGAAGCCGCACGAGCGGGCGAGCATGGCAAAGGCTTTGCGGTGGTCGCCGCAGAAGTTAGAAAGCTGGCTGAGCGTAGTCAGATTGCGGCTCAAGAAATCAGCGAAGTCGCAGAAAATAGTGTTGGTTTGGCAGAAAAAGCCGGTAATTTATTAGATGACATCGTTCCTTCAATTAACAAAACTTCAGACCTGGTTCAAGAAATCAGCGCGGCCTCAGAAGAACAATCTTCAGGTGCTGAACAAATCAATCGCGCCATGGATCAGTTAAGTAAAGTGACTCAACAAGGTGCCGCTTCATCAGAAGAATTGGCTGCAACGGCTGAAGAAATGAGTAGTCAAGCTGAAAATTTGCAGAAATTAATGGCATTTTTTACAGTTACTGATGGCGCATCTTATTCTCAACCATCCGTATTGCAGGGGCAATCGGCATCTTCGTTCGGCGAACCGCCTCTTGATAATCAATCTATGGAAAGGGAAGTCGAAGATGGTTTCGTGAAATTTTAGGAGGCCACTATGACAACTTCAATGGCAAAAGATAATACAGAGCATGCACAACTTATAGATGAGAAAATGGAAGAAGAACAGTATCTGACTTTTTATTTAGGTCGTGAAATGTTTGCCCTGGGTATACTCAATATTAAGGAGATTTTGCAATATGGACAATTGACAACCGTACCGATGATGCCTGCATTTATTAGAGGTGTTATCAATCTGAGAGGAGCCGTGGTTCCGGTCGTGGATTTGGCGACGCGTTTTAGTGGTCAGAGTAATAATATCACCAAAAAAACATGCATTGTAATTATTGAAGTCAATACGAGTGATGGTAAACAGGATATCGGTGTAGTGATGGATTCAGTATCGGAAGTATTAGAAATTCCTGTCTCTGATATTGAACCGCCTCCCGTTTTTGGTGCAAAAATTCGCACCGATTTCATCCAGGGTATGGGTAAAATTCGGGACAAAATCGTTATTATCATTAATGCCGATAAAGTGCTTTCAATTGAAGAAATTGCAATGCTGAGTCAAACTGAACTTGCAGAAAAAAAAGTTGATTTATAGTGGACTCTATAGAGATAAGTGATAAAGAGTTCAATCTTTTTCGTGCTTTGATTTATAATATTTCCGGTATTAATTTTAGCATGGAAAAAAGAACCCTGGTGAGGGGGCGGCTCGCATCGCGACTTCGGCATTATAAAATGAATAGTTATTATGACTATTACAAATATATTGACTCTGGTCTCGGGGGGGAGTTACAAGTTGCTGTTGATTTATTGACAACCAATGAAACCTATTTTTTTAGAGAGCCTAAACATTTTGATTTTTTACATGAAATGGTGTTATCTCAGCAACGGGGTGCTCAGCTACGTTATTGGAGCGCCGCCAGCTCATCAGGTGAAGAAGCGTATTCCTTGGCTATGACCCTGGCTGAGTATGCTCGAACCTATGATTGGAGTATCACTGGTACCGATATCAGTACTCGTGTTCTGGAACGCGCGAAATTCGGACATTATTCTCTGGATCGACTACAGGAAATGCCGACGGCCTTGTTGCATAAGTACTGCCTAAAAGGGGTAGGGAAACATTCGGGAACTTTTATTATCACGCCTGACCTGAGAAAAAAAGTAAAGTTTATTCACGCTAATTTGAAAGATGATTTAACTGTGCTAGGCCATTTTGACGTTATTTTTTTACGAAATGTTTTAATTTATTTTGATTTAAAGACTAAGCAACAAATTGTAGCAGGCATACTCCGACGTTTAAAACCACAAGGTTACTTAATAATCTCTCATTCTGAAAATTTACATGGTGTGACGGATAAGTTAGTAGCGTTACAACCTTCAATATATCAAAAAAAATAAAGCGGTTATGGAAAAAATAACTCGAGTATTTATTGTTGATGACTCTGCTGTCGTACGTAAAGTAATGACAGAAGTTTTGGAAAAAGACCTCGCTATCAAAGTGATTGGTAGCGCTACAGATCCTATATTTGCAGCTAGGAAAATGGAACGTGATTGGCCTGATGTCATCGTTTTGGATGTGGAAATGCCACGTATGGATGGCATTACCTATTTGAAAAAAATAATGGGTGAGCGACCCACGCCGGTTGTAATTTGTTCTTCGTTGACTGAAAAAGGTGCAGACATAACCATGCAAGCCCTTTCTTCTGGAGCGGTCGCCGTCGTAGAAAAACCTAAAGGGCAAGTTAAGGACTTCCTGGAAGATGAGGCTTTAAACCTCACTCATGTTGTAAAAGCTGCGGCAAAGGCCAATGTGGCCAATCTTCGATTTACGCCACAGGAAGCACCTGCCACTCCAGCTAAAGAAAAAGCAGGTATTGCTCTACCACCAACGCCACATGCCATGCGAACGACAGAACGAATTGTCGCTATAGGAACTTCCACGGGTGGCACTCAGGCGCTAGAGACTGTTTTAACAAAGTTGCCGGTGAATGCGCCCGGTATTGTGATTGTTCAACATATGCCAGAAAAATTTACCGCTATGTTTGCGGAAAGGTTGAATAGTCTTTGCCATATAAGAGTTAAAGAAGCAAAAAATAATGATCGGGTTTTACCTGGTACGGCTTTAATCGCACCGGGTGGTCAGCATATGGAACTGGCAAAAAGTGGTGCTCAATATTGTGTAAAAGTTTTTTCTGGCCCTTTAGTGAATCGTCATCGACCCTCGGTTGATGTGTTGTTTAAATCAGTCGCAAAAAATGCCGGAAAAAATGCGCTGGGTATGATCCTCACCGGAATGGGAGATGATGGTGCCGTGGGCTTGAAAGAAATGCATGATATGGGTTCACCCACCGTAGCTCAAAATGAAAAATCCTGTGTCGTTTTTGGTATGCCCAAAGAGGCTATTAACCTTGGCGCAGCCGACCATGTACAGCCGCTCAGCAGTATGGCATCAACGATCAAAAATTTTTCCAGCACACATGATTTTTAGCGGAGAGCAATAGACGGAAATTTTTTTGTTAGGAACGTGCACGCTCCTTACGGGCACGTTCCTAATATGTCTATACTTTCTTTTTCCAGCATATCTATCAGGCGAATCAGGGGTAGACCAATGAGCGATGTAGGGTCGTCACCTTCTTGTTTTTCAAATAAAGCGATGCCGAGTCCTTCTGCTTTAAAAGACCCTGCACATCGATAAGGTTGTTCTCGTTGTAAATATTTTTCGATTGTTTCAGGTGATAAGTTTTTGAAGTAAACGCTGTAGTTCACTACATCCATTTGTAATCTGTTATTTTCAGCGTTCAGTACACAGATCGAAGTTAAAAAATTTACTTTTTTACCTGATGCTTGAGTGAGTTGATGGATTGCGCTGGCATGATTTCCGGGTTTACCTAACACGATATTGTCGATAATGGCCGCTTGATCGGAGCCAATAATGAGGGCGTTGTTATTTGTTTTAGCCACGGTTCGAGCTTTTTTTTCAGCTAATCTTTTGACCATTCCTATGGGGTCTTCTCCAGGTAATGGGAATTCATCGATATGGGGTGAAATAACATCGAAGGGCAGCCTTAAACGTTTCATTAAAACTTTCCGATAAGGTGAAGATGAGGCCAGGATGAGCTGTGTTGGTTTAGACAATGAATTTCCTTTTGAACATTATTTGAAGAACTATACTCATAGCGTGTATGAATTTAGGTATTTTTATGCACATTTGTATCTTATTTTCGGTTTTTTCTCGGCAACCTGCTCTTGCGTTACCTTAATGCCTGGTATTTTTGGATGCGAGTACTTAGGAATGGAAATTAAATAACTTTTACAATTAGCATCTCAGCTTTGGCCCATCTTCGCCCGTTCTTCAATCGCAAAAGCTCGAAATAAGAGCAACTATTCCTGCACTTTTGCTCAATCAGAACGAACGAAGACGGACTAAAT
>JAADHS010000127.1 GCA_013151745.1 Gammaproteobacteria bacterium | reverse complement strand
CATCCCAATCGGGGAGAACTCCACTGCAATGTCGCTCTATGATAATCTCACAAGCCGCTATCGGCACTTTAGGCTTGACCTTGATGTCCTGCAATATTAACCAAGCGAACCTCTCTGTAATCCTTCGCCTTTGCGTCCAGTGGTATCTTTGCCATTTATTTAAAAGTGGCGTTTGCTCTGGAATAGTAATGATCACTGCATCGCCTCGATAGTTGCCGCTAAAAGCTGTGGCTCAGTTCCGAAATTACGCTCGAACATTTCTTGCCCAGCATGTAATGCATACCCTTTTCCACCTGTTCGGTGATGAGCGGGACATAAGGGTATTGCTAAAAAATGGCTTGCCTTCTGGCTCATCCCAGCCGCGAATCTAGGGTGATGTATTTCGGCGGGCGTTTCCTCGTAACCAAGGTTAGAGCATACGATGCATCTCCTAACGATGCAACCCTGCTTAAATACTCAGACTCACACTTTTTCAATTTAGCCCTATCCACATAATTAAGAGACAAGTTAAATAAGCAAGAATTAATAACATAGTTAAAGAGCTATACCTGTAATTGTCATCGAATCGTCTATTCATCATTAGTACCATTTATTTAGATTATTTAAGCTACTGTTCTTACTCGTCAGCGGCCTTTCAACGATAGGCGGCGCGTGCTTCGGTAAGTCCTTTAAATCCGAATGGTGAATCAACCCTTGATCCTTCAATATTTTGTAATCCTGCCAGCCTTCACCTAGTACAAAGACTTCTATTTTTATACCGTGAACTCGTTTTTTAGTGAAGATCATTCTTTCCGCCTGCTCATTAACCACTCTCCATACTCCCTAAACATTGATTTGAATCTTCTGACTGCTTCTGGATTATAATCTAACTCTGATCGTGACGATATACCACATTTATCATAAATGTATTCCTTAGACATAACTTCATTATTTAGAATAAGTTTATTATCACAGTTTTTTTCATAACACCATTGTTGAAAGTTTTCATTTTTACACAGCATTGCAGAATCTTGGCTAAGCCTTGTTTTTTGTTTCGCCTCTGGCTTCGATTGATCATCTTGACTCGAAAGAGAAACCGCAATATCAAACAGCTGCCCAGCGGTTTTGTTTTTAGCTAAAGTAAATTGCTCGAAGAACTCAATATCATCATCGTCTTGAAGTAAAAAAGTGACTTTCGGCCCTTTCTTACTTGTACTCTTAGCCCATCCTAAAAGTTGAACTTCAAATGTTTTTATGCTGTCCATTTTAATAGCCTCAAAAGTTATATAACTGTAGAGATAAATTAGCTTGCATAAGATTTTTCAGCAGCTTCGCAAAAAAAACCACATTGAATATTTGGCTCATCTGATAGCCTCCCCCGATTTGGATCAAGGTCGTGCAAATATAAAGGCCCCTTATCATCCTTAAGTATTGTATAGCCTTTTATTTTTCCATATCAGCATACTCCTTAAATCTTAAAGGAAAATCTACGCGTATCTTGTTCCAGTATCCCATCCCGCCCTTAACGCAGCCTACGCAATTATTATGCTCGTATCCAAGTTTATACATCTCTGGCAATTCTATTTCAGCACGCTCCACCATGGCTAATACGTCTGACTAAGTCAGACCACGCTCAATCAACGGCGCTCTTACTGGAACTTCGTTGTTACGATCAATAAAATCATTCAAACGATCCTCTTCTTCTATTGTAAAACCAAAAACTATAGTATCAGTTGGCTCCTGGAATTTATGCCTTACTCTTCGCTTGAGTTCCCGAGTACAAGGAGATCCCTTGGGTGTTCTGAAATAATTCTTTTGAAAAACATTGAAACAACTTCCCTTATAAGTTTCATTCTCTAAGATCAAAACATTTTGGCCAAACCAACCCTCACAGTCTCTTAAGAATCTCATATTGTCTGCATGTTCTTCTCTAACGTGACAATATGCCACTGTTACAGGAGCTGATTCAGCTATTACTAGCTTCGTAGCAACAGCGCTAGCCGCACCACAGCTAAACCAAGATACAATTCTTCCCATTCATCACCTCTTGTTAATCTGCGCCAAAGTATCTATCAAAGCAAGAATAGGAAGCCATAACTTCTTCAGCCTCTTCTTGTCCTAGCTCGTCGATCACATCTCTAGCTTCAAATTCTTGTGGTTCACCGCACTCGCCCTCTTTGAAAACAGGACAGTCAATGCCGCACCCGCCATTAAGCCCAACCACATAACATCCGCTCATTCCTACTGGATAATGACCGTCTACTTGTGCCATATGGTTCCCCATATTGTTAACATCTTCCATGGTTTTGATCGGCTTGCTAGGGTTCGCTGAATAACCGCCAAACACTTCTTTACTGGCATCGATAAGTTGCTGCTTGTTAAAGCCTTCTGGGTGCTTCTCTTTAGCAAGATTTGCCGCGTGTTTTACTAGCTCTCTTTTCTCGCTCCACATATAAACCTCCTAGTTAATCTGCAATAAAGAATAAAAGTTTACATTCAGGACCCCCGTACACTGATGCTCTACAGTCCCTCCACTTTCAAATCTTTTACACTAATAGTGTCTGAATATTGCTCTTTAAATAAAGCTCTAGCCCCGTGCGAGAAACATCAAACATAAAATCACCGATTGTATTCATCGGTAAATTCCATGCGTAATATTTTTTCTGAGAAGGAAAATTATCAACATAAGCTCGCCATTCATTTCTACCCAAATAAGTCAGCATGCCCGCATCAGACCCGTGCTCGTTAACCACTCTATAATTATGATGCCTACTGTATTCAATTCTTTTTACGTTTGAAAAAATAGAGTCTAGAGATAATGGATAAAGTGGTAGTTTGTGCCGAGGTTCTGATAAACAGTCTGGGCATGATGCTAAAGCTTCACCCTGATTGACCGGCACTTTTCCATGGTTGCATTTTGGTTTTGTACACATACTATTCCTCTAGTCCCACAACAATCAAAACGACAAAAAATAATATCGTTATGATGTTTATAAAAAGTTCACTCACCACTTCCTATCTCTCCACTTTCAAATCTTTTACACTAATAGTGTCTGAATGCAGCCTTCTTTGTTAACTTAAAAGATACGCCTTCGCTGCTCACGTTAACTATTTCTTTGATAAGTGTTCCCATTTGAATCTCCTCTGTTTTATTTTATTCCAGTAATAAAAATCGTTCCCAGGGTTAGTAGCCCCTACAGCCTCAAGCATTGCCACTTTGCCACCGCACAATAAATAAATTTACACCACTTTTAGTTATGTTACCTTAGCTTTCGTCGGACATTCGCCTTCAAGCCTACCTTCAACGTATTTGATAAGCCTTCCCTCAAACTCTGGCTTTATATACACCATTATCGACCGAGTTAAACCCCTCTCTTTTCGGGCCAATCTTCCGGCCCTCTGAATTTCAGCTTTGTCTTTAGCCATCTGATTCAAGCAGATCTTTATAAGAAGAAATTTGATTTTCACAATTTGCAACGTAGCCAACATTCCAAATGTTGGCGGCTATTGTAGCCTGAAGTCTTGCGATGTTTTCTCGTATGTCTTGGTTACTCATCTTCTATCTCCGATTATTCTCTGTTGCCTTAACTTGTATTTATTATAACAATAGTAACTGTTACCGTCAAGCCTTTTTAATCATCCCTTCGCATTTATATTTTGCATCAATGAAAAACACAGCCTTGGTCGGATCTTCTTTTCCCCAATAGCGTATTGCAATATCGATATACCGTAGCAGCTTAGATAATTGCTCTTTCGGTACGCCATTTAAGTGATTATCTAGCACTGACCCGTTGAAACTATTCATAAACAACCTGTAGCGAATAACGCCGACCGAAAATTCAGCATGTTATGCTTCTGATATTGACTCAAGCATTATCCATACTTCTCTGTATGTCTATATAATCACTGGGTAAATCATCTCTTTTTATGGTCTTCATTTTTAAATCCTCCTTCCAATTTCACACTATGCGGCTTGATGGTTTTCCATTCCCCAGATTCAAGTATGCCTCGTATTTTTTCCTTATGTACCGCTTTTTTTGCTTCAGTTCTTACCTTATAGGCTTCTTTTGCCTTCTTTCTTGCTTTCTTTCCTGGGCCTTTCCTTAGCTTAAGACGGCTCATGAATTGCTTAACCCATTCCTCTTTCACCATTTCAATATCATGAGTGCTGGTAATCCACTCATGTGTTCCCCTAGTGTATATACGGTCATATTTACCGATTTTATAATGTATACCGTTTACTACGATTAGTGCTTCGTTCATTATTTTTCTCATTTATATTGAAGAAATTTCACAAGTCCAAACTTAAAAATAATGTTATGGACCGAAATCAAGTAGCCTTTCAATATTCTCCTGTATTGCATATTTAGCCTCTTCAAGCCCTCTCTTCCTACCCTCGGCCTCGATATCTTTTAGTTGCTTCTGTAGTTGATCCATAGATTCTACAAGCGGAACAATCAGCCCATTCGCCTTAAGTTCAACCTCTAGGCAAGAAGAATTAAAATCACCAAACTTCTCAATACCAACTAGAACCATCGCCTCAAGAATAAGCCAACTCAAAACATGCTCCTTACCTTCGTATTCTTTCCAATCTATTTTCATCTTTATTGCTCCGTAGCTGCTCATAACAAGCCCATAAACGCGTCCCTATAAGTCGAACGTTAAATAGTTATTAAAGAGATGGCTGGGCGTTACTCCAGCGATTTACTAACTTTAGCTGTGTAGCAACTTCGAAAGTTATTCCGGACTCCCTTAAGAAGCAGGTTAGTTACCTCGGCTTGTGTGTCTACGCTATATCGCTACTAGTCAACTGCGATACTTTCCACACCTTCATCTCTTTAATAATCATTAAGCTAGTCCATGAGTGCAAATCCTCATTTCAATTAAAAGAAAACTACCATCGTATGGCACCCAGAAAGCCCCAGTTAAGGGGCCGATTTATATTTAACAATTCGTACATCCTACAAGTGTTTATTTATAGTAGCTAGCTCGTACTAGCCTATAAGTAATTCAGGCTTTTGGTAAATATTGCCAATAATCTTGAACGTGTTTAATAAATGCTTATGCAAGAGCGTTTCACCTGACTCATTCTTAGTTGCAAAAGCACCGTACGTATTACAGAACACAACCACCCCGGCATGCGGCAATGCTCCACCTTTCCAGCTAAGTTCGCATTCAACGATATCACCTTCATATATTTCTTTGCCCGCGATATCTTTTAGTCCAGTGAATTGCATTACGCTTAAGGTTGTTCTATCAAAACGCCTTGCACCGTATATCCTTATATTATCTTCCGTATACCAACTTCTATCATAGAAAGTTCGGTAGATCATTCCCACAGACCTGGGTGATTTTGTTCCGTCCCACGCTCTAAATTTAAGCTCACGGCGCATACCAATTACCGTCAACGCTGACTGTTCTGTGGTCTCTGTCATTTCATCGGGTTCCTCTATCAATAATCGTCAATATCTCTTCTTCGATAACGTCGAAGGCCTCTTTATACAAATCAGTTACGTCAATGTATTTGCTATCTGTTTTTTGAAAGATACTAGATATACCTATCGATGCGCTTTCTTCCGGGCCTATACCGTCACTCGCTAGTTGCGGGTAATGCACATATAACACCGATAAAGGAATCTCTATCTCAACACCTAGAATATTACATATTGCTGTCATTGATGTTTCTTCAAATGGTCTCATTCCGAGCCTCCTATTTATATATTACGATACATAACGCATAAAGTCAAACAGTATATTCCAGATTGACAATAATAATCCAACGTGTATCATAGTAGTATGAAATTAAATAAATACATTAATAATTTTCCTCGTAATTGTCGAGTTGTCGAGCGTGAGCGACTAGGTAAGATACTGGGCAGATCAGAAATCACAATAAGGTCGTACTCGAATGGCACGAGAAGTGTCCCCGCTATACTCTGTGGGCTTTTAAGTAGAGCAACAAATGGTAAAGTTACTAAAAAAGACTTGCGCCCTGATGTAAGATGGGATACATTCTAAGTTCATCCCTCCCTACCCGGTAAACGGGTATTTTGTTCCCCCTAGAAACTCTCCCTCTTCTAGGGGTTTTTTATTAAATCATTTCTTTAGTGTTTTCTTGTGCCACTAACTATATTTCTATGTTATGGGTCAATGCCTTCCTCTTCCCATCTCTGGTAAATTAAAAACATTTTAATTTCCTAGTGCAAGCCATGATGCTGCATATATTTACGGCACGTGCCGTATAGCATACTGTTATGTTGCTATCTGGCTGCGGTGCTGAAACAAACGTTCTATATTATTCTTCGCCCCAGTATCTTTTGTTAAACTGCTATTTACTTGCTTTTCCCAAATGCAAATAAAATCATCAGGGGCTTTATATTCACTTGCAAATAGATCATGCCCATCATTCACCATCTCTCGGCACCATCGCCAGAAATCATCATGATCAAACTTATCTCGATACTTGGTGGCCGATGCATACGGCGGGTCACAGTAAATGATGCTTTGCTCTGGAAGTATAAGCTCTCTGAAGCACACCGCCCTAAAATCTATTCCTTGTAGTTTTATAGACTGCTGCACCACATTTCGCCATGCCTCTCCTATATAATCTCTCGCCTCGCCGTTGTTTGCTCTTCCACGGCAATAACCACCAAACCACTTGGCACCATACGAACACGGAAATCCAGCAAACCCGACCAACTCTTTCGGATAGTTTGACATATTGTTTTTTATGTCTTGGTATTCTTTCTCGCTCATGTCGTTAGGTGGTTCCCACCCTTCGCTTAACGATATAAGCAAAGCTATTAGGTATTCATGCTTGTCAGCGCCAATCCTCCACCCACTAACCTTGTCAATCATGTTGGCTCCGCCAACGAACGGCTCCACATAGCACTGTCCATCGCGGCGATTTTTTAATATTATTGGCAGAAGTTCTTTAGCGTGCCGATTTTTACTGCCCATATATTTCATATCGTCGACCCCTTAAGTAAAGCAACATAACAAGCAGGTCAAGCAGATTGCCAGCAGCGTGGTTTTTTTCATGTTTTTCATTCGTCTAATCTCCGAGTTTTGTTAAAGTTTTGCAATGCTGGCAACGGCTTACCTTTTTCGTTATGAGGCTTTCTCCAGCATTTCTGGGTTTTCATAGATATTCCCAATAACCTGAATGCTTTCTCGCTCACCTTTCAGATTGTAGTCATAGAACCACTTGCCTTGCCCGTTTTTGTAGTTAACCCTAAACCCAGCATACTTATCAGCGAATTCTACCACCCCTTTTCCAACGTGATCAATGAGTATGTCACCCTCGTAGATCTCTTTCCCGTTGTTATCAGTCAGCCCTGTGTGCTGCATTAAAACCCCAGAATCATCTCCAGCCATTAGCCGTATTACTGCAGAGCTTTGGTACTGATCCTTTGCAGCTTTCTTATTGTCAAAGTAAACCATCTCCTTATTTTTCTTATGCCAGGCTCTAAAAGAAAAC
>JAADHS010000277.1 GCA_013151745.1 Gammaproteobacteria bacterium | reverse complement strand
TCTTTCAGGTTGCGGCGTAACTTCATTGATAGTTCCAGTTGTGGGCATACCAACAACAAATTATTTTACACGTGAGTATTACAAGGATAAATATGTTGCTTACGATGCGAAATATCGAGAATCTCATTCTTTTTTAGAACATCAAATTCCTCATGGAGTTCACAAGCTGTATGTTCGAGATTTCGGCGATTCAAATACGAATAAGAAACCGGTGATAATTTTATTACATGGATTTCCAGATAGTTTACATATATATGACCAACTTGCTCCCAAACTAGCCAGTCAATATAGAGTGATTAGTTTTGATTTCTTAGGATGGGGAAACTCCGACAAGCCAGAAAATCATGTGTATAACTCAGTTAGCTTATATCATGATTTAGAAGCAGTTATTAAGTATTTTAATTTTGAGAAAATATCACTTGTGGTACATGATGCCTCTGGTCCACCGGGTATTGAATGGGCAATGAATAATTCCGAAAAAATGGACACACTTATTTTATTAAATACTTATTATCATCCGATGATTGAATTATTGACACCGGAAACTATTAAGACTTTTTCTACACCAGGTATAAAACGTACCATTATTAGAACGGGGGCTAAAGTTAGCAATATTGGATGGAAAATTGGTTTTCAAAATCAGCTTAATAAGTTTTTTTATGATAAAAAACAAGGCGATATTATGATTCCTGTTTTAACGCATCAAGCTATGAATATTCGGAAGTCCTTCTTTCAGCTAAATGATGTTTTGAACCAGGAAGCAAAGTTACGTTTAAATAAAAAGCGGAAACTTTTTAGTTATACAGGAAAGGTTAAAATTATATTTGGAAAGGAAGATCCATATTTAAATAGTAAAGTGGCTATAAAATTTAATGAGATATTTAAAAATTCAACTTTAAATTTAATTAATCACGCTGCTCACTTTGTGCAGCTTGATCAACCAGTAGAAGTTTCAAATTTAATTTTAAATAAATATTTGGTCGTTAATAATATTCAGTGATTTAACTCATAATTTGAGTAAGACAGCTAACGGGCAGGGAGCGCAGCGGAACTCAACTCCCTGCCCGTTAATCAGGTCGCGCGCTAGCGCGTTCTGATTAACGTCTAAGCTCAGCCGTGCTTTAAGCGAAGCCATTTTTGTGTTAAAAGGAGCTTGCGACAAACACAAAAATGGCTTCGCTTAAAATATCGGCTGCAGCGACTTGGTACGCCCAGCATGGGCATAAACTTATAGGGTGAAAGTCCCTTGTAGGAGGGTGTCACCGTTAATCTTCCTGCAGGATATTTAACGCTAACTACTAGCGAATGGCAAGGGCTAATCCGCGAGGAGCAGTCTGAAGGAAGCCGCTAGCAAAATACGTGAGCCGACGAACAGAAACATCATACAAGGTAACCGGGTCTTGTCGAGTATCAAACGCTTTCTTGACAAAGCGATTAAAACTCACGGTTAACGAAAAGAAAAGCCAAGTCGTGCCCATCAATCAATGCAAGTTTTTAGGGTTTAGTTTTAACCGTAACAACATTATTATACATCCCGACTCGTTAAAAATATTCAAGCGTGAAGTTAAGCGTTTGACTGGTCGCAGTTGGGGAGTATTAATGGCAGTTCGTTATCAAAAACTCAAACTTTATTTACGCGGTTGGATGAACTATTACGCAATAGACATTCGTTATCAGCAAGCCTGTGACCTTGATCAATGGATACGTCGTCGTATTTGCATGTGTTATTGGAAAATGTGGCGGAAACCGAGAACAAATATACGAAATTTGATGAATAAAGGCGTATCAGATGTACTCGCCATCTGCTGTGGAATATCCAGTAAAGCTGACTGGCGTAGTGCTCAAACCAAAGGCATTCAAATTGCTTTGAATAACGAACGGTTGAAACGATAAGGACTGTTTTCGCTAAAGGATAGTTGGATTTCGTTTACCCATAAGGTTTGAATCGCCTATTGCGGATCCGCACGATGGGTGGTGTGGGGCTGAGGGAGAAAAACCCTCAGCTACCCGATTATGTTTTCCAAATCAAAACTCAACACCAACTAGCTTGGTTTTCTGGTTGATTGAGTAATTCCTGAATATTTGCTTCAATCACACGATACCCTACATTACCATAAATGATCTGACGTCCTTCATTTAAAACCAAAGATGGACTACCTATTACCCTATATTTTTCTTTAAGCTGGAAATCACTATCTAATGCAGAAAATGCGTCACCACTTTCAATTACCTGTTGAATTTTTTGAAGAGGAAGCTCCAACCTTTCTGCAATTTCCATTTGGGCTTTATAGCTGGAAATATCTATTAGATATTTAAAAAATGCTAACCGCAATTCCCAAGCGACAATTTCAAAAACACTTTTCCCGGAATTAACCGATTTACAACTTAGTGGTAGTTCATTGCGCGACTCAAGAATTTGAATTGCCTTTAAAAAAATATGGCAACTTCCAGAGGTTGTTGGCGTATTCTTAATCCAAATATCAGGATGAATTTCAATGTGGCCGAATTTCGATGCTATTTCCTGAACATGCTTGCCGTAAGCCGATACTCCACCTTTACTACCCCAGTTTTGCTCCATTTTTGGTTCAACCGAACCAAATACAGAAACAAAGCGCTCTTGTAAAACTAAACTAGAGCCAAACTTGCTTATTAATTGATCAATTCTGACTTGGGCTAAATATGCCCAAACACAAAGTATATCCGTAAAATACAAAATCGTAACTTTTTTGGGAGTCGTCAAAAGTATTGTCTCTTATAAAAAGTGTTTCAATAATTAATTGTTGGGAAAACTAATCGGGATAAGAGGATGCTTCACTACATCTCTCCTCCCCCCTCTGCTTCCACAGATAGCATCGTAACTTTCGTCGAATTCATTTTTTTACATCTCGCTGTGGACTTTTTACTTCGGCTATGCCGAAGTATGCTTTCCAACCAAGAAAGAATTTCTTTAATTCAGTGATAATATGATCTATCGAATGGCCTCGTGTTCGACGACATAGCTTTTGCACTGTCTGCTTCAACTTCTCTAAGGCAGGCTCCGAAACTTTGATCAAGCTAAAGGTAAAACCTAGAAACTTGCGTTTTCAAGGACGAGTCACCTCTCTAGTTTTTTGCCACGCTGTTCAATATCCGTTGTATGCCATTGTTAGCTGATTTATGATAACTGAAAATCTTTATACTACACCAAACACTTGAAAGTAGCGCCCAGAAAATATTAATATACCCATGGCGTTATGAATTTAGGTGTTAGCGCGTGCAAATCTACTTTAGATTCGGTTTTTCTGATTGAAAAAAAACGCGGGCCTAGCGAGCTAAATCGAGTTTTTTTGATTGAAGAAAAGCCGAAAATGAGGTGTAGATGCGCGTGAAAAGACCTAAATTCATAACGCCATGGGTATAGTGAAAACATCATTTAGAATTAGCTGAATAATAATCAACGATAGATTGTAGCACAGCGCGATTAGGCATCTCTTTATTGAAACTTTTTATATTTTTTTCCATTCTTGCGATAACATTAGGCCACTCCGAATTCGTATGCAAATTAGGGTTCGGCATAGTATGGCATTGAGCGCATATTTTTTTTGCATTCTGATAACCTTTCACATACTTAACATTTGTTTCCAATGGGGGGCGTTTCCCTTGTATATCAGCGCTTCCCATCATACTCATACCGCCCATCATACCTCGGCTTTGAGTTTCACTATTGTCGCAGCTAACAAGTGCTAATAAAATAATTACTAATATTAATTTAATTAACATTTTTTATTTCCGATTCTAAAAATTAATTTGGTATATGCCCGTGGCGTTTGAAAATTAGGTTGTTGCTAATCAAATGTTAGCGGCGTTGCTGTTGGCTTGCAGATTGATGTTGATTTGGCACTCTCGTCGATTATGCATGATAGATAACCTCTCTCATATTCTATATCTCTAGTCAATTAGTCTAGTACAGTTAAATATAGTTCAGGTCACGTAAAGTATTTGTAGATACCGGACCAGTACATGTCAAAGCCAAATAACCAGAGGGGCTACATTTTAGTCCAGAGAAAAAACAGCGTAATAAAGCAAAAAATAATGCTGCCAATACCAAAATAGAAGATAAAGTTTTCTATGTCAAATTTGGTATTTTCTGCCAAATCAAAAAGACTTGGTGGCATTTGCTATTTTTATTTTATCGAAAGCCCATCCCCCCTTTACCTGTGCGCAGTACTTAGGTCTTAAACTTAAGTTCCAATTCCTCGTTCGCTTGTGTGTAGTGGTCAAGTAAATCCGTACAAATAAATAGATTTTTTATGCCTAAGATGAATTCTTGATCATGTGAAAATCTCATTTGAGATAAGGTTAGTTACAGCCTATGATTGAGTAGTGACTGATGACAAGCCATAACAGGAGATGTTAATGAGTAATATATACCCAGAGACTATTAGCAGGCGGCGTTTCGTAAAAGGGGTTGCTGTAGCAACTGCATTAGTTTCATCAGGTAGTATCAGCCGTTTTGCATTTGCCAACTCCAAGTCTGGTGCATTAACCGGTACTGAGTTTGAACTTGAACTTGCGCCTTTACCCGTCAATTTCACGGGGGAAGAACGCACAGCAACTGTGATAAATGGATTATTACCCGGCCCCGTTTTGAGATTTAAAGAAGGAGAAGATATCACCATAAGAGTGACCAATCGACTGGAAGAAATGACGACCATCCATTGGCACGGAATTATTCTTGATGCTGATATGGACGGTGTTCCCGGTATAAGTTTTGCCGGTATTCAACCGGGGGAGACTTTCACTCACAAATTTAAGGCCGTTCAGCACGGAACCTATTGGTATCACGCCCATACATTGCATGAACAAACAGGTGCCTACGGTACGTTGATTATTGAACCCAAAGATTTATCACAAGAACCCAAAGTCGCACGTGATTATCCCGTTTTGCTTAGTGACTGGACGGATGAAAACCCGGTTGATGTCTTTTTGAATCTGAAAAAAATGGGAGGATATTATAATTATCAACAACTTACCGTTGGTGATTTTGTCAAGGATGTTTCTCAGCTGGGCATTGGTGAGGCTATTTCAAAGCGTTTGAGTTGGAACAAAACACGAATGAGTCCAGCAGATTTCAGTGATGTTTCTGCTGCGACTTATACTTATTTGATGAATGGTGAGTCACCAGCCAGTAACTGGACGGGGCTCGCAAAAGCGGGCGAACGTGTCCGTTTGCGTTTTATCTGTGCTGGGACAGCAAGTTATTTTGATGTTCGCATTCCTGGCTTGGCGTTGACGGTTATTTCGACCGACGGTCAGCGGGTAAAGCCGGTGGTCGTGGATGAGTTCAGAATCGGGCCGGGTGAAACCTATGATGTTATTGTGCAAATACCCGATGATAAGGCCTATACGATTTTTGCCCAGTCGATGGATCGCTCGGGTTATGCTCGCGGCACACTTTCGCCGCGAGAAGGATTAACCTCGGTAGTACCCGCATTAGACGCCACACCTCGGTTAGAACCTATCGATATGATGGGTGCTATGGCCCAACAATCAGTGGGTCAGGATATGGTTCAGATGGAAGGGCACAGAAAAGTTAATCATGCCTGGAGCGAATATGGTCCTGGTGTTGATATGCGTGTTGATAACCCACGAACCAATCTTGATGATCCTGGCCCGGGGTTACGTAACAATGGACGTCGAGTATTGACTTACGCAGATTTAAAGAGTATCGATAAAACACCTGACCAAAGAGTGCCAAGTCGAGAAATAGAGCTGCATTTAACTGGCAATATGGAACGATTTATCTGGTCTATTGACGGACTAAAACTCAATGAAGCGAAGCCACTACATTTTCCAAAGGGAGAACGAATTCGAGTCATTCTCCATAACGATACAACGATGACCCATCCGATGCATTTGCATGGCATGTGGTCTGACCTTGAATCACCCGACGGAAAATTTCAGGTTCGCAAGCACACGATTTCTGTTCAACCCGCACAGAGCGTTAGCATGTTGGTAACCGTCGATGCTGAAGGACGTTGGGCTTTTCACTGTCACTTGCTTTATCACATGGCTGCAGGCATGTTTAGAGAGGTGGTTGTCGCATGAAACTATCAAACATAAATAAAAAATTTAGTAGAAGATATTTTCAATCCATTGCGTTTCTTTTTATTTTGGGCAATGGATCTATGTTAAGCGCTATCGGCGCTGAAATGTCGATGGATTCCGAACCGAACAAAGCGATGATGGCACCGATGAAAAGTGGTTCTATGCAAGGCGGTTCGGCACCAGCGGATGCGCGAGACCCAAATGCACACTCAGGAGGTTATGAATACCGCCATATGGCGGGGTGGGAAGACACCGACGAGATCACGATTAGAAAAATCATAATTGATCAAATTGAATACCAAGGCAATGATGGTGATGATACTTTAGGTTGGGATATGCAAGGCTGGCAAGGTACAGACTACAAGAAAATTTGGTTGAAGTTTGAGGGTGAAAACGAGACATCAGCTAAAATAGGCGAGCTGGAATTGCAGATACTTTATAGTCAAACTTTTTCTGCATTTTGGGATTTTCAAGTGGGTGCACGTTACGATCGTTCGTATAGCTCAGACACCAGTGAAAATCGTTTTTTTGCTGTCGTTGGTATTCAGGGATTAGCGCCCTATTGGTTTGAGGTAGAACCTGCTGTATTCATTAGTGATAACGGAGACCTATCCGCACGTCTGGTTTCTACCTATGACCTTTTATTTTCTCAGCGCTTGATATTACAGCCTCGTTTTGAAATCAATGCTGCAACAAGCCAGGTCAGAGAATTTGGTCTTGGTAAGGGCATTAACGATATACAATTTGATTTACGATTGCGTTATGAGGTGCGTCGTAAGCTTGCGCCTTATTTGGGATTATCTTGGATTAAAAAAATGGGTGATACCGCAGATTTAGCGCAAGCCAATGGCGAAGATGCGACTAATTTGGCAGCTGTTGTCGGTGTTCGTTTATGGTTTTAGGATCGTAACGATAGATATAAACATCTCGGCGATGCTAAAAAATGAAACGTCTTATGAC
>JAADHS010000031.1 GCA_013151745.1 Gammaproteobacteria bacterium | reverse complement strand
GCTCGGGGTCGCAACTGTCAACACGCTCATGCAATAAATTGCCGTGGGCAGTAAAATAGTTTTCTGCCCAGACCTGTTCGAGATGAATCAAGGCAAACTGGCGCGGGCAATATGCATAGTGTTGCAGGGCAGAGAGCATAATGGTTTGTGTTTCATCGCTCATTTATGATCATTCTTCTCTTGATTTTCTGGTTTTTTTTGTTCATCCAAAAGTTTGTCAAAATCTGACTTGAAAAGTCTGTCTTGAACAATACGGTATTTTTCAAACTCACCTTCTGCAAAATTTTTCGCTATTTTAGCCGTGACTTTGTCCGTATCTTGCAAGATTTCACGTTCATCAAACTCAAGAAACAGGTCAAGTCGTTTAGCCTAATCTTCCATGGTCATTGGAATTTTTCGCTGGGCTTGACCTTCTGCCAAATCAAGATTAGATATTAACGATTCTGCCCAAAGATTCGAGCTCATCTTGACTCAGGTAGTTTTTGGCGACACTAACATCCGTTTTGATAATTTTCCCGTTGGGTGCATTACCCCAGGATGTCAATCCCATATGTGCTTTATCACTATCCGCACGTTGCACAATCAATTCAGCAGCCGTATGGCCATGTATGCCAAAGTGAAGTTTATTTTGAACTTTGGCAAAAAAGTTTCGGGTCGCTTCTGCATCCCTGTTGTAATCCAGATTGGTGGCATAAATATCGGTGATTTTTTGATAAAACAGGCGTTCACTGAGCCGAATTTCGCGGATTTCAGCCAGCAGTCTTTCAAAATACTCCTCGCCTAGAAAGGAGCCATTTTCCAGACGCTTGTTATCTAGCACATAACCTTTGATGGCAAACTCTCGCAGCACCTGAGTTGCCCATTGACGGAATTGGGTGGCACGCTTGGAATTTACCCGATAGCCGACGGAGATAATCATGTCCAGATTGTAAAAATTGGTTGGTTTGGTAGAAAACTCGGAATTTCCGAATTTTCTCAAGGATGCACTTTCATCCAGTTCATTATCGGCATAGATGTTCTTGATATGCTCATTAATGGTAGAGACTGATTTACCAAACAACTTAGCAATCAATTTTTGTGTTAACCAGACGGTTTCATTTTCAACCCGAACTTCAATACTGTCTTCACCCGCCTGAGAGGTAAAAATCAGAAATTCAGCAGTAGAGTTTCGGATGAGTTTTTTCATGCCATTTCCTTAATGAAGGCTCTTTCTGTTCCTGTGAAAACCAGACAATTTCACTCTCTGTTTGCACATCAGGGCGAAGTTGTCCATCTTTAAGTCTGGCAAATAAACAATCCCGCAGCAAGCTGCGGGGAATTAAACCCAAAGAGATTAAAATCCATCTATTTCTTCTGGCTCAAGCCCATCCAAATTAGCAAGCTTATAGCTTCCATCGGCATTCACAGAGAGTGTTCGATGAACTTTTGCGGATGAATACTGGCCTGACTTAGAGTTATGCTTCCACCAAATAACTTTTTCAACTACCATGCTACCTTCAGGACGTGCAGAGGAAGCGTCACCTTCAAACAATTTTGGTAAAACCTCTTTTATCTTATCGCTATCACTCTCATTAAACCCTGTCCGTTCTGCAAGTTGTGGCGTCATACCGCCAAAAGCGACGTAAACTGCTCTATCAACACGGTGTTTCATACCCATTGTATCAGAGCTTTTTTTACTGCCATCCCCCTCACCACTAACACTTTTAGTAATTTGTGTACTGGTAATACTGACGGGGTCCACGCTAAATGCGGATTGTATTGAAACCGGCCCTCTAATAGGAATTGAAACACCGTCTTTGTTGTCACTCTTGAAAGCGAATAACTGACCAAAACTACGGACATCTATCCATTTTTTATTCGCTAAACGCGCTGTTTCTACAGGTGTCGTTTTTTTAACGTTAAAGGCGTCTTTACCCAATCCATGCTCCTCTGACTCTGCACGGGCTTTCAAGCTGGGCATTTTATCCATTTTCTTTTCATCAGACTGAACAAATATTTGTTCACCACTATCTTGCAAGCGATCACGTATTTTTCGCTTAATGCAAACATCTGAGACTTCACCAAAACCATCATAGTCGGTGCGCGGGCGATTTCCATTTAGTGGATCACCATTGGGGTTAGCATTTTTGACACTAAAAATCAGGGCAAAATCAATTTTGTTTTGTAAGCTCATTTATTAGCTCCTTCAGTTTGTTATTCATTATTTTCATTTGATTGTTTTTTGTTACGAAAATCGAAACGTTGGGCATGATATGCCAACAGAAACTCTCCGCTCAAAGATTTATCATGTGTAAATTCACCTGCTTCAAATTTACCCATAACCTCGTCCAGCAAAATTTGAATATTATGTAAAAATCCAGCTCTGTTATTTTTCAGACGCTGGATATAAGGCTGCAATGCCAATTCAATATTCCGCCAGGTAGATGTTGGCCGGTCAGCAAAACGCTGCATTAAACGCCCTGCTGTCGTTGTACGACTTTCACCAGACACACTCAGAGAGACATCTTCTATTCTTTCCGCAATTGCCAGCAAGCGACCATATAAATAATCTCTTGAATTGTTATCTTCGTCTAATCCCATAATATACTCCTTGCTTTGTTTTGGATGACGTTTACAAAACCCTCGATACAGGGCGCATGCTATTCCCAGGTGTTTTTCCCATAACCATTGTTCATCAGACTTATACGCACTGCGATTACTGACACGCCGCACTGCCTTCTCAACTAGGTCGTGCGGGAAAGGACGTGCTTCAACAATACAAGGCAAAATACGCTCAATTGTGCTCTTCTTAAGCGAATCATTTATAGTGCTTCCGTAGACTGCTTCCCAAATTGCGCGCGGAGATGGAGAACAAACCGGCCACACAGTCCTGGAAACAGGTTTTACCTTACCAACATCTTCTTCAATTTTATGGCGTTGATACCAGGAAAACTCTTTGTACCATCTTGAGATTCGCTCAATATAATCATCAGGAAAAAACTCCTGATAATAAGTGACTGCCATACGGCCCGGTGTTGCGGAATCAAGCCCCATTATGATGATGTTATCTGTTGCCTGGAGTTTTGCCTTATAACCAGCCATATATTTGCCCAGCGCCAAGGAAAATGACTGACCCAGATCATTTGTGTGATCAATTTTATTGTCAACCACTGGCAACGGAATGGACACTTCTTGTATTTCCTCAGACATGGTGTCCCAGATATCTTCCATTGGTTGAGGAATGTCTGCGCCTGAAACCGCCCAGGCGATAATTACCTGGTCACCATTCCTGAACCCCTGACGGGAAATTAACCAACGCAGGGCGTTATGGGCTTTTTGTGTTACTTCAAAAGCAACCCCAACTGACTGAGCCCCAAATTTTTCTATACTCTTTTTATTATCAGTGAATCGTCCTCTAAACGTATAACCTGATATATCATTTGATGAAACAAGTTTTGCTTTATCACCGGTATGACGAAGTTTGGCAGGATGATTAACCGCTAGCGGCATCTCTTTTCCTGTAACATAACACAAGCCATTTTGGTTACTATTTTCCGATTCATATTTTACCCACGAATCTTGCAAACTATGATCTTCCCAGGTATTACTGGCAACATCACCCGGTATTTCAACACACCAACAGACCAACGCATTACCTTGATCATATTTTTTTGTTTTATCATCTTTATTAATGACACTAAATATTTTTGGTCTATTTTCATTTTTATGATCAAAATTTCTTTTCAGGTCGTCAGTTGTTGGACATAACAAGTTATCTTTTGAATCCACAAACAAAACCCTACTTTCAACCAAATCCTTAATAACAGAACCTTTTTCAAGGTATCTCTTCACGGCCCTCGCTTTAGCATGGGAATAATTTGAATTACACCATTTATCAAGCTGGTTCAAATACCCATTAAAAAATCCTTTCTTTTTACCACCGTATTCAAGGTAATCTTTGGCGATATACTGTATTTTATCTGCTAACGGGTGAGGCGCTTCACCGCTGCTTCTACCTGCTGATTTTTCAGTTGCAGGCAATACAATCTGTGTTTTCTCCAGCACCTCAGCTCGCCTGAAACCCCCTTCGCCATCAATTGTGATTTTGATATGTGCATTTTGTAAAGTATGGCTAATCGGCATCAGTTGATCAGAGTCTGGAGGATCAAGCTGTATTCCGGTCTCATAGGTTTCATATAATTTCGCCATCCAACTCATAAACTCGCCTCCTCAACTTCTACCGATAAAAGGTTTTCACCTTCTTCAAATTGTTTAGGCAACATAGGACGAATAAAACGACTCATCGTACACTCTTCAGGCCGGGGGAAATCCAGAACACCTTTTTTAAGGGTCGCATTCCAAAATCGGCTGTGTAACTCATTTTTACCCGTCTCATCCGGGTAATCAAAGCCATGAAACATTAGCCCAAAACCCAGCTCATCGACATCATCATAAGCACCCTTCCCCTCACCAAATTCACACGCCTCAACATAGGCTTGACAATCACGGGTCCCCAGAAATATATCCTGCCTACCTCCCCGTTCGATTGAGCGTTTGGCGATAGCAAAGTGCTTTCCAGCAATATGGTCTTTGGCTAACTCAGGTCGATAATCATTCCACTCAAAGTGCGCTTCAACCTGATATTCAACATCATGAAGAAAGGTATAGATGGCCAGACTGTTTCCGCCATTCCACACTAAAGGTTTTGTCCCTTTAGTTTGAGTACGTAATGATTTAATCACTCTTACCCGGTCAACATACCAAATAATGCATGGTTTCCAATAAACAGATTTCAAAACGCCTTTAATTGCCTCATAGGTGGGCAGATGATACGAGCATTTTTCACCACCAATTTTTGTTACCGGGTCAGTGAACAAGGCATAACGCCCATACACCTTGAAACTAACACTGTTTTTTGGTTTATTGTACATTTAATCCACCCCCATAAAGCTCATTTTGTTACATGGCTCAACCGACAGGCCAAACTCATCACTATAATACTTTTCATCGAGATAATAGATACCCTCATCGGGCTGTATTTCATGAATGGCATTTTCATTTTGCAACTTATTCCTAATATTGGGAAACACATTCACGCTAAATTTTTGAGCTTGTTTGAGTAATATTCTGTAGGTTTTTACATCAAATTCTTTTGCAATCCGGCCTAATTCTGCGATTAAGTTCTTTCCTTCTTTAGTATAAGGAACGATGACTGCCTGCGTTGGAGAATCAATGGCTTTGAATATTTTTCCTGCCGTCATAAAAGATTGCTGAAGCAATAACGTATTTTTATTTCGACCGATATTTCTCTCGTTGCTACTCAAAAGATTCAGTAAATCATCATCTCTTTCCAGTTTTTTAGCTGAAACCGGATAATTCATCTCTTCAGCACGATCATAAAAATAGTAATTAAAATATTGTTTGATAGCATCGGGGGCTAACAAATTGTTAAACCCTTCATTCATAACACGCTGCGCTTTATCTCGACCTGTTTTTATATCTACCAATAAATCAATTTTTTCTTCATCTGGATTGATCACATGTACTATTGAGCTTTTTCGCAAGCCATTTCTATTACAACGCCCGGCAGCTTGTGCGATAGAATCCAGCCCGGCAAGGAACCGTATCACTGAGGCAAAGTCCACATCGACTCCCGCCTCAATCAGTTGGGTACTAATACATAGTACGGGTTGATTCTGTTTAAGTCGTTCCTTGACTTTTTCAAAAATAGCTTTTCGATGTGCAGGGCAAAGGCTGGTACTCAATTGAAAAAGTGCATTTTTGTCTACTTCAAAACCGGCTTGTATTTCGAGATAAAGCTTCTGTGCCCAAACTTTTGTATTGACAATAATCAGGCAACTACCCAATTCTTTAAATTCACTCAATGCAAGTGTTGCAATTTGCTCCGTTGTCCAGCCTTCAGGACGAACTTTATTGCTCAGTTCTACACGCTCCAGGTCTTCAAACAATTTTGGTACATTATCGACCAATTCGTTTTCAGGGGGGATAACTAACTGGCCTTTTTCTGGCGACTTAAGTTGATCAAGTAGCGGTTGTGTTGCCGTGCAAAGCACGGCTGTAGTATTGCAATAATGGGTAATAAAGTTAAGTGCGTTGCAAAAAAGGTGGGTACAATTTATTGGCAATGTTTGAATTTCATCGAAAATCAATACCGTATTGGCCAGTTGGTGCGTTTTCCTGGCACCTCGTGTGCCACCCGAAAACAACACTTCAAGGAATTGTACCATCGTGGTCATCACGATAGGTGCATCCCAATTTTCACTCACCAGTTTGCTATGCCAGTTCTGTTGTTCTGGCTCCAGGTTTGAGTGCTGCTCCAATACCCAGGAAAAGGTATCCTCGGAGCATTCAATGATTTCCCTGATAGCCTCTGCATTCTGTTCAATAATGGATGTGAACGGAATTATATAAATAATTCGATCCAATTTGTGTTTTTCTGCATGATGTAAGGCATAGCGCAGACTTGCATAGGTTTTACCACCTCCTGTCGGAACCGTAAGTGTGTAAATTCCCTGTGCATCTACCGCTCGTTCACGGCAGGTATCTGAAATATTTCTTCGTAACTCATCAATAGGCTTATCACCATTGAAATTACTGATAGCTTGCTCAAGGCGTTTGACAGGTTTGGCCCAGTCAACAGGTGAGTTATTTCTATGTCGTACATTTTCAGGGCATTCAAAATCTGCACTGTTAATGCGATCCGCATCAATCAGGCAACTAAATAACATTCGGGTGAAAAACCCTATATTGAATGACCTGATGGATTTATTCGGTGCATGCCCAATGATCCTGATTTGTGCACATACACTTTTCACCAAGTCTTTATTGGCTAGCGCGTTCAGTTTTTTAATGTAGTGTTCCGGTGCATTGTTCAGCGATTCATTTTTGTGAGTTTTATTGTCCGGCTTGCCCATTCTCTTTGAAAAACTATTCTCACCTTCTGGCTTCAGGCAATCAATCAAACCACTATGGTGAGATGCAATACACAAGGCTAATATTTGGCCAGCCAGTTCTCCTTGTCGTCCCCACTTCCGACAGGCTTCCCATATCCATTGAGCCCCGGCACTTGAGTGATTGAGTGATCAATCTTTCCTTTTAAACCTCTGAAGTTTACGTAGTCATCCTCGTCAGGATCAATTTTTCCAGTGGCAGACCCTATATATGATTGAAAGCTGGCACTGAATTTTCCGAAATCATGCAGTAAACCGATCACTGTACCAGCTTCGGGCACTCCCAGCTTAAATGCTAATTCGGCAGCCATATCACCTACCTCACTGAGGTGACTTTCAAGCGACTGCTCTTCCCCGTCTTTTCGTCGGTGAGCGATGAATTTATTCATGATGTATGCACATCCATATGTTTATTTTCGTTATGCGTTATATTCTTCATACAAGTTGTTTCGCTACGATTCCACAAACACACGTCCAACCTTTATAATATAGCCCATCAGCAGACACTGGAAGACAAACTCACTGCGCTGGTGGGTATGGAACGGGTGTAATGTCCGGTGGTGCTGATGCCAACGAGACCGCTATCAAGCTTGCGTGCTTGTACGATCATGCCAGGAGTATTGAACAGCCCACTGTTATCAATGTATTGCTTCGATGTTTTTTATTAGCGAAAGGCGCTGCCGATATTCCATTCATCGACGCAGATAAACCGGATGCCGGTTGGTTTGATCGCCATGACTTTTTCCACCACGCTTTCATGCACCAGAATACGGCTGGTTGATTCCCTCAGGCGAAACACCCAGCGCCCGCTTTCAGAAATCCGGTTTAGGATGACTTCGTCCAGTGATATTGCCTCAACTGTATAAAAGTCAGGATCCTCTTTGTCCCAGTCGTATTTCGATCGTTCTTTATGCAAACAGGCGATTTCCAAATAAATATTCCAGAAATAGTAATTGTCATGGAGTTTGCCGTCGAAGCGCACGCTGGCAGGAAAGTATTGGCTGCCGGCGAGGGTAATTGAATCCAGAACCTTCTTTATTTTCTCGTCGATGATGGGGTCCGGTGTTTCCAGGTAATCGGCCAATTGCGGCTGCTCCGGAATCGGCGCATCCATAGCGAAAATTAGATGATCGTCCTTCTCCAATGTGACTGGATAGATGCTATCAAACGCGCTATAGCCAACAGTTGATTCTCCGTCAGTGCCGAATAACGGAGCATGCTCGTTATTCTCGCCTTCCAGCACATAATATTCTGTATCCAAGCTCATACTTTAGTATCCTATTCTCAGTGTTCCATCGGGGTGGGCATGTTGTTTTGTCATTGGTTCATCGCTGTTCTTGTGCCGAATATTATGCTGCCGTTTTATCAGGCAGGTTAACTTTACATTGTGCGGTTGGTTCTTTTTCTTTTCAATGCCTTTTGCCCCTTGGCAGCCCGGGGAGTTAGGTTTATAGTCATCACCGTCCGTGGTCAATGTCCAGGTGAATTCATCCAGGTATTTCAGGATATTTTTGCTTTTCTTTGCCATACGAGCCTTAAACAGTTTTGGTGACTCACAAAATTCATTCCGTTTTACCTGGCGCCGAATACCTCTCAACAAACGCTCTACCGACTTTACATAATTCAGTCCGGGAAAACCACGGCCGTCCTCATGATTGCTGAAATGCAGGGGCGCTGCAAGTTGGCAGGCCTCCTCATGGCGGGCGGGCAATACAATGCTGTTGTGCGCGTCGTTGATGTCGTACTCAAAGGCGTTAAACATCGTCCTCCAATAGTGCTTTTTTTCAGGTAGAGAACTTTCCGTGCCTCCCACCGCTTCGATGGTAATAATATGATGTTGCTGTATGGTATTGTCACCGTAATACCAGGGGTGATCTTGCGGCAGCGTAAAGCTGGCGTAATCAGGATCTTTGCGCCAGTTGTTTTGTATCCCATTTTTAAGGGTGGTTGGGTTACGCGCATTGTCGCCTTTGCCACGCTGCCTGTTATTGCACAGGGGGCATTGTTGATTATAGGGTTTGTTGCATTTGTTGGTCTTGCCAAAAGAAAAGCCGCATTTCTTTGGCGCTTTCTCTTGCGCTTGTTTCTTATCCGGCAGTGCCGTTTTATTGTCCTGTAGGGTGTTGCTTTTGCGTTTGTTGCGCTTTTTCTTCAGTGTCTTGGCCATGTGCATCAAGATGTCAGTGACGGCTTGCAGGGCTTTGGCGGCTTTGCGCGCGGTGGTGGCGGTGATTGTCGCCGCCCCGGCTAGGGCGCCACCGGGGCCGTTAATCAGGGTGCCCCCGGCGGTAACCGCCACCACGGCGACGCCATCAATGCCATATTGGGTGCCTTGGGACACCGCCAGTTCAACCAGTTGGTCGGTGGGGGTCACGGCCAAAAACGTTTTGGGCAGGCTGGCTAATAATGCCCGCGTTTGGCGATCCGAGAGCAGCACGATGAGTATTTCCATGGTTTGGCTGGCTTGTTCATAGCCTTGTCCCGCTCGTTCCTGCCAGGCCTGAAAATCCGCCTCTAGTTGGGTGATGTCGCCAGTGGCAATTGCCTGGATAATGGTGGTGACATCGATATCCATGTGGTCGATTAAGTCCCCAAAATCACCGAGATCGGGGATGTACTCGGTGACCCCATCGCCAAGGCCAGCGCCGGTGGCTTTGATGTTTTCCCAGCTCTTTTCATACCACGCCAGGGCATCGTATTGTTGTGCCTGTGTTTTCAGTGCTTCGATTTTTTCCCGCACCGAGGCGGCAAAGTCGGCTTTTATCTGGTCTTCTTCGCGCGGTGGTTTGGCATTGGCGAAGGCTTGCCCAACACGATCCCCGATGGCCTGGGCAAGGCCGGTTAGTTCGGTCTTTAATTGCGCATAATGCCCGGCTAGTTCTGTGTTGATGTCATCGAGTGTATCCTGGTGACAGAACTCAATTTCAGCGCCGCAGGGCGGTACTTTTTTTTCGACGGCGTTACCTTTTTTGTCTAGGGTGCCTTGCCGTGTTTCGCCATTGGCAAAACGAACGATATAGGGTATTTCAGTGGCGGGGGTATGTTCTGTATCGGTATAGGAAAGATGAATGTCAATCTCGGTGCTTGTGTTTGGCGTATCGTTGAGGGTGACGACGGGGATGTTGAGGTGCCGGTATTTTGCCAACAGGTCTCTGGGCGGCAGCGGGGGATCGTTGAACATCACTGTGGGGGCGCTTGCGACGGGGTGGATGGTATCACCCGGGTCCCCACTGTTGCTGGCGGTTTCAAAGCCCTGGTCGTAGCCGGAAAGGTCAAGGTGGTTTAAGTGATGGCGTTGAAACGCCGCGTCCACGGCAATGTTGGCGCTGCGTTGCTTGAGGGGCGGGAGAAAACCCGGGTCATCGGGATCGATGCCACCGGCCTGGCACAGTTGGGTCCAGCTCCACTGATGTCGAACGTAGGCCAGTTGCACGGTTTGGGTGACACCATTGAGTTTGTGGGGCACTAA
>JAADHS010000140.1 GCA_013151745.1 Gammaproteobacteria bacterium | reverse complement strand
GCAGGTTTGTATATCTATGATGTGGGACCTGATACGGATTTCAGCAACCTGGATCCAGTTGGTTCTTATGGCAATTTGGGGGATTTCAGTAGAATTTCAGTAGAGGGTCACATCGCAACGGCCCTGGATTTGCCCACCGGGCCATATCATTATTATGATTTTGATCTCAGAGACCCTACCGCACCAAAATTAATCGGTGGTCCTTATTCAACAGGATCAAAAATTGCTTCTTATTACCCCTGGAATTCGATGACAGATAACGGTTATATTTATGCGACGGGAGGATTCATCTATAAACAAAACCCGTCCATTACAGTGTCTAATGTCACAGCAACAACAATCACGGCCACTATACCAGCAGGCTATATTCCACAACAGTATGATCTGGTTATCACTAATTCATTAGGCGAAACAGAAGAAGTAATATTGCAGGATGCTTTTACGATTCCATAGCTTAGAATTATGTATTCGCCTATCCAACCTCAAGCAACGAGGGTTAAGCTCGAGGTTGGATAACCCCGTGTGTCAGGCTAGTTGTCGCCTCTAATTTTAATTTAGAGGTAGTTTATGTAAAATAAAAGCAGTAGAAATAGTGTTTTCTAGGTTAAATGGCTCCCGGTAAAGCTGAGGGTATACCTTGCTTAACTAAGGTGAATAATACAATTTAAATGCTGCTTCATATTGTAAGGAGTGTTATGTCGCTTTTGACTTATAGTAGATTCCACCTAATAGAGTTGAATGGTTTGCACCGGTTACGCTGGGCAGGTTTCCTGGTTGGTGGTTGAGTGTTTGCTGTGCAAGCCAGGCAAAGGCAACGGCTTCTACCCAGTTTGGGTGGATGCCAAAAGTTTCGCTGCTTGCAACAGGGTATGGACTCAGTTCGTTTAACTTTACCATGAGTGTCTTGTTGTGCGCACCGCCACCGCAAATGATCATCTGTTGGGTTTGAGGGGCGTAAAGCTTAATAGCGTCGGTAATTGATTGGGCTGTTAGCTCGCATAATGTAGCTTGTACATCAAGGGGCGCAACTGAGGAATAGGCTTGGAGTTTTTTTTTAAGCCAGTTGCCATTGAACCGTTCTCGACCGGTACTTTTAGGTGGGGGCGCGGTGTAATAAGGGTCATCTAATAATGACTTTAACAAGTTTTTATCGGTCTCTCCACTGGCAGCCCAGTCGCCATTATTATCATACGGTTTGTTTTTCTGTAGTTGACACCAGTAGTCCATTAAAACATTACCTGGTCCCGTATCAAAGCCTTTTACCTGAGTATTTAAATCGGTTGACAATACCGTTATGTTTGCCATGCCACCAATGTTAACTATGGTTCTTTTTTCTTCTTTTGAACGAAAAAAGTAGTGATGGAAAGCAGGGGCTAAAGGCGCACCTTCGCCCCCACAAGCGATATCTCTACGGCGAAAGTCAGCAACGGTGGTGATTTGAGTATGCTCCGCAATCAAGTTTGGGTCGCCTATTTGCATGCTGCTGGGGTGGTTTGTTTTGGGTTGATGGTAGATCGTCTGGCCGTGGCTGCCTATAGCGATGACTTCTTGCGTTGTGATGTTGCTTGCTGTGATTAAATGGTGAACTGTGTCAGCAGAAAGCATGGCAATACGATAATCAGCATCAGCAATTTCGGACAGTGTTATAGAGGGTTCTAAGTTTAGTTTCAATAAAAGTCGTTTTAAATTATTGCCTATCGGGTTTGAGGCGGTGTTGATTATGTTTGTTTTTGATGATGAAAAATCGACGAGAACAGCATCAATGGCATCCATACTGGTACCTGACATTAAACCGATAAAGTATTTAGTCATCGACTTTATTGGTTAGAGGCAAGCTGGGTTTGACGTCGTTGTTTAATTTTGGCGAGTAAAGTATTAGAAACTTCTTTTAACTCAGCATGATATTTTTTGGGTAGGGGTTCAGAGCCCGGGAAACGTACAGTCAGAGGGTTGCGGTGAACGCCATTGATGCGAAACTCATAATGCAGATGGGGGCCGGTAGCCAGCCCGGTACTGCCGACGTAACCAATGACTTGTCCCTGCTTTATTTTTTGGCCTGACCTGGCATGGCGAGCATATTTCGAAAGATGAGCGTAAAGTGTGCTGTATTGGCTTCCATGCTGAATAATAATCGTCTTGCCATAGCCTCCTTTACGACCTTGATGGATAATTTTACCGTCTCCTGTGGCTCGGATTGATGTCCCTCGGGGCGCGGCATAGTCTACCCCTTTATGGGCGCGGATGGTGTTGAGTACCGGGTGTTTGCGTCCTGTTGAGAAGCGTGAGCTAATACGTGCAAATTCTACGGGTGTACGCAGAAAGGTTTTTCGCATGCTGAGCCCATCAGGGGAGTAATACCCTGAACGAGCATTTTCAGGTGTGAAATAGACGGCTTCATAGTTGTTGCTACGATTGCTGAATGTCGCAGCAACAATTTTTCCATTTTTTAACTTTTGACCTTCGCGATATAATTCTTCATAGAGCAATGCAAAATGGTCACCTTGGCGAATGTCGAGTGCAAAATCAATGTCCCAGCCAAATATATTAGCCAGTTCCATGGTGATTCTATCGGGTAAGTGGGCTTTTTGTGCACTAAGAAACAGCGAGCTATTGATAGTCCCTTCAGCATAAGCAAGGCGGATGTCTAATGGCAGTTCAGTTGTCGATGCTTTGAATTGGCCGGGGGTATGTTGTGTAATTTCCAGTCGGCGAGCGGCGTCGAGTTCGTAATGTAGTGTGTTGAGTTGTCCATTAGCATTCAGCTTTACTTTAATGATATCGCCAGGGAATATTTTTTTAAGTCTTTGAGTTGTTTTACCCAGAGCCATGATTTGGTGCAGGTCTGATGGTTTTAAGCCTAACCTGGAAAATACAGCCGCGAGACTGTCACCTGGACGTATCGTGACCGATTTCCATTTTTGCTGAGGTAGCGCTGCTGTTTTGTCGTTGGACTCTGTTGGAGGGGTTTTCAATGGGGGAGGTGTGATTGTTGCTTCGTCCGGTGGTGACGCAGGAGTGAAAGTAACCGCAGTTTGTTTATTTGGCTTAGTTGTTTCTTGAAGATTAGGCAGTGCAAGGATCTGAGTTTTTTCATCAGTTTGGGTTAATATAGGTTTAGTTGCAGATGCTTCGTGAGGATCAATAATAAGCAAAGTCACCACTCCGGCAATAATTCCAGAAATAAACAGGATGTGGTGGAGTGCCAGCTTGAATTTGCCAGGCTCTGTACTTTCAAGGTTGTAGCGATAATCTTGATTGATTATAGATCTTTTTTTCACGGCAAAACCTTTGATCTTTGTGTTCCCTAATCCATTTAGAGGGTTATTGTACCGACTTTTCGTTTTTATGAAAACTTAATCGTCTTTTATGTAATAAGTAGCACAATTACGACCCTTTTCTTTAGATTGATACAGGGCGGTATCGGCCTGGTTAATGAGTTTTTCGTAGCTATCAATATCGTTGTTGAATTGTGCAACCCCTAGGCTGATGGTGATAGGTACCGGTTTTTCGTCATACAGAATGAGGGTCGTAGCGATGCTTGTCCTCACCCGTTCTGCAAGCATCATTGCACCTTCCAGGCGAGTGCTGGGGCACACGATGCCAAATTCTTCACCGCCATACCGGGCTAAAATATCTGTGTCACGAACCGTTGCGGATAAAATTTCCGCTACTCGCCGCAGTACTTCATCACCTGCGAGATGACCAAGGTCGTCATTAACATGTTTGAAATGGTCTATATCCAGAATGATGAAAGAGAGTGCTTCTTTGTAGCGTGTGGCGCGTGCGAATTCTTTTAATATGCTGTCTTCAAGGTAGCGACGGTTGTGAATGCCGGTCAGTCCGTCTCTATTACTTGCTTCGGCGAGTTGCTGCTTTGTTTCTTCCAGACGGTTTTGGTAAATGCTGGTGTCTGTGACGTCCAGCAGCGTGACGCAAACATATTCTTCATTGTTTTTTTCATCTATAACAGGTAAAAAGGTGCAATTTTGCCGCATTGAATCTACACCACCGGTGACGGGTCGGTTGTGCGGAAACTTGAAAAGGTAGGGGCGTTGTTCCCAGGAAGTAAAGGCGAAATTTTTAAGAATAAAAACGCTGTTGATTTTGCGTTTTAACCATGCGGATGGTAGTTCAGGAAATTGTTTGAACAAGTTTTGACCTAGCGCTTCTTCGGCTGAAGTGCCGCTATAAGTTTCCATAAAATGGTTCCATAAAATGATATCCATTTCTTTGTTGATGACAAAAATGCCTATATTGACTCTGTCTACTATGAAATTGAGCAGTGGGGTGGTCGCCGCGTGTGAGTCCATTTTATTTAAAATGACTCCACAAAATCATCGACAGCTTTGCGCAATGCTTCAATCGCTTCTTCAGCCATAAACAAGAGCAAATGGCTGCGGAAGTCTCGGTCTTTAAGGCTGTAATTAACTTCCAGTAGCGCGGAATGGGTCCAGGGTACATTTTCTGGAGTGATAATCTGGTTTAAAAGTGTGCGTTCTGCCATGATTGAGGGTGCTGAATAACTCAGATGAGTGCCCAGTGTATTGGTGACGCCATTTAAAATAGCGCCAACCAAAACATTGCTTACATCGAGCAGCAGTTCTTGTTGCGCTTGAACGTCAAGGTGATCGTCATAGCCCATTAAATCGGCGATGTCTTGACAGCCATTTTGGTCAAAAATAATAAGTGCTTCACCGCGCAAATCATCAAAAAAAGCTTGGCGTACGGCAGTTACTTCACCGCTACAAGGTACAAATTCTTCTATAGTTGATGTCACCATGCTGACTTCGACGAAGCGGATGCGGGGTACGGAGAGTTCGACAAAGGCATCAAGAATCCGGGCAAGAGAGTTTCCTGCTTGCCCCATAGCGATATTCAGAACCTCCTGAAGGGCGTCTCTTTGATCCTCGGTGAGGGGGGCAATGCTCATATTATTCCGTATTCCGTTAAAACTGCTGTTACTTCTTCCGTGTTTACGGGCTTTTTAAGAAAGGCCATCGCGCCCATTTGCATCACTCTTTCCTGTGCCTTGGGCTGGATGTCGGCGGAAACAACAATAACAAAAGAATTTAATCCGGTTTTTTGTAAAGTTTCTAGTACTTGATAGCCGTCCATCACCGGCATGGTCAGATCAAGAAACATAATGTCTGCTTTCCCTTGATGGTAGGCTTCCATGGCCTCTTGTCCGTTTTGCGCCTGCGAAATTTCAACGTCCCAGTTTTTAGGGAGGGCTCTAATCATAAGCTTACGTGACATTGTTGAATCATCAACGATTGTTATCGGGGTCGCCATGCTCTGAATTTATGTCCTTATTGAAATTCTATACTCTTCAGCCAAGATCTATAGCGGCAGCTTTAGATAAAGTTTTACTTATTCTATGATCTCTTTTGGCTATTGTTAAATGAGCGAGTAAGCTGGCACAATGCGAGACTTAAAAGAGTCTCCTGGAAAACGCAGTTGGACTTGGATGATATCCCAAGGGCACTTCTTTCAGTGCGTACAATGTAAAGTATTGATTCGAATAACGTAGTGGGAAAAATTGCAGTCACCTTAATTTTGATGGCAAGACTTTTTTTTGCCTAGGCAGGCGGATCAATAGGTTGTGCTTACAGGCTGTGAGTTAACTGCGTTTTTTAGGATTATGTAGAATTTGATTGGGTTTGGCATGAATTGTAAGGAATAACCAGGTATGGCACGACAGAATGAAATGGCAGCGGAGTTGGCTCGTGGTGCGGAGGAAGTATTAACTGAGCAGGCGTTTGTCACTCTTCTTGATGAGGCGCGTCCACTGCGAATTAAGGCGGGCTTTGATCCGACTGCGCCTGACTTGCATTTGGGGCATACCGTGCTGATTAATAAGCTTCGCCAGTTTCAAAACCAGGGGCATCGGGTGATGTTTTTGATCGGTGATTTCACCGGCATGATTGGGGATCCCACGGGGAAAAGTACGACACGTCCTGCCTTGACGCGGGATGATGTTATTGCTAATGCTAAAACCTACGAGCAACAAATTTTTAAAATTCTTGATCCAGAAAAAACAGAGGTGGTGTTTAATTCCAGTTGGATGAATAAGATGAATACCGCCGACCTTATTAAGCTGGCTGCCAGGCATACAGTGGCGCGCATGCTGGAGCGAGATGACTTTAATAAGCGGTATAAATCCGGACAACCTATCGCGATACATGAGTTTCTTTACCCGCTTATCCAGGGTTATGATTCCGTGGCAATGAAGGCGGATATTGAGCTGGGAGGGACCGATCAAAAATTTAATTTATTGGTTGGACGGCAGCTCCAGACCTCTTTTGAGCAAAAACCGCAAGTTGTTATCACTATGCCTCTGTTAGAGGGCTTAGATGGTGTGCAGAAAATGTCTAAGTCATTGAATAACTATATAGGTATTAATGAGGCGGCCGATGAAATATTTGGCAAAATTATGTCCATATCAGATGAATTAATGTGGCGCTATTATGAGTTGTTGTCAGAAAAAACGATGATGCAGATACAAAGGGTTAAAAAAGAGGTGCATCCTAGAGATGCGAAGTTGGCTCTGGCGAAGGAAATCGTCGCTAGATTTCATAGTTCAAGTCAGGCGGTGACGGCCGAACGCGCGTTTATATCCCGTTTTAAAAGTGGAATATTGCCGGATGAGTTGCCTGAAGTGGTGTTGAATATTGAGGCCTCTGGCATAGCCATAGCCAATATGTTGAAAGAAGCGGGTTTAACTCAGAGCACATCTGACTCCTATCGAATGATCAAGCAAGGTGCGGTGAGGTTGGATGGGGAGCGGGTGAGTGACAAAACACGACAGTTAAATCGTGGTTTAGAATGTATTGCTCAAGTGGGCAAAAGACGGATCGCGAAAATTAAGCTCGTCTAAATAAAATGCAGAATATTTTGAAGTGAAATTTAGCTCTTGACGATCCTCGCGTTTCGGGTAGAATGCCGCTCCTTCGTTAAGTTATTTGACAGCGAATTGTCAGTGAACAACCTGGACTAAGGTTGCAAATAATGCAGGTTGACAGCGGCAAGAAGTAAGTTAGAATGGCTGGCCACTATCGCAGCAAAGCGAAAGTGGAGATGGATCGAAGTAGTAAAAATTTAAGTATTGACAGGGGCATGAAGGTGAGTATAATACGCCAGCTCAGCCGGGGCGAAGTTCTCC
>JAADHS010000264.1 GCA_013151745.1 Gammaproteobacteria bacterium | reverse complement strand
ATTCCATATCGATAGCAAAATATCTCACAATGAATAATTATTCGCATCATTTTTCATGCCCATAAAATACACACGTTTATTTTCAATACATTTTTTATTAGCCAACCCTTCAGTCCGCGTAAGATTATAATCACCAGGAACATAAACATTTCACCTCATCACCAATATTGATTCTGAAGGACTTAAGTGAACCTATGTAGATCAGTCATGGAATTCCATAAATACATTCATATTTATATAACAAATAAATATTATTAAGTGACAACCCATAGACAAAAAACATATGTTATATGTCTGCATTAACAACGCTCACCTAAAAACTCAAATGAGGAGGGGTAGTCCTGTTTCTATAATTTTTATGAGCCTATTTAATATATTTCTCATGACTCCAAGAACTTTTGGGGATTAACGGGATAATAATTCAGTAAAAACAACTCTACCCACCAGAACGGAATACCATGTATACGCTTTACATGATTACATGGGAAACTGTATTAGCAAAAAATATCAATGGGTTTATAAGCATATTAAAAGACATGAGGACTATTGAAAAATAATCCAATATTGCAATTTCTAACGGTGTATTAGACAGTATTGATATTTTGATCAACGACACAATGCCCGGATAATCATCCGATCAAATAGTTTTATAGATAGATACAAGGAAAATATTCGAAAAACTTACAATCGATGTCTGTGATCATGCCTCCTCTAAAAAACTATATTAACACGCATGGAATTCCGTATAATGGACCTCACTTTAATGGGATGTATGTTATATATACAAACTGTTACCCCCATGAAATCTGGCATACGAACTAATGATGATGAGGAAGAATCGATAATACGAAGATCAAACAATAGGGGCCCACATGGTTGATGGAATATTAGCATGGGCATAATAGGGAACTGGGAGAAACGTTAAATATGCTTATAAAAAATCAGCAAAAATTACTGGAACAACTACTTAGCAGTGTCAATCATGAGCAGAAAATCTGGCTGGCTGGCTATATGCAGGGTCAAATTGGAACCGTTAATGCCAACACACCAACCGGTATCCCTAATATAGAAAAACCACCTGCGATAATTTATTTCGCAACAGAAACGGGCAATGCCAAGGGATTGTCACTTCAAGTGATGAAAGCAATAAAGGCCGCAGGGTACAAAGTGAAAACTTCGGCCGTTAACCGTTTAAAAGTTAAAGACATCAAACCAGACACAATGACAATATTCATTGTCAGCACACACGGTGAAGGTGACCCGCCAGAAAGCGCCCTTCCCTTTTTTGAAGACCTTCAGAATGCAGGTGATGGGCAACTCAATGGATTAAACTATGCTGTGGCAGGACTGGGTGATACCAGTTATGAAATATTCTGTGGCGCAGCAACCAAAATGGATAAAGAATTGCAACGCCTCGGCGGAAAATCATTTCAAGCTCCTCTTCTATTTGATGTTGATTACGCAACTCATACCTCAGCATGGATTGCACAAACGGTTAAATCCATAAACGATCTGGTGGGTGCCAATACTTCCGTTGCAGAAGAAACTTTATCATTAGCATTAGAAGAAGAATTGATAGTACGTACTGGGAAAGGTTACACACGCCTGGAGCCCGTTAAAGGTGTTGTAAAGCATATCGTATGTTTGAACGACATTGACTCAACCCGACAAACCTTTCATATCGAAATAGAATGTGAAGACGATATCATTTACACCTGTGGAGATGCTGCCGGGATTATGCTGCCCGATAAAGACCATAATGGTGACAACACACCACGACTTTATTCCATCTCCTCCTCTCCCTCTTACCATGAGGGAGAAATCCATTTGACCGTGGTACTGGCAACACATGAAAATGAAGAGGGTGGCATGGGATATGGTACATATTCCAAATATTTAGCAGATCGTCAGGAAGGTGACGAAATTGAGTTTTATATTCACCAAAATCAGATTTTTAATTTAGCCGCAGATAATAAGGACATCATTATGATCGGCCCCGGCACAGGCATTGCTCCATTCAGGTCTTTCATTTACGAGCGTTCGGAACGTGGAGCCGTAGGGCGCAATTGGCTATTTTTTGGCGCTCAACATATGCATTGTGATTTTCTTTATCAGACTGAATGGCAAGAACATCTGGCTACTGAAACACTGCATAAAATCGATTTAGCCTTCTCGCGTGATCAGACACATAAAGTTTATGTGCAGGATCGCCTGAAAGAAAAGGCAAAAGATATTGTGGAATGGATTGATAATGGAGCAATCCTTTATCTCTGTGGAAGCAGAGACCCAATGAGTAAAGATATTGATCAGGCGTTGATTGATATTATTGCCGCACAGAAATCTTTATCCCCCGAAGAGGCCACAAATTTTGTTGCTGATTTAGAAGAAAATGACCGTTATTTAAAGGATGTTTACTAATGGACACAGAGATTAACAAACCGGAAAACCTTTCAGATGTTGAAGGAATGAAAACCACAAGCCGTGGCCTTCGTGGTGACCTGAGTGAGCAGATGGAGAACCTTCTCACCGGCAATGTAAATGAAGAAGGTAAGCAGCTTATTAAATTTCATGGCTCATATGTTCAAGATAACCGTGACCGACGCGCCGAGCGTGATGATAAAAAACTGGAATGGGCATATTCTTTTATGATTCGCCTGCGTATTCCAGGCGGAGATGTAAGCGCTCAACAATGGCTTGGACTACAAGAAAGCTGTGATGACAAGGCAAGTGGCGTGATTAAAATAACCACCCGTCAAACGGTGCAATTTCATGGTGTAGTTAAAGCCCGCATGAAACCTGTAATGAAAGATTTTGATGCCCTTGGCCTGGATGCCATATCAGCATGCGGGGATGTAAACCGCAATGTGATGACAGGATCAAATCCTGCAATTGTGCGTTTTCATGCCGAAGTCCATGAGTATGCGCAAAAAATTAGTGAGCACTTACTACCAACAAGCAAAGCATACAGCGAGATTTGGCTTGATGGTGAAAAGCTTCCCTCTGGACATGAAGCAGAAGAAGACCCTTTATACCAAAACCGTTATCTTCCTCGTAAATTCAAAATTGCAATAGCCATTCCTCCGCATAACGATGTGGATACATTCATGAATGACGTAGGCCTTATCGCTGTTGGAGAAGGTAAGTATTTTGAAGGCTTTAACGTCGCGATTGGGGGTGGCTTGGGAGTAACACATGGCAACAAAAAAACCTACCCTCGACGTAGTGATATCATCGGCTTTGTACCAAAAGACAAAGCGCTTGATGTCTGCTGGCAGATTGCCGCCGTGCAGCGTGATTATGGTAATCGTGAAGATCGAAAATTAGCGCGCCTGAAATATACACTTGACCGCCTAGGTCTGGGGTTTTTTGTGGGTGAACTTGAAAAACGCCTTGGCTATAAAATGGAACCCGCACGTAATGTTCCTGCCTTCACCCACCGTGGAGATGCATTTGGATGGGTACAAGACTATAAAGGACAATGGTATTACACCGCCTTTGTTGAAAGCGGGCGTGTTATTGATGAGAACGAATACAACATCAAGAGTGCCATGCAGGAAATTGCGGAAGCGAACTTTTGTGGATTTCGTTTCACTGGAAATCAAAATGTAATGTTCACTTACATTGCTGAAAAAGATAAGCCTAAATTCGAAAATATTCTATCCAGGCATGGCATTAGCATTGATGCAATGAACCCGACACGTCGTGAAGCGATGGCCTGTGTAGCACTGCCGACTTGTCCACTTGCATTAGCAGAAGGACAACGTTATTTACCAGAATTCGTGACCAAGGTTGAAGCCTTACAAGAAAAATACGGTATTTTAAGTCGTCCAATTACTACGCGTATTACAGGGTGCCCAAACGGATGTGGCCGTTCTTATCTCGCAGAAATAGGGTTGGTTGGGAAAAACCCAGGTAAGTATGTTTTACGCCTTGGCGGTGATTATGAGGGTGAGCGTTTAAACACGGTTTATCTTGAGGAAGCCGATGAAACAGAAATTTTAAGCACGCTGGATAATCTTCTCAATAAATACACAAACAACAAACAAGGTACTGAAAGCTTTGGTGATTACACACAAAGAACGCTTTTTAGCTAAAAAATACAACGACTCAGCCTAGTTTTAGGAAAATGCAACATTATTACGTTAGGGAGTGTAAATGCAAAGAGCGTAAAGAAAAATGGTACACATTTTACGTTCTTTGCATCTTTTCACCTCTGCGTTAGGTTTTCCATTACCCAAACCCTGCTAACAACCTGCACTGACATAAATTTTCGTCAGAATTCAGGTCAATTTCCCACAGTCCTCTTGCTAAAGGAAATTTCAATTTTCCGAAATAAAACATAAAATACAGGCGTAAATATCAGACCGAAGAAAGTCACGCCTAACATGCCGGAAAATACGGCAATACCAATAGCCTGGCGCATTTCTGCCCCTGCTCCCTCACTCATCACCAGCGGGAAAACGCCCATAATAAATGCAAAAGAAGTCATCAAAATAGGCCGTAAACGTAAGCGTGACGCTTCAACGACAGCTCGTATTGTGTCATGCCCACGCCTTTCCAAATCACGTGCAAATTCTACGATAAGTATTGCATTTTTTGATGCCAGACCCGCAAGTAAAAACAAACTTATTTGCGTAAATATATTATTTTCTCCGCCCATAATATACACCCCGAAAATAGCCGATAAAATACTCATTGGTACAATTAAAATTACCGCCAATGGCAAGGCAATGCTCTCGTATTGTGCCGCAAGTACAAGAAAAACCAAAAACAGGCAAAGCGGAAAAATATATATTGCAGTATTGCCAGCAAGAATTTGCTGGTACGTCAACTCTGTCCACTCGAAGTCCATACCCGGCGGCAAAGTTTCATCAAGTATTTTACTAATAGCCTGTTGCGCCTGACCGGATGAGAACCCGGGTGCGGCACTGCCATTTAAGTCTGCGGAACGATAGGCGTTATAACGCATTGCCGTCTCAGGGCCAAATGTTTCCTCAACGTTAATGACCGAGCCCAGCGGTACCATTTGACCATCATTATTTCGTGTTTGCAGGCGCAATATATCCTCAGGTCTGGAGCGAAACTCTTTATCCGCTTGTGCAATAACCTGATAGGTCCGCCCAAATTGATTGAAATCGTTAATATACAAAGAACCTAGGTAAATCTGTAGGGTACGGAATACTTCTTCTACAGGGATACCTAATTGAACCGCTTTGGTACGATCCAGGTTTGCATGAAGCTGTGGTACGTTAACGTTATAATTGGAAAAAACTCTACTCAATGCTGGGTCAGCACGCGCTTGTTTCAGCACCTCCTTTAGTACATTATCCAAAGCCTGATAACCCTGATCAGAACGATCCTCTATTTGTAATTTAAAACCGCCTTTTATGCCAAGACCACGTACAGGTGGCGGTGGAAATATAGCGATAAATGCCTCATTAATACCCGCATATTTATTTTGCAATCGTGCAGCAATTGCGCCAGCGCTCAAATTCGGGTCTTTTCGTTTGTCAAAATCTTCCAGCGTGACAAAAACGATACCTGCGCTGGCAGAATTTACAAATCCATTAATGGATAAACCCGGAAATTGAACGGCACTCACCACACCATCTTCTGCCAATGCCGCATCAGCAATTTTGCGTGTTACTGCTTCAGTACGTTCTAATGTAGCGCCCGATGGAAGTTGTGCAAAGCTAATCAAATATTGTTTATCCTGCGCAGGAATAAACCCGGCTGGAACCAACTTGAAACTAAGAGCCGTAAGAACAACTAATACAGAAAAAATCCCCATCATGATTAATTTTCGAGAGGCAAATACGCCTACATTTCTCGCATACTGACTGCGGCTTTTATCGAATGCCTTGTTGAACCAACGAAAAAATCTACCCAATAATAAGTCCATGACCTTTGATAATCTATCTTTAGGCGCGTCGGGCGATTGTAACAATAGTGCAGACAGAGCCGGAGTAAGCGTTAAGGAGTTCAAAGTGGAAATAAACGTGGCAATCACAATTGTCAAAGCAAACTGTTGGTAAAACATTCCCGTTAGACCACTGATAAAAGCAATTGGAATAAATACGCCAGCAATGACTAATGAGGTTGCAACAATAGGTCCGGTCACTTCTTTCATCGCTTGCATTGTCGCATCACGCGGGTTTTTTCCGCTACGGATATTACGCTCTACATTTTCGACGACAACAATCGCATCATCCACAACGATACCAACCGCCAGTATCAAACCGAACAATGATAATACATTAATCGAAGAACCGAGCATGTACATAAAAGCAAATGTCCCAACAATGGACACGGGAACAGCCAGCAAAGGAATAATAGAAGCCCGCCAGGTTTGTAGGAAAATAACAACAACTAAAACAACCAATGCGATAGCTTCCAGTAACGTGATAACAACGGCATTAATCGAGCTACGTACAAAGATAGTTGGATCGTAAACAATGCTGTAATCCAGATCATCGGGAAAATTTTTCTTTAATCTCTTCATGGTTTCCCGTACACCATCAGAGATATCCAATGCATTGGACCCTGGTGCTGAAAAAATAGGAATCGCAACAGCCTGCTTGTTATCCAACAAAGAGCGCAATCCATAACTTTGTGCATCCAATTCAACACGGGCCACATCGATCAGACGAGTGATAACTCCATTATTTCCCCGTTTAACCAGAATATTTTCAAACTCTTCCACGCTTTGCAATCGCCCTTGCACATTAATGGGCATTTGTATTTCAACGTTATTCTGATAAGGTGGGCCACCAATCACACCTGCGGCAACTTGAATATTTTGCCTGCGGATAGCATCAATAACATCATTAGCTCGCATATTGCGTTCTGCAATTTTGTCAGGATTAAGCCAGATACGCATTGCGTATTCACCCGAACCAAATAACCTGACTTGTCCAACACCCGGAATTTGTGCCAATTGATCGCGCACATTCAAAGTTGCATAATTACGCAGATACAACATGTCATAACGTTCATTGGGCGAGTGCAAATGCACAACCATGGTTAAATCCGGCGAACTTTTGGTAACGGTAACGCCAAGCTGCCGGGTAATATCAGGTAGTCTTGGCAATGCTTGCGAAACACGATTTTGTACTAACTGCTGAGATAAATCAGGGTCAGAGCCAATAGCAAAGGTAACAGTCAATGTCAGTTGGCCATCTGATGAAGCCAGAGAATTCATATAGAGCATATTTTCCACACCATTTATTTGTTCCTCCAATGGCATGGCAACAGTTTCTGAAATAACAGCAGGATTTGCACCCGGAAATGATGCATTAATAATCACTGAAGGCGGTGCAACTT
>JAADHS010000163.1 GCA_013151745.1 Gammaproteobacteria bacterium | reverse complement strand
CAGCCATGCGTCTGATCCACTTATCTGATTTTATGCTCATTTTATTCTCACTTGAATAATAACCGGTTTGACGATAACAATTAATTAACAGACGCGGTAGCTTTGTACGAGGAAAGTTTATGCCGCTTATCTGTAGTAGCTTATCCGGGAAAATCTGTTCAACACAGCGATAATGTTGTGATGATCCAGACCGATTTATGTGTCTTTATATGCCCAGTGCCACGGTTCATATGAGATACCTGGCTTATTACCCTTTGGGTACGACAGATTGAACGAATGTAAATTGGCATTTTTTAGCAACCAGCTAAACGCCTCTGTATCCTCAAACACTTCTGATAATGGATCACATTCGGTTGATGTTAAGTCCACAGCCCTGCCAGTATGGTGCTCACTATACCCTGGTGCAGCGCAAACCTTTAATATTTCAGATAAGGTTTGACCTAAACCTATTTTCTTTTGAATTATTTCATTTTGCTTTTCTACGCCTCTAAATGCAGAGACAATATTTAGTATAACGCCCTCTTTTTGAGCATGATCTTTCATTCTGCTCCAGGCACTTGCAGCTACCGGCACCAACCTTTGTACCCGTCCGTATATATCGTTTCCTATTTCTACTGACTCTACTTCTTCTTTTTGTAGTTTGAGACCGTATTCACTTTCATAGCACTCAGGGATACCAAGATTATGGTGGATTAAACTGATTCTTTTCTTATATTCCTGCATAGCCTTGCTTCATAGTGATCTCTAATTTGACACATAATGTCCGGGCTAAGCGGAGCGCGCTTTTGATGCATCCGATTTAGTCTTTAGTTATGTATTTTGAACATGGTTTTATCAATGTCCCTGGATTATTTTTTCAGTTTTAGTAAAGAAAACTAATGGTATCGCTAGAGGGCCTAATATAACAACAATTAACCTTCTAAATAATGTTGCTTTTATGTCTCTTCTTCTTGCTATGTAGTCACAAATACCTGCACTCATCAGCCAAATCAAAACTGGAATATATGCACTCATCCATTTCCTCCAAATTCAACTTACTTTTTCTTTAGATTGACACATAACCTGTACTTAGGAATGAGAATTAAATAATTTTACAAACATCTAGAATGTCAATGTCAGGTATTTTGAATAACAATATTTGGAAATTTATTGCTAAAGTCTTTATTTAACAATGACATCTTAGCCGCTATTTTTAAAGCAATTTCATGGTAGGTTTTTGCAATATCTCCCTCGGGCTTGGCGATGACCGTTGGCTTGCCTTGGTCTACATCTTCTCTAATTGAGATATCTAGCGGTAACGTACCCAAAAGATCAATATTATACTGCTCAGCCATACTTTGCCCGCCCCCAGCACCAAAAACAGGCTCTTCATGACCGCATTTGCTACAAATATGAGTGCTCATATTTTCCACAATACCGAGCACTGGAACTTCAACTTTCTCAAACATTTTCAAACCTTTACGAGCATCTAGTAAAGCAATATCTTGAGGTGTAGTTACGATCACAGAGCCGGTGACCGGAATGCTTTGAGCGAGTGTTAACTGTATATCCCCTGTTCCGGGTGGCAAGTCTATCACCAAATAATCCAGATCTCGCCAATTGGTGTCGCTAATCAGCTGCCCTAATGCCTGGGTGACCATCGGGCCACGCCAAATCATCGGCGACTCATCATCTATAAGGTAGCCAATCGACATCGACTGTATACCATGACACTCTACTGGTTCCATAGAGTTTCCATCTTTGCTCTCAGGCCGGGCATCGCTACCGAGCATTCTCGGCTGACTGGGGCCGTAAATATCTGCATCCAACAGACCCACTTGTGCACCTTCGGCAGCTAAAGCCAGAGCTAGGTTGACCGCCGTAGTAGATTTACCAACGCCCCCTTTGCCAGAGGCTACCGCAATAGTATTCTTTACATTTTTTATCGGTTTGACGCCTTTTTGTACAGAACGCGCTTCTACTTTAAACTGAACATCAACAGTGATCGCCTGTCCCTTAAAGTGCGTCTCTAGTTGCTCTGTTAATCCCTTACTTAAGTTTTCAAGATGGCTTTTTGCTGCAAAACCAAGCTGAATACTAATGTCGATTTTACCTGCCGTGACGGCAATATTTTTGACTGCTTCAGCGGCAATCAAATGGGTTCCTAAATAAGGATCTGAATAGGTTTTTATCGCTTCTTGAATTTGAATTTGCGATATTTCTGACATTTGAAGGTTCCTTTTCCGCGATACTAAATATTATTAACTGTGTCGCCCTATTCAATCCAGGCTCAACAAAAAACGACCAATTATACAGTGCACACTAATTATCGCGCAAAATCGTTGTTATTGCTCCCCCTTTTTTTGTACCTAAACTGATCTTTTTAAAACGATAATTACAGCCAAATTCTTTGCATAATCAGGTATAATTAACTATTTTCGCGTGCAATAGCCGCGTAGCAAGATAAAGAATTTTATGTCGGCAAAACAACGCAAAATGCTGGTCACCAGCGCCTTACCCTATGCTAATGGCTCTATCCATATTGGTCATATGGTTGAATATATTCAAACGGATATTTGGGTTCGCTTTCAAAAAATGCAGGGGCATCGGGTTCATTATGTTTGTGCTGATGATGCTCATGGCACGCCCATTATGTTGCATGCAGAAAAAATGGGTGTGACCCCGGAAGTTTTAATTGAGCAAATGAGTCAAGAACATCAAAAAGATTTCGCTGATTTTAATATTGCTTTCGATAATTACTATTCTACACATTCGGCTGAAAACAGAGTTTTAGCGCATGATATTTATTTAAAAAACCAGCAAGCAGGCCATATTACAACCCGCACGATCTCCCAGGCCTTTGACCCGGAAAAGCAGATGTTTCTACCTGATCGATTTATTAAAGGCCAATGTCCAAAATGCAAAACAGAAGATCAATACGGAGATAATTGCGAGGCTTGTGGTGCCACTTACGCCCCTACAGACTTATTAAACCCCTGTTCAGTTGTTTCTGGCGCGACACCGACAAAAAAAGAATCTCTACATTATTTTTTTCAGCTGGGTCATTTTAGCGATATGCTGGAAAAATGGATACACAGTGGTGCATTGCAAAAAGAAGTTCAACACAAGCTCAAAGAATGGTTGACCGAAGGCCTGCAAGATTGGGATATTTCACGGGATGCGCCCTACTTCGGTTTTGAAATACCTGACGCCCCCGGGAAATATTTTTATGTCTGGCTGGATGCGCCCGTGGGCTATATGGCCAGCTTCAAGCAGCTTTGTGACAGGTCACCTGAAATCAACTTCGACAACTACTGGCAAGCAGGTTCAGATACCGAGCTATACCATTTTATAGGCAAAGATATCGTTTATTTTCATACCTTATTTTGGCCTGCCATGCTGACTGACAGGTGCCGGTTATCGAAAACCAACGGCCGTATTTGCACATGGTTTTTTGACGGTCAATGAGACAAAAATGTCCAAGTCTCGCGGTACGTTTATCAAGGCAAGAACGTATCTTAACCACCTACACCCTGAATACCTGCGTTATTATTTTGCGACTAAGCTCAGCTCAGGAATTGATGATATTAATTTAAACCTGGATGATTTTGCACAACGAGTCAATTCTGACCTAGTTGGCAAGGTTGTTAATATAGCCAGCCGTTGTGCCGGCTTCATTAATAAACGCTACGCCGGAAAGCTTGCGGACTATTTTCCTGAGCAAGACCTATATACTGAATTTTTGGTGGCGGGAAAGCAGATTACGACTCGCTATGAAGCACGAGAATATGGACACGCCATTCGTGACATTATGTCGTTAGCCGATAAAGCAAACCAATACATAGATGATAAAAAACCGTGGGTTCTCGCTAAAAAAACAGGTCGAGACCAGGAGCTACAGCAAATATGCACCGTTGGAATCAATTTATTCAGAATACTCATCACCTATCTCAAACCCGTTCTGCCTGAAACCGCAAAACTAAGTGAGCAGTTTTTAAACAGTACCTGCAATCATTGGAACGATGTGGCTATACCACTTACAGCGCATTCTATTAACAAATTTTCTCCACTGATGAAACGCATAGAAAAGGATAAAATTAGCTCAATACTTGAAGAAGCCGCTCAACTAGGCATTAAAGGAAAATAGCAATTATGAGCGACTATGCACTCCTACTCATCAGTACGGTATTGGTTAACAATTTTGTACTTGTCAAATTTCTTGGGCTTTGCCCTTTTATGGGCGTTTCAAAGAAGTTGGAAACCGCAATAGGCATGTCTCTTGCTACAACCTTTGTTTTAACCCTGTCGTCTGTATGCAGTTATTTAGCAAACGAGTACTTACTTGCACCACTGGGTTTAGACTACCTTAAAACAATCACCTTTATTTTGGTTATCGCCTTTGTCGTGCAATTTACAGAAATGTTTGTACATAAAACCAGCCCCGTTTTATATAACGTTTTAGGTATTTTTTTACCACTCATTACCACGAACTGCGCCGTATTAGGCGTTGCTCTGTTAAACATCCAGGAAGAACACAATTTTGTTGAATCGATCATTTATGGCTTCGGAGCCTCAATTGGGTTTTCTTTGGTCTTGATTTTGTTTGCCTCCATTCGAGAACGCATTGCTGTGGCGGATGTCCCTGTTGCGTTTCGCGGCTCCGCTATCGCGCTCATCACTGCGGGGATCATGTCTATCGCATTTATCGGTTTCAGCGGCCTGGTTAAGGGATAAATCATTTATGTTGTCCGCAATTTTAACCTTAGCCATATTGGCCGGGATTTTTGGTTTACTGCTTGGCTTTGCTGCAATAAAATTTAAAGTTGAAGGTGACCCGCTCGTTGATAACATCGATAAATTGTTACCCCAAACTCAATGTGGGCAATGCGGGTTCCCAGGCTGTCGCCCTTATGCCACCGCGATTGCGAGCGATGAAGCAGATATTAATCTCTGCCCGCCTGGCGGCGACACGACCATTATTGCATTAGCTGATCTTTTAGGTCGTGAGGCCAAAGCATTAGATTCTGAAAAAAATGCAGCACCACCCGAGCCGATGATTGCACTGATCGATGAAAATTCCTGCATTGGTTGTACATTATGCATTCAGGCCTGTCCGGTCGATGCTATTATTGGTGCGGCAAAACAAATGCACTCGGTCTTTGATAAAGAATGTACCGGTTGTGAACTTTGTCTACCACCCTGCCCTGTCGATTGTATTAGCATGGTTGCCATTGAACAAAATATAACAACCTGGAAATGGCCTGATCCCGCGAAAAGAATAACGGAGTCTGTTTCGTAATGTCACCACTATGGTCTTTTCCTGGTGGTATTCATCCGCCTATGCACAAGGAAGAATCAACACGATCTCCGATTGTAAAACTCCCACTGCCTGAACGACTCATACTGCCCTTACACCAACATATTGGCGCACCCAGCACCCCCGATGTTAATCTTGGAGATCAGGTTCTTAAGGGGCAACGTATTGCGCATGCTGATGGTTATGTCAGTGTGGCACTACATGCGCCCACCTCGGGTACGATCACTGATATTGGCGAATATCCGATCCCTCACCCTTCTGGTTTATCGGATTTATGCATCATCTTAAGTCCAGATGGTCAGGAAAAATGGATCAGTCGAGAAACAAAAGACGATTATTTGTTTATGGATGCCAGCCATTTACGTAATCGGGTACGAGATGCAGGCATCGTTGGATTAGGGGGGGCAGGCTTCCCCGCTTTTATCAAACTCAATCCGGGGCCTCGCAATGTGATTGAGACCTTGATAATTAATGGTATTGAATGTGAACCCTATATAAGTTGTGATGATATGCTCATGCGTGAGCGTACTGCCAATATCGTTTCTGGCGTTAAAATTATTGCCCATGCCGTACAAGCAAGACAAAGTATTATTGCTATTGAAGACAACAAACCAGAAGCCTATCAAGCCATGCTTGAAGCGACAGCGAATGAACCTGACCTCTCGGTCGTGCAATGCCCGACTATATATCCACAAGGCAGTGAAAAACAGCTTATTTATGTTGTCACCGGTAAAGAAGTCCCCAGTGATGGCTTACCGCTTAACGTCGGTGTTGTCGTGCATAATGTTGGAACGGCCGCAGCAATTTATAGCGCCATAGCAAAAGCCGAACCTTTAATTTCACGTATCGTTACCGTTACGGGTGATGCGATAAGAAAACCTCAAAACCTGGAAGTTTTAATCGGAACGCCGATTCGTTCGCTTTTAGACTTTTGCGATGCCCAAACCCAGATTGACCAATTAATTATGGGCGGGCCGATGATGGGGTTTACGATTCATACCCCATTGGCTTCCGTTCTTAAAACGACCAACTGCATACTGGCAACAACGTATAACAGCTTACCTGAAAAAAACATGGAAATGCCTTGCATCCGTTGCGGTGCCTGCGCGGATGCCTGCCCAATAAAGTTATTGCCGCAACAACTGTACTGGTACGCCAGAGCAAAAGATTTCGAAAAAATACAAGATTATAATTTATTCGATTGTATAGAATGCGGTTGTTGCGCTTACGTCTGCCCAAGCAATATTCCGCTGGTACATTATTATCGTTATGCAAAAACAGAAATCTGGAGTAAAGAGCGTGAACAACAAAAGGCCGATATTGCGCGACAACGTCATGATTTTCGCGCCGAGAGATTAGCTAAAGAAAAAGCAGAAAAGGCCGCTCGCCATAAACGAAAACGAAATGAGCTAAAAGAAAAGAGTGACCCCTCTAAAAAAGAAACTTTAATAAAAAACGGCGCTAAATCGAAAAAAAAAGCGGCCATACTCGAAGCGATGGAAAGAGTGCAAGCAAAAAAAGAAGCTCATAAAACAGAACCTAAAAATACGGTTAATTTAACGGAAGAACAACAGCGTAAAATCGATCAAATAAACAAAAAACGCGAAACTCGCAAAAATAACGAAGATTAAAGAAATTAAAATGTTAACCCCTAAGCACAGCTCACCTTACAAATATGCCAGCAACTCCGTGACCTCCGTGATGATGTGGGTTGTGCTCGCTTTATTACCGGTTATCGGTGTGCAAACTTATATTTTTGGTTGGGGGGTTGTGGTTAACGTCTTATTTACAGTTGCTGTCGCTTTAGGTGTAGAAGGACTGATGCTGGCGATGCGCAAGCGACCTATCTTTCCTTTTTTAAGTGACGGCAGCGTGGTGATTACCGCCATTTTGTTGGGTTTGGCTCTGCCTCCCCTTGCCCCTTGGTGGTTAATGGTTGTGGGGATCAGTTTCGCCGTTATTTTTGCTAAACATTTATATGGCGGATTAGGTTATAACCCATTTAATCCTGCGATGGTGGCTTATGCCATGTTATTGGTTTCTTTTCCTCTTGAAATGACCATGTGGTTTCCACCTCATGAGCTGAATAACAACCCATTAAATTTAATAGAAACTATTACTGTTATATTTACGGGGCAGCTTCCCGGTCAATTGTCACTGGACAGCCTGAGCATGGCCACCCCATTAGATAGTTTAAAAACCGAACTGGGTCTGGATAAAAGTATCAGTCAAATTACCACAGGCAACCCACTGTTTGGCTGGTTTGGCGGCGCGGGTTGGGAGTGGGTCAGTTTCGCAGCACTCGCAGGAGGATGTGGGCTAATCTACAAAAAAATCATCAGTTGGCATATTCCTATTGCCGTTATAGGTTCCATAACGCTCTTGTCTGGTGTTTTTTATCTCATTGATGCAGAACAATATGCCTCCCCCCTGTTTCATATTTTCAGTGGCGCAACGCTGTTAGGCGCTTTTTTTATCGCCACAGACCCAGTAACGGCATCGACCACCCCCGTGGGTCGTTTGATATATGGCGCGGGCATAGGTTTATTAACCTATGTTATTCGAACCTGGGGCGGGTATCCTGATGCTATTGCTTTTGCCGTCTTATTAATGAATATTTCAGCCCCCACCATCGACTACTATACTCGACCTCGTATCTTTGGCTACGGCGACAAAAAATGAAAAATTCATTTTTAAAAGTTAATATTACCGGACTCGCACTGGCCCTTTTTGCAGTGGTGGGTACTGGGATAGTTGCGTTTACCTATGCAACAACAGCAGAACGAATTATAGATAATGAACGGCAAGCCATTCACGAGTTATTAAGTACGTTTGTTCCTTCGACCCAACATGATAATGATATGCTGAACGATACCATTACCGTGCTGAACCCATCCATGCTAGGCAGTAAAAAGCCTCTGAAAATATACCGAGCCCGCATCGATGATGAACCGGTCGCAGCTATTCTCGAAGTGGTTGCACCTGATGGTTATAACGGCAATATAAAAATGTTGGTGGCGATTCACTATGATGGCACGATTGCGGGTGTGCGTATTATTTCTCACAAAGAAACTCCGGGCCTGGGCAGCGATATAGAGATCGATCGTTCAGACTGGATTATGAACTTTGATGGTCTGTCTTTATCTAACCCTACAGAAAAAGGATGGAACGTCCGGAAAGATGGTGGAGACTTTGATCAGTTTACCGGCGCAACGATTACGCCACGAGCCGTGGTTAAGGCCGTACGTAAAAGTTTAAAATATTTTTCAGACCAGAGAGAAGAAATATTTCAATTAAGTTCAGAAGCAGCAAGTGATGGAAAATAAAATGACACAATACGCATCGATATCCAAAGAAGGTTTATGGACCAATAATGTTGCCCTGGTGCAAATACTGGGTCTGTGCCCTCTCCTTGCAGTCAGCTCAACGGTCATCAATGGTTTGGGTCTGGGTTTGGCGACCTTATTAACTTTGGTATTATCAAATGTCATCGTTTCAGCTTTGCGTCATCACATTAAACCTGAAATTCGTATTCCGATTTTTGTGCTCATTATTGCTTCAATAGTCACTGCGATTGAGTTAGCGATGAATGCGTTTTTTTATGATTTATTCAAAGTACTGGGGATTTTCATACCGTTGATCGTCACTAACTGCGCCATTATAGCGAGAGCAGAAGCTTTCGCATCAAAAAACCCAGTCATGCCCTCCTTGATTGATGGCTTAATGATGGGACTAGGATTTACGTTCATTTTGGTACTGCTCGGCGGTATGAGAGAGGTGCTCGGCCAAGGTACGTTGATGTCTCATGCTCACTTGATGTTTGGTGATGCTGCACGATGGATGATCGTCACTGTCATTGATGATTACCGTGGTTTTTTACTCGCGATGTTGCCTCCAGGTGCTTTTATTGGATTAGGACTGATTATCGCCATTAGAAATATTCTCCATGAACATGCGAATAAAAAGTCTGCCCCGCAAGTGTCATTTCAAGCCTCAAAAGCAACTTAAGCACCCTTGCATAATTATTTTAACTCGATTTCTGCAAAATTTTCGTGTGAATCAAGACGCAGAGAAATGAACATAGTGCGCTATGTGACTGGAGCCACAACGCAGAGTCACGTGAAAACAAAGAAATGTTAAAATAATTATGAATCGTAACAAACGTCATTTAATATTTTCTCGTCTTCAAGCCCATAACCCCAAGCCTACGACTGAACTGCATTATAGCTCATCATTTGAATTGTTAATTGCAGTGATATTATCGGCTCAAGCCACAGATAAAAGTGTCAATAAGGCCAGCGAAAATTTATTTAAGAAAGCCAATAAGCCCGAACTATTTTTGAAATTAGGTGAGGCCGGGTTAAAAAAATATATTAAGACCATTGGTTTGTTCAATACCAAAAGTGCTAACATAATAAAAACGTGCAAAATTTTAGTTGAAAAGCATGCGGGAAACGTGCCCGAAACCCGAGATGAACTAGAAGCTTTACCTGGGGTTGGGCGAAAAACGGCAAACGTTGTTCTCAATACCGCCTTTGGTCAACCGACTATCGCCGTTGATACCCATATCTTCAGGGTATCCAACCGTACCGGTTTGGCACCTGGAAAAACTGTTTTAGAGGTGGAAAAAAAATTATTAAAAATGATCCCCAGTGAATTTTTACATGACGCTCATCATTGGTTGATTTTACTGGGGCGATACACTTGTATTGCCAGGAAGCCCCGTTGTGGCTCCTGCATGGTTGAAGATTTATGCGAATATAAGCACAAATCAGAAGCAACCTGAACTATTACAATCATTTTTGAATCGCTTTAGGGTCTATTTTATGATATTCAGTCAAAACCGCGATGAACTAAGACAATTTTATATCTCCAGCTGGGAGAAATATCGAGATAAACGACCTCTTGAAGCTTTAGAAAAACAAGTCGGCGAAGTCGTCGCAATGCATTCGGAATACCATGCCTTTTTAGAACAAGGTGAAGATACTTTAGCCAAGGATTTCACGCCTGAGCTTGGTGAGTCCAACCCTTTCATGCATATGGGGCTGCACTTAGGTCTGCGAGAACAATTGTCTGTGAATCGTCCCGTAGGGATCACCGCCATTTTTAACCGCTTATTAAAAAGTTATAGGGAGGTTCATCGCACAGAGCATGAAATGATGGAATGTTTGGCAGAAATGTTATGGCAAGCGCAGCGCTCTGGTGGCGCAGCGGATGAGCAGCAATATCTTGAACAACTAAAAAAGCTGTAACTATTCAGTCTGGAATTTTTTCGCAATTTGTACAAAAACGGATTCTTGCATTTTTTGCATCAGTGCCTCAGTCCAGCCCGTATTCTCTTCAATCACCATCTTGAAAGCTTCATCAACCAGTGTCACGGTGAGTGCGACGCCACTATCCAGGATACGTTGAAAGGAGATAAACGTTTTTATACCCTCCTCTGTTCCCAACTGATCTATCATTTTAGGTAGGTAGAACTCTTTAAGTCTGTTAGCAATCGAGATCATATAGCGGTTAGCCACTTTTCTGCGCACGTGGGCTAAACCTACTAGATACTGGGCACGCCAGTAACTATCTTCGTCATGCCCTTCGAGCAATGCAACAACCCAGTCTCGTAGAGTTTGTTCTCGTTTTTCTCGTTCACCTTCAGTAAAAACATCCCTGCTACCGCTATTTTCATAAAGAATGTCATAAAAAAAGGCAATAACCTCATCAAGATTTTCTAACAAAAACCCTTGATGTTTCCGTAATTGATCAAAATCGGTCTCTGTAGCACCAATTAGCCCTTTGATTTCATGTAAAGATTGTCTAAACTCTGCCACACTCATTTTCTCCACCTTGTTATTCTATCGGTCAAAACATTCTAATTCTTTATGTATACTCTCCCCATCACTAGAAAACACAGGTTGACAGATCAGAATGAGACAGTGAAACTGGCATTATGAAAGAAAAAGAAGATTTATTAAAACATGAACTCAACAGGCAAACAGGAAAAATAACATGGCCCGAGTTGGAGAAACATTTTGCACGTGGCGTGGTCATTAAAGTTTCTCACGACCTCGATTTGATTGAAGTGGCATTATCCATATCAAGAGATAATCAGCAACATATTCATAGTTTTTTAAAAAAACATCATTTAGAACATGCAAGTATAGACGATGCTAAATCATGGGTAGAGAGTCAGCCCGATTTTTGGGCCATCGTTACTGCGCCCTGGATATTGATTCAAGAAATTAAAAACTAGTATGCAATGACTCCTCCTTGAGAGGACAAATTCAAGGGGAAGCTGAGTCGTTATACTAAAACTTCAATAACTGTTTTGGCAACTCATTTCTATCTGGTATTTGAAGATACCAGCCGGCCTCTTTAAGATGATGAATGAGGTCTAGCACTTCCACTTGAGCTAACTTTTTTTTGGGGTGGAGTTCAAGAAACATGACTTGCTCCAGTGCACCTAACATGTTTATCAAAGTATCGGGCACCTGGGAAAAGTCATCCTCCTTTTTAATATAAAGATAAGTCAGGTCTTTTAACTTGCTCCGGTATACCACACAATCCATAACAGTTATAAATAGTTCCGATTTTCAAAGATGATACAGTTGTACAGAACCCATATTGTGAATACCTTATACCTTATACCTTAGAACTGGCTTTAATCTGGGGCAATCGGTCAATAAAGTCGCTATCTTGTTTCATTAAGTTTTTAAGTTCTGAACTCGACAAGCTTAATTTAACACCACCATTAGCGAGATGCTCATAAAGTTCATCATAGGCTTTATTCATTTCTTTTATTGAGCTGTTAAGACCTTTAAATTCACTGTGCACCGAATCCCTATAGTTTTTATAATGGGTTTTGGTGTCATTCATATCTCTTTTAATTCTTCGTGTGTTCAGGTCACTAGCTGGCGTTGATTTTTTTCCTTTAGCAAAAAAGAGGCCTGCAATCAAAGCAACAATAAAAACACCAGCTTGAGCGAACCATATAATAGCAGAAGTATCCCCTTGCATCGCACTTATCCTCCCAAATTCAGATAGTTTAGGATAATACACAACTTCGATAGCTTACGCATTAAATTTAAACTTGGGAGCAGTTAAATAACTTAAAATATATAAGAATATTATTTTGGATACACAATCTTCACAACTTCAGAAAAATGGCTCACAAAATGGACATGAAGTCCATTTTGTATATAGGAGGGCAGCTCTTCATAGTCCCGCTGATTTTGCGCAGGAAGAATGATATTTTTCAGCTTGGCTCGTCTCGCAGCAATGACTTTTTCCCGAATGCCTCCTACAGGAAAAACATCACCGCTTAATGTTAATTCACCTGTCATCGCGACATTTAAGCCAATTTTTTTATTTTTAGCTAATGACAACAATGCTGTTGCTATTGTTATTCCGGCACTGGGGCCATCCTTGGGGGTCGCTCCTTCCGGAACATGGAGGTGTATTATTGAGCGATCAAATCGTTCTAAATGTCCACCATAGCGTGCCATATTCGCCAAAATATAACTATATGCCAATTCCGCAGATTCTTTCATCACACTGCCTAATTGTCCTGTGTACTTAAAACCTCGTTGCTTTGATGGGACACAGGTTGCCTCTATTGTAAGTGGTACTCCCCCTAGCGTTGTCCAAGCTAACCCGGTTATCAATCCGATATCCAGACGAGGCTTAGTATTGTTAAAAATAGGCTTGCCTAAATAAGCTTCCAGAGTTTTTGTGCTGATGACGAGTTTACGATTCTGTTTTTTGACAATTCGAACCGCGACTTTGCGAACAATTTTTGCGAGTTGTTTTTCTAAATTTCGTACTCCAGCTTCACGGGCATAATTTTCAATAATTGCTTTTATAGCCGCATCTGATAATTTTATTTGGCTGGCTTTAAGCCCCGATTTTTTTCGTTGCCTTGGCCACAAATGGTGTTTGGCAATTTCAACTTTTTCTTCCGTAATATAACCACTCAAGCGGTGAACTTCCATGCGATCTAACAATGGACTGGGAATGGTATCAAGTTGATTGGCGGTACAAATAAAAAGTACTTTTGACAGATCGAATCTGACATCAAGGTAGTGATCCAAAAAATCATTATTTTGCTCCGGGTCGAGTACTTCAAGTAATGCCGAAGACGGATCTCCATGATAAGAGTTACCCATTTTATCAATTTCATCCAGCATAATGACAGGATTAGCGGTACCACACTCACGTATCGCTTGAATAATTTTACCCGGCATTGCGCCAATATAAGTTCGTCGATGTCCTTTTATTTCTGCTTCATCGCGCATGCCGCCAACAGAAAATCTGAAAAATTGACGACCCAGAGCGCGCGCAATAGAGCGGCCTATAGAAGTTTTACCTACACCTGGTGGCCCCACAAATAACAAGTTTGAACCCGCAATTTCACCTTTCAATGAAGCAACGGCAATAAATTCAAGTATACGTTCTTTGAGCTCACTCAGACCATCATGTTTTTTATTCAAAATGATGCGTGCACGTTTTATATTCAGCTTATCTAGAGAAACAACTCCCCACGGCAAACTGGTTACCACATCCAAATAATTTCTGGTCACCGAGTATTCAGGTGAGCCTGTTTCTAATACAGCCATTTTATTCATTTCTTCGTTAACCCTTTCCGTAACTTTTTCAGGTAACGAACGGGCTTCAATTCTGGAATTAAAACGTTCAATATCAGCCAATCTATCATCTTTCGCCAGGCCCAGCTCTTTTTGAATTTCTTTCAATTGCTCACGAAGAAAAAATTTGCGTTGATGATCGGTAATTTTATCTTCTACCTGGCGATGGATTTTGGCTTGCAATTTTGCAACTTCCAGCTCTTGTTTAACCATAACCAAAACTTTTTTAAGTCGCTGATAAAGATTAAATATTTCTAATACTTTTTGCAGTTCTTCTTTAGTCGCACTCGTGATGCTTGCCGCAAAATCAACGAGAGGAGAAGGATTATTAGGACCAAATCGATTAAGAAAAAATCTTAATTCTTCCGTATACAGGGGATTTAAGGGAACGAGTTCTTTTAATGTATGAGAAATCGCAAGCGCATAGGCACGAATTTCATCCTTGTTGATTTTTTTTATGGCATCATCAGGGTAACTGACCTGAGCGACTAGAGGCACAGTGGTTGACAGCCATTTTTCAATTTTAAAGCGTCTTATACCTTCAACAATAAACTGTAATTTATTATCCGATTTTGATGGGCTATGGATACGTACTGCACAACCCACAGTATAAAAATCATCAGGACTCAGATCATCTTGAATATCGCCCTGAGTCATAATGACGCCAGCTAGCTTGTTTTCACTTTTGTAAATGCGTTCCAGAGTTGAGCTCCAGGGGGCTTCATTCATTAAAATAGGCAAAGCCTGCGATGGGAAAAAAGGACGTTCACTCAAGGGTAAAATAGTCAATGTTTCTGGTAAAACCTCATCTTGAGTCGCCAAACCTTGATTCATTGAATCGCCCGGAATGGTGTTATTTTCAATAATTAGCTCTGACTCTGAAAAATTTATTTTGCTCATGTTTGTATTTTATCAAATCCGTATTTTTCAATCATTATAACTTTTCTAACACATTTTTGATGACAATACAGACTATTTATTATAAATATCAATCAAGATAAGCATTTTTAAGTTATCAATATATTATTTATGGATAAATTTCTAGTCAGCAATCATTCTCAAAATTGACTTTTGGTGGTATAAACTTAGTAAACAAACTGGATATTTTTGTTTTTTGGGCGATAACTTTAAGGATATGAATGAAACGATGATAAAGAAAATGCGCATCTTAGTGGGTCTGGTTTTAATTGTAAGCTGCGTTTGTTTGGCTTGGGCCGAGATACCCAGTGAGCCGTTGGAACCCTCACGGGATCACCGCTTGTCCACACGCATCATTAACAAATTTGTGACTAAGCTGCATTATAGAAAATCAGAACTTAATGATGAAAAATCCGCCGCCATCTTTGATCGTTATTTTGATATTCTTGACCCCAATCGATCCGTCTTTACAGCTACTGATATCGCCTATTTTGAAAAATATAAAACACGTCTGGATGACCTCCTTAAAGATGCAAAGTTAGACCCTGCATTTGAAATATTTAGATTATTTCAACAACGACGCAAAGAACGTTCTGACTATGCCTTAGGTCTGTTAGAAAATGATTTTGACTTTAACAAAAAAGATGATTACGTTATTGACCGCACAAAAGGTCCTTGGCCAAAAAATAAAGATGAACTTGATGCCCTATGGCAACAAAGAGTTAAAAATGACATTCTTAATTTACGCCTGGATCATAAAACATCTGAAGAAATAAAAAACAAATTGAGTAAACGTTACAAAACGGTGAGTCGACGATTTGCTCAGTACAACTCTGAAGATATTTTTCAACTATTTATGAATGCATATTTGCATACCCTGGAACCTCATACTGCTTATTTTTCTCCACGCGTATCTGAAAACTTTAAAATTGATATGAGTCTTTCATTAGAGGGTATTGGTGCTGTTCTTAAAGGAGAAGATGAATATACCGTCGTACAAAAAATCATTCCAGGTGGTCCGGCAGACTTAAGTGGAAAAATTTCAGCCAATGATAAAATTACCGGTGTTGCACAAGGACAAGACGGTGAAATGGTTGAAGTCATTGGCTGGCGTCTTGATGATGTAGTCGATTTGATCCGCGGCCCAAAAGGTACTGTAGTAAAACTACACCTGGAAAATGAAAAAAGTGGTTCAAGTGGTAAAACAATTTTAATTACTCGAAATAAAATAAAATTAGAAAGCCAGGCTGCACATAAAGAGCTTATAGATATACCTAACACTGAGCACAAAATAGGTGTTATCACCATCCCCACTTTTTATCTCGACTTTGAAGCCTACGAAAAAGGAGATAAAGATTACCGCAGCACAACACGGGATGTTGCCCAACTGATGCGCGAATTGGAAAAAGAAAATGTCGAAGGGATTGTTATCGATTTACGTGGTAATGGCGGAGGATCGCTCTCCGAAGCCATATCGCTCACGGGGTTATTTATCACCTCAGGCCCGGTGGTTCAGGTGAAAGAAACCTCTGGGAAATTAAAATTAAATAATGATCCTGATAATGGCATTGTTTACAAGGGCCCCTTAGCTATACTGGTCAATGGTTATAGCGCTTCGGCATCAGAGATTTTTGCCGGTGCCATTCAAGATTACAAACGAGGCATCATTATTGGTGAACCCACCTTTGGTAAAGGTACCGTGCAAACCATTATTGATTTAAATCGTTATGCTATTTTACCGGGGTCTAAACTAGGTCAGTTAAAAATCACTATGGCTCAATTTTTTAGAATTAACGGGGATAGCACACAATTTCGTGGCGTTACTCCTGATATCAACTTCCCGGTGGCATCAACTACAGAGGAGAAAGGGGAACGTGCCTATGACAACGCCCTACCCTGGGCTGCGGTAAAACCTGCCAAATTCAATTCTTACAACATGGATCTTACTAATTTAGATCTTCTTATAAAAAAACATAAATCCAGAATAGCAATAAACCCAGGGTTTCAATTTCTTACCAAACAAGCTGAAAATATTGAAGAAGCTAGAAATAAAAAAACAATTAGCTTGCAAGAAACCGTCCGTAAACTTGAACGTGAGCGCAATGAAAAAGAACAACTGACGCAGCTTAATCATTTTCGCTCATCTCGTGGTCTTGACCCGATTATTGACCTAGATGATGACGAGGCATTGGAGGGAGAAGATAAAATTATTAAAAGTATAATGGCACGTGAAGCTGCATTTATATTGGACGATATGATCCATTTACAAAAACAGAACAACGCAGAAAAGCACCTTACTCAAACTACAAAGTTTTAAAAGTGTGATTACAATTTATTCATATTTTCTCGAAGATACATAAATAACAGTAGATTTAAATCCATGTCGCCATAATCAAACTCGATACCATGCTCGTAAATACCCGATTCTAAACCCGGTGCATGCCACCTTACCACAGCATTCACAGAGAGTGAATACACTCTCTCGGAAACCAGTAGTGTCAACGTTTGTTCCGTTTTGAGCTTGACCTCTGCCAAGCTTATTCTCATCCCGGATATTGAGACATCGTGAACTTTATAAATTTCTCGAACTTCATCATCAGCTTTTAATTTCAAGCCAATGGGATTGCTTTTTAAATTGTAATTTTTACGTTCATTTTGGCGTCTGTCGTAACCCATATAATTTGACATTTTTTCACCTAACTTAAACCTAAAAAAACAAGTGTGGACCCTCTTTAACCTGCACTTATATTTGGATGCTCTTTTGAAGCACGTCGGCCAGCTGACTTGTTAGGTTTAATCTCGAAAATTCACTTGTCAATTCGGCATCGGCAGAGCTACCGGTTGGAATACTGTTGCCAGAGTGATGAAGCGAATGCGCATCCAAACGAATCGATAACCATCTGGCGATTTTATCAGTTTCCGATGGATGAAACAGGTGACAGTTTGGCTGACCACGCATCAGATCCCTCGTTTCTCCCAATGGTACAATGGCCAAAATCGTTTTTCCCAACGCTAAATATTCGAACAGTTTTGCGGGTACAACTCGCTCTGCTCCGGGTTGATCAGACAACAGTAAAAGTAAAATGTCCGAATCGGTGGCGAGTTGAAGTGATTGCTTATGTGCCAGGTAGCCATGTGGTTCGATAGTAAATTTAGTGTCATTCAATCGCTCCAAGACGACATCCTGAGGTGGCGTTCGTCTTCCCGCTATAGATAATTTTAGCCTAGCACAACGCTCGGGGGAGGCCTGGTGAAGTGCAACGAGAGCCGATACAAAAGGACTGATATCAGTCAACTTCCAAAGTGTGCCGGTGTAGGTGATTTGGAGCTTTTCCGACCGAGGGGAAGGCAACGCTACACCATCAATATCATCAGGATCAAATCCATTGTAAATGCATATCACACGAGCGCGGCTATTTATTTCATCACAGTGTTTTTGCAACTCCGATGCACTCGCCTGGGTTGTTGTGATCACCGCGTCAGCAAACTGAAGTGTCTTGAGCATCATGGTTTGCTGTTTGTGAAAGCCTTTGTCACGTTGTTGTTGATTTTCTAGATAACGGCAGGCGATCATCCATTCGTCTCTGAAGTCTAAAATTAGTGGTAGACCGAATTTTTGTTTCAGCTTGCAGCCAAGGAGAAACGATGAAAATGGCGGCCCGGTCACTAGAATCGCATCGTGAGACACCGAACGTAATGTACGCTTGGCAGCTCGATATGCTTGCGGATTCCACAAAATTTGAGGGTCTGGCTGAAAAAATCGGGCACTCAAATTCCGAAGAATACTACGCAAAAAACGTGTCGACTTCCGCGTACCAGTGCCGTTGTCAACAATCTGTTTTTTGACAGCATAACCGGGCTCCAGTGTTCTGGCTCTGACGATGTTCATCGTTGGATCAAGATCGCTTGCAAAATCGTGATCGTGAACGGGAACCGACGGATTGGCTACAGTTAATATCGTTGGCCGCCATGCAAATTTTGGCAGATACTTTGCAAATTTCACCGATCTCTGCACCCCGCCACCGCCGGTTGGAGGAAAAGCATAGCTGATAAATAAAACTCGTCGTAATTGCGGTGGAGTAACTTGAGCCCCTGTAACTCCCCCCTGGCGACTAGAACAATCGGCATGGGTAGGGCGTCTCGTGAGGTCGGTAACTACGGCGTCATCGACTCCCTTTTTAACATTATTTTTCATTATTTTTTAGTAAAGTAATTAATAGTTTAACATCGTATTTATCTATACCCGTAGCGCTTGAGATTTAGGTGTGATTGCACGCCCTCTTCATTCCCTAACTACGTTGAAACTCCTCTCAATAGCCAGCTATTATTCGTCATTTCGCCTTGCCAGGAAATGAATAGGACGCACACTCAACACCTACATCTCAAGCGCTACGGGTACATTATCCCAAAAAAAGAGATATTAGGCGAATACTGATTATGGTACCGAATATTATGGACGAGTATTAAGGTCAGACTAAACTGAGTCCACCACTGTCCCATTTTGCTTCAATCATAGATAATAAGAATTTAAAGATTTTGTGAGGGATCCAAAAACATCCCCCAATCATACGCCATGGGATTGGTTGCATTGCCATCACTATACGTATAAGACCCTTCTTGGTAATTAGCGCTGGATGAATTAAAATAAGGACTAAATACTTGCCAACAACTGCCACCAAATTGAAAAAAATTGGGATTAGAACAATTGTTATAAATATATCGCCCAGCAGTGACAACGCTGCGACCTACTTGAGCATCCGTCGCCATATTAAAATTGCCGTTACCTCCCATTTTAGAATTTGGATCTGTAAAAACAACTGTGTTAGTAATAGTCCCTGCTGTTGTATCATCCGAATAGGTTATATTACTCATATCCAGTTGAAACTGTGCTTGCATTGTTGTGCCATCACCCGCAACGTCGTTGATGGTTTGGCTAATAACGGGCTTAAAGACCAGCTGATCTTTTAAAAATTCAGAGCAAAACTCCCCTGAATCACAACTCCATGTACTGGTCTGCTCATCCCATGTTCCATCACCCATCACTTGCCTAATCACCGCTTTCGTCGGGTCACCACTCCCATTGCCCGTGAAGTCAACCCCGCGAGCAGGATCGACACCGAGAGGATCCCAACCGTTGCCACTCCGACCTTCAAGACTGAAAGCACTAAAAGTACCGGGACGGCCACCGCTAAACGAGGTCAAAGCACCAAATCCTGCCCGCTCAATATAACTCTCCATAGCAAAACCCCCACTGGGATCACCAACGATGGTGTGCCAGTAGCTTTTCCCATCAACCGTAACGACACCTTGGTAAAAAGGTGTGGTATCCGGGTCGGGCAGTTCAATCCCGAGTCCGATTCCACAATTGTTACCAATAGAAAAAACTCCGCCCACACCACAATTTCCGCCAAAAACAGAAACAGTTTGCTCACCGGGGTCTTCTCTAAAATCAAGATTAAAACCAGTGTCGAATGACAAGGCATGGGTAGAAAAAAATAAAGTAGAAACTAAATATGATATTGCAACGTACGTTGAGTATTCGGTTCGCATAAGCTTTTCCTCATATGCTGCAAAAGCAACAAAAAAACGTGAAAGACTTAAGGTATATAACGGCAGAAAAATGAATAGCTATAACAGAAAAGGAGATTTAACTTGTATTAAGGTCACTTAGTTACGTAGGTAGAATAAGCTCGCAACGATTAAAATTTCACAAGGAATGTCTACAATACCTACCCTCTTTTTTTTTCAGTACCAGGATAAGACATCGCCTTTTTAGCTGATTTCCGCCCCCAACGACTTTTTTCGCTAAGCCAATGAGACTCGTCGTCGCAATCGCTCGCTTCGTATTCCAGAACCATGTTATGGATCGCTTTAATGTAGTCGTCCATCAAATGGTCAGAGAAATAATCGATCTTCCAATTGCGGAGCCCCCCCAGGAGTCCGCGACAACGATCTTTCGTGCGTTGCCAACCGTCCACCTTACGCAAATGCCCATGCGAATCGAGATAAAATTCTGTACCCGTATGCCGGTAACCGAACAACACTGGTGGAGAACGTGTAACAATATCATTGTTATTCACCCAACGAATATGGTCGAGGTCACAATAATTGATATAACGTTGATTCCCTACGCGGGGACTACCGTAGGTATACAGTGAGTGAGGCATCGACGGAATATGCGATAAAAAACACCGGCCAGCACAAATCGTCGCCATCGCCCCACCCAAAGAATGCCCAGCAAACCAGAGCGTTTTATTGTTGCTAACTAGTGTTTTTTCCAGTTCAGGCCAAAGGTCATCGACTTCTTTCTTGAAGCCCCGGTGCACCCGCCCCACAGTTTCTGCTACAACCGAGACCGCATCGACATCGGCTTTGATGTCGTTCCAATCGTTCGGCTCAGTCCCACGGCAAACGATGACTGCGTCGGTATGATTGGAAAACAAATAAGCCTGTGAACCATCACGGTTAAAAAGCTCGATCTCGTTGAAACCGAGTGGCTGGGCGAATCGGGTCACCTGTTCAAGCGGCAGATACGCAATATTCGCTAGTTCAGCAAACAACAGGGATTGCCGCAATCGCCCCAGCCCTTTAATCGATTTTCCGAGTACAGAATGAATAACAAACTCGCCTTGTGAGTCATTCGGCGAGTTGATCGTCGTATTTTTCAGTGTCATCGTATAAGGTATCCTACCTCTATTAAGGGGCAAGTTCTGGAAAGAAACATAGTAGAACCTCGAAGTGGCCTACGCAAATAATTGTATCGCACGAAAAATAGAGGCGTCAATCTGAAAAATTTAAAAAATCAACAGCGGTATTGTGATGTGTCTACCCTTTCGTTTTCTATGTTATAAAAAACGAAGTATGCGCCCTGGAAGAAGTGTCCTTAAGGTACGCTCCTTTTTATGCCTTGCCTATATGGAAGCAGCTAAGGAATGGATGGCTAAAGCCTTGAATACAAGAAGCTATACCCGTAGCGTTTGAGATTTAAGTGTTGAGTGTGCGTCCTATTCATTTTCTGGCAAGGCGAAATGACGAGGTGTAGCCAGCTATTGCGAGGAATTTCAACGTAGTCAGGGAATGAATAGAGTGTGCAATCATACCTACATTTTAATCGCTACGGGTATATCCTGCTCAGAGTGTAAAGTTATTGTTTACAGACCCTTAGTTTTCTAGCATTCATCCCCTCATTGTGGTTGTGTTAAAAACGTGAACAAATACACATTTTCAGAGGCCTTATAATTTTACAGCCTAAAGGCATCCCTTCCTCAGACCGATAGTTTCGTTAAGACGATAAAAAAACGCCCTCGCAATGGTTACAAACAATAGTTGTAGCCGAAGATTAAAACATGGAGCGGACTATGAAACATCGGGATCACACAAAATCAGCCAGTTTTTTCCTCGCAATTTTTTTCATTTTTTTCACCACGATGAGCAACGCATCAGAGGCTCTGGAAGGTTGGAGCGCTTATTACAAGGGCGAACATCATCGTGCCCATCGCATTTGGTCAAAAGAAGCCATAAAGGGAAATCCTGAATCACAATTTGCCCTTGGCGCACTTTATACTGAAGATGGTGTTATTCCTCAAAATTTTTCAATTGCTGCAGATTGGTTCAAAAAAGCAGCAGAGCAAAATATCGCTGATGCTCAGTTTAACCTCGCTATCCTCTATTCTCAAGGCTTGGGCGTAGAACAAGACTTGGCTGCAGCAGCTCATTGGTATGGAGAAGCAGCCAAACATAACATGGCTGAAGCACAAAACAATCTGGGGGTGATTTATTTCTCTGGTCAGGGCGTCGCCAAAGATATAGACAAAGCTTTTTCCTGGTTTCAAGAAGCCGCTTTAAATGGCAATCCGCAAGCCCAAACTACGTTAGGCGCCATGTATCTGGATGGTTTAGGTATGAAACAAAATTATTATTCAGCATTCGAATGGTTTGACAAGGCCGCGACCCAAGACTTTGCTGAAGCACAATATAGCCTTGGCGTCATGTATAAAGATGGTTTAGCCGTATTAAAAAACCGTAAAGCGGCTATCAAATGGTTTTTGAAAGCATCAAAACAAGGTCATACAGCTGCAGATGAAGGCTTAAATCAGCTTCTTGAAGAAGAAAGCGCAGCGCGCTTACCCTTTTATAATTCACAACGCCGCCGCCTCGGCTAGGAATATGCCGGAGTAACTATAGGGATTTTTTCTCCGATGAGCCTCTCTTAATTATTCCGGTTGGTTTACCATCCAGGCTTTCAACATTTTTTTCTTGCCAATAGTCCGCAATGCCTGTCCCCCCCTTTTTCGTTGCCCATGTATCCAGCAGGTCACGTTGTTCCACAAAGTCGTAACATGGTACGGCCATACCACATGAAGTATGAACCAGATCAAAATCCAGCACGATCACCTGTCTCGCCCCCGCTAATGGCGGAAAATGACTCAGCCAGTCTTGCCAATGTGTATCATGTGGGTGGATCGCGCAGGCCTGACCATAGAGTCTTAAAATCATGGGGTTGCCCTCAAATGAGCAAAACATCATCGTCATTCGTGTGTCTTCTAATAAATGTGCAGCCGTTTCGTTGCCGCTGCCCGTCAAATTTAACCATGCCACTTGATTGTTATTGATCACTCTCAGAGTATCCATACCCTTGGGTGATAAATTAATGCGACCTTTAACCGGCGCTGTCGCCACAAAATACATTTTTTGCTTTTGAATAAACGCGATTAATTTATCATTCAGTCCAGAATATTTTTTACCCACAGATCTCTCCGCTGACTCGACCCGTAGAGATTGAGATTCAAGCCTGAATCTCAATCTCTACGGGCCTATAAAGTTAAACTAAAGATTGAACTTTCACTTTTTATCTATATCATACATATTATGCAGATGACTATTTTTCCATTATGCCACATTAATTGAATATAACTTTAAAGTATTCACACTAGAGTGCCGATACTCAAATACAGATGCTATAGAAAAATCAAATTGCACTGTGACGTTAGTCAGGCTGACAAAACCAAGAATGCGGAAATGATTGATTACCGCTATCTTCAGGAGGACAAAAGTATGATTTTATCGACTCTGCTATTAGCTATTTCTTCGTACATCCTTATTCATCTGTACAATAAACCCCAAGAACCTAAACGAATTCCTATAAAAGTACGCAGCGACAAAATAAACAGATAAAAGCTATTATTTAAAAACAGGCGTGTCGTCGTACGCGTCTTGTTTTTCGATAACAAACTCGCATCATACGCTATGCTCGCGAGCAATTTTCAATTTTACTCGGGTTGCGTAAATTGCTATTGCTTTATTATACGCAAGCCAAAACTATCTGCGTTAATTAACAAAATTATTATCTTTTAGTAACTACTCACCTCAACATTAAACGGTAACCTGAAGCGTCTCTTTACAAGAGACCTGAAGTGTTTCATTTCAGTGGACTGAAATTTACAGATGGTGAAGATATTACCCGTATATACCCGTAGCGATTAAAGTTTAGGTGTCATTGCACGCCCTCTTCATTCCTTGGTTACGTTGCAAACACCTCGCAATAGCCGACTACACCTCGTCATTTCGCCTTGCCAGACAATAAAATAAGACACGTTCTCAATGTCTTCTATAACATGCCGATATTTAAGGATAACTAACTCTAAGCGGGCATTTTTAGCGGAATATGTCGTAATGACAGCACAACGAACAATGGGCTTTACAATGATTGAGCTGATACTCGTGATGGTATTGCTCGGTATTTTATCCGTATCTGCCATTAGCCGTTTTAGCCTTGCCAGCTTTGAGTCGGCGACGGCGGCTGGAGAATTGGTTGAGGCTATTCGTTATGCCCAAACGATGTCGATGACGCACACCGGGCAGGATATTGATGGTGACAACAGCACAGACTATTATCAAATCGTCATTAGCGCAAGCGGTTATACCGTGAGTCAGCGTCGCAGCAGTGATGGCGTTGCAAGCCAAATTGTCAATCCACTCTCCAATGCCAGTAGTTACACCCGCAATTGGAGCAACGTCATTCTTGCCCCGACGATAACTATTCTGTTTGACGGTTCAGGCGCTCCCAATTTGGGCGCTACACAAACCATTTCGGTTACCGTCGGCTCCGATACCCGGACGATCACCATCGAAGAAATTACCGGGTTCATCCGATGAGAATGCAACAACAAAAACCGAGTCAGCACGGCTTTACCTTAATAGAAACCATCATTGTTATTGTGTTGGTGGGCACGATGATGGCCGGTATGAGTGCACTGTTCGTCAGTGGCATCGAAGACAGTCACCGCCCTTATTTACGCCAACGCGCACTGGCCGTAAGCACCGCGATGATGGATGAAATTTTGCACAAGCGCTGGAATGAAAACTCACCATTAGGCGGCGGCTGTGTCAATACAGGCAGCACGTGTACAAGTAATGTTACGATGATGACCAGCATCGGCGCAGAGACAGGCGAAGCCCGTGCGGACTACGATGATATTGATGACTACAGTGCTATCATTAATCAAAGCCCACCTCAAAATTCTAATGGCATTGATATGCCTGGCTATAACGGGTTTTCTCTGACGGTCAGCATCAGTCAACCGGGAGCGAACTGGAATGGTATCATTGCCGCTGATGTCCGCTTGATTACGGTCAGTGTCACCTCGTCATCAAATGAAACCCTGGCCCTCACCGCTTATCGGGTGAACAACTAATGGTTCAAAAAAAGAAAAAAACCCGCGGGTTCACGCTCGTTGAAATGGTTACCGTCATTGTTTTGTTGGCCATCATTGCCGTTATGCTCACCCCGTTTATTGCCAAAGCTATGCAAGCCTATAGCGCCAGCAAAGCGCGTGCGGATCTCGTCGCTAATGGACGACTGGCAATAGAACGCATCGCCCGTGAAGTACGCCTGGCCGTACCTAATAGCCTCAGTGTCCTGGATAGCGGCAGCGGTATTGAATTTGCTCGCAGCCGTGCCGGGGGGCGTTACGTCGACCAATTTGATAATTTTTCTGGCGAATTCAGCAATACCACGCTACGTTTTAAAAAAAACACCGATCTTACTGGATTGTATATCTTGGGCACAACATTGAGTATGGCCAGTAATGATGTATTGGTCATCGGCAATACCTCACCCTCTTTGTTGCAAGCCGGCATCACCGCAACCCCCTTAAGTTCAATTACCGTCACAACGGGAGCGAGTGACGGTACAAGCCAAGGGCAGATTCTGAATTTTACCAGCCAACAATTTCTTATCGGCTCACCAGGAAAACACTTCGCCATTACCGATCGAACGATAGAAATGGGACTCACTACAACTGATTTGCGTTGGTATAGCAATGCGGGACTGGCTAATTATAACGGGACACCCGACTGGAGCACCGCCGATCCCGTGCTAATTAATAACGTCACTACACTCAACTTCAATTATCTTCCCGGGTCTCCACAGGCCACCGGCGTACTGCGTATGGATATGGAACTCACGGATAGTGCGAGCGGTGAAAATATTCGTCTCTATCATGAAGTTCATATGAGAAATACACCATGAGCATACGTTTCCGCATCAAGGCTAAGTCTATTATGCCGCTAACAAAGATAAGACAATGTGGTGCTGCTTTAATTGCCACTATTTTTGTCATTACCGCATTAGCCGGACTTGGTGCACTCATGACCCAACGCCTGGTTCTGGGCAGCACTGAAACGATCAATGAATGGTATTCAGGTCAGGCACTCGCCGCCGCGGAAAGTGGTATTCAATGGGCCATCTGGGATCTGGCAAATGGTAGCAATGGCGGCATTATAAATAATGGGGTTGTCGTCAATAACCAAGCCTGGATGAGCACCCGTGTCAGTACAAACACGGTTAATAGCAATAATTTTTATATTATTACCAGCATTGGCATGGCTGGCGGCACCGTCGGAAATCCTCGAACACAGCGACAGATTATCGTTAAATATATGCCTTAAAGGACAAAGGTCAAAATTATGTTTTCGTTTGGAACTAAACACAACAAACATTCCACTTCTGCCTTGGTGGCAAATCAACAGGGTTTAAGCATAGTCACGCTGAGTACAAAAGGAAGTCACCCAAAACTGGAACGCTGTGATTTCACCCCGTGGAAGTCCGCCGAGCCTGATGGCCGCCTGCTTCAGAAAAAAGTTAAACAATTTGGTCTGGTGAAACAACAATGCAAAACTGTTATGGAATTGGGTGAGTACACTATTCTCAGTGTAGAAATGCCTGATGTTCCATCCAATGAGCTACGCTCTGCAGTACGTTGGCAGATCAAGGATCTCATTGACTATCATGTTGACGATGCGGTGATTGATGTATTTGACATGCCTGCCAGTAGCGCAACCAGCCAAAAACGCAGTATGTATGTGGTCGTCTCCCCTATCTCGATGGTACGACAACATGTCGATCGCTTACAATTAGCCAAGGCTAACCTCACTACAATTGATATTCCAGAATTGGTCTTGCGTAATCTCAGCTCACGTCTATTGGAAAATGATACCGGCGTCGCTATGATTTATCTCGCCCGCAATCAGGGTCTATTAGTCATCACGCGCCAATCTACACTCTATTTTGCACGCCCGCTTAATATGGGCTACGAACAACTGAATCAAAGTGTGACTGATCAAGGTATAGACAGCAATCCCCAGTTTGATCAACTGGTATTAGAAGTACAACGCTCATTGGATTATTATGATCGTTATTTCCAACAACCCCCCGTTTCTGGTTTGGTACTCACACCCACGGAGATTACCATTCCAGAGCTCGATAACTACCTGAAGCAAGCTCTGGGCCTGAGTGTACGCACTCTGGATCTTGGAGAAATTATAGATTGCGACCTCTCAACACAAGAACAAGCGCACTATCTAACCGCCGTTGGTGCCGCTATGAGACACGAACCCGCTCCAGGTTTTTAGGGGGATCACTTTCCATTCACGATATACCCATGGCCTTATAAATTTAAGTGTTAGCGCATAAAAATATGCCTTGGATTCGGTTTTTCCGACTGAAAAAAGCCGAAAATAAGATACAAGTGGACATAAAAACACCTAAATTCATAAAGCCATGGATATATTCAGGTCACCACAAAAAAATAATATACTGTTCCTAAAAACCAGAGAATCACCGATCACCTCTGACATTTTCTTTAACGCTATAATGATCGTCTATTTCCATAGGCTTGATTGATAATTTCTGGTTGTTAAAAAAGTGTATTTTACACAAACAGATGACGGAATCCTGCGCGAGAACAATATATAAAAATAATGTAAACTAAATCAAATTATACAAACGAGCATATGAATGAGGAAAATAAAACAACACAGGATACCAGAACTGAATAGTTTTGTTTCTCTATATACCCGTGACGATTGAGATTTAGGTGGTATTGCATGTCCTCTTCATTCCATGGCGGCGTTAAAATTCCTCGCAATAGCGAGCTACACCTCGTCATTTTTCCTAACCATGAAATGAACACACACTAACACCTAAATCTCAAACGCCACGGGTATATATCTAATTCTATGGTTAAGTGACTGAACAATATAAAAGTGAGCAAAATTTTTATGGCAAATAATCAATACGATGTAGTGATCGTCGGCGGGGGTATTTCAGGCACCGCTCTGTTGTTTATGTTGAGTCGTTATACGAACCTAAAACGTATTGCGTTAATTGAAAAAAAAGAACAAGTAGCGGCGGTCAATTCTCATGGACGTAACAATAGCCAAACACTGCATTGTGGAGATATAGAAACAAACTATAGTCTGGATAAAGCGTTACAGGTTCAAAGTTCAGCAAATATGTTGGTTCGGTATACAGAGCAATTCGGAAATAACGGCGCACTACTACACAAATACTCAAAAATGGTACTCGGAGTAGGCCACACAGAATGTAACGCCTTGCGCGAGCGCTACACCACCTTCGCTCCTCACTATCCCGGAATGCAATTATTAGAAAAAGATGAAATAACGCACATCGAACCCAACATTACAAAAGAACGAAAAAAAGAAGTGGTTGCCCTGGGTGTATTGAATGATTTTAGCGCCGTCAATTTCCAGCAAGTTGCCACATCATTTATACACAATACCGCCCAAAATAAAAAATGTCACACTGACGTATTGTTAGGTACACATATAAAAAAAATTCAACAACAAGGTGACAGCTTTAATCTGGCAACAAGTCAAGGTCACATCAACGCCAAATTCGTTATCGTTTCTGCAGGTGGACATAGTCTCTTGTTTGCCCAACAAATGGGTTATGGCCATGAATATGCCTGCTTACCCGTAGCAGGCAGTTTTTATTACATTCCACAGTTACTTAACGGTAAGGTCTATACCGTACAAAACCCCTGTTTACCTTTCGCCGCCATTCACGGTGACCCGGATATTCTAGTGCCCAATAAAACACGCCTCGGCCCCACCGCCTTGCTACTGCCGATGCTCGAACGTTATAACTACCACACCATAGTCGATTTTTTCAAAGTGTTTAACCTCGATAAAGCGGTGCTTAAAACAATGTGGAATTTGCTTAAAGTACGTGATGTGCGACGTTACCTCATGAAAAATATATTATTTGAAATTCCACTTATTCGACGCCGCCTATTCTTAAAAGATGCGCAAAAAATCATCCCCTCCCTTAGACTTGATGATCTTAGTTTTGCCAGTGGCATTGGCGGTATTCGCCCGGTAATGATAGACAAAAAAAAATCCGAGTTATTGTTGGGAGAAGCAAAAATAGACCCAGGAAATGGCATTATTTTTAATATGACACCTTCACCCGGTGCCACCAGCTGTTTATTCAATGCGGAAAAAGACCTGCATAGTATCGCCGCCTACCTTCACTGCACAGTGAATACTGATGCCATACAAAGTGAACTAAAATAGAAAAAATCATGAGCGAAAACGATACGAAAGAAATAGATGTAGAAGACATAGAACATATTTTACAAGGTATACATATACCACCACAACCGACGATACTCAGAGAAATTCAAGGAGAGCAAAATCAACCTGCCCCCAATATACAAAAAATATCAGCTCTGATTAATAAAGATATCAGCCTCTCTGCTATTGTGCTGAAAACCATAAACTCTCCCTTTTATGGTATGAGAAAACCCATAGAATCTGTGCAACGTGCCGTAATTTTGTTAGGCATTAATAATATTTTGACAATTGTAATGGGCGTTGTTATTCGAGAAACACTGTCTGGAAAATCCAGCATATCTTTAGATCGTTTTTGGCAATCCACCACTGATTCAGCTAATATTTCAATGTTTCTCGCTAAGCGATTTTCTTTAAAAAACGCCGAGGATATGTACACATTAGGACTCTTTCATGACTGTGGGATGGCCTTATTGACACAAAAATTCGATAATTATAAAGATATTTTACAGAAAGCCAACAACGAACTCGAACGCCCAATCACGGATACAGAAGATCGTTTATTGCAAACCAACCACGCAACGATTGGTTACTATGTAAGCAAGTCTTGGACACTACCACGAAGACTAGCAAACATTATTCTAGATCATCACAACAAAGAAAGAATGTTTTTTGATGGCAGCGAGCACCAGACCAGGAATCAAATGATGGCTTTGTTGAAATTAGCAGATCACTTAAGCTGTACCTACCGCCAATCGCCTGTAGATCATGAGTGGCAACGAGTCAGAAAACGGGTATTTTATGAATTAGAACTCCCTGAAATCGAGTATAACGAGATAAAAGAGGAAATACATACTCTATTACAACAACAGGAAGCCGGGTAAAAAATTTCCCTTTTTACAAAGGGGACGTCATCCCTCTCCACCTTGCTTCAAAGCACCTTTTGGCCATTCGGCAAAGGGATAAGGCAAGCTTTCACCATTGAAAGTAAGAAAAATTAATATTTGATAGTGATAGGTACTTAACCCCTGACCTAATATTTTCAATTGTCGATTGCTTGAACCACTAAACAAAACTGAGACAAATTGAAATGCCATGATGGCAATTGTTACCACTTTTGCCACACTCAGTAGCATGGCAAACAATACCATATACAGACCACGGTGCCATATTGTACGTTCGTTCTGATCTTTTGTTAATTTAGTCTTCATTCTTCGTATTGTCGTCAATTTTTTAAAAAAATTCTAGTACGATTTTTTTGGCTGAACCTCAATTACTACAGGTATCGCTAAACCAATTCAAGCGCATCCTTTAAACGTTGCACTTTGACGATTTCCATATCACCAACAGCCTCTTTCGGTGCATTGGCCTGGGGGATGATCGCTTTTTTAAAACCATGTTTTTCTGCCTCTTTCAAACGCTCCAAACCGTTTTGCACTGGGCGCACTTCACCGGCCAAGCCAATCTCACCAAAAATAACCAGATCACGTGGCAAGGGACGATTGCGGTAAGAGGATAACGCGGCAAGTAAAATGGGTAAATCCGCCGCTGTCTCATTAATTCGAATTCCCCCTACAACATTAACAAAAACGTCTTGGTCATACATCACCACATCACCGTGACGATGCATGACAGCGAGTAACATCGCCAAGCGATTGTGATCCAGACCCACGGTCACACGGCGTGGGTTTGCCAGATGGCTTTCCGCAACCAAGGCCTGCACCTCAACCAATAAAGGGCGGCTGCCTTCGCGAGTCACCATAATCGCACTACCACTCACGGCCTCTTCATGTCGCGACAAAAAAATAGCGGAAGGATTCGTCACCTGCTTTAAACCCAGCTCAGTCATAGCAAAAGCGCCCAATTCGTTGACCGCACCAAAGCGATTTTTAATGGCTCTAATCACCCGAAAATGGCTATTTTGATCTCCTTCAAAATAGAGTACGGTATCGACCATATGTTCCAATACTCTAGGACCAGCCAAGGCACCTTCTTTAGTCACATGGCCAACCAAAAACACAATCGTCCCCGTTTGTTTCGCATAGCGTACTAAACGAGCTGCACTTTCTCTCACTTGCGCAACGGAACCCGGTGCCGACTGCAGGGATTCGGTAAAAACAGTTTGAATAGAATCGACTACCATCACTTTTGGTTTTTCTAGTTCAGCATGAGCAAGCAGGGCTTCTACGCTGGTCTCTGACAGCATACGCACCGCATTCTCCGATAGATTCAAGCGATGCGCTCTCATGCTGATTTGTTGCAATGATTCTTCACCCGTCACATAGAGTGTTTTAAGTCGTTGCGCCAAAGACGCCGAAGTTTGCAGTAATAATGTAGATTTACCAATACCGGGGTCGCCACCAATCAAAACAACGGATCCGGAAACCAGGCCGCCACCCAGTACCCGATCCAACTCGGCTAATCCGCTATCAAAACGAATAACATCTTCCGGTGCAACATCAGATAAATTTTCAATACGAGAACCGGCCTCTCCCGCATACCCCCCGCGGCGTGCGTCCCCCACGCCAACAGAGGCTTCAATCACCTCGACAATGCTGTTCCATGTGCCACAATCAGCGCACTGCCCCGCCCATTTTGTTGAATGCGCGCCACAATTATTGCAGGCGAATGTTAATTTTGTTTTCTTGGCCACAAACTAGACTAACCTATTCATGTGGGACTATTTTTATTTTCATCATCCTCATCATGAGGTAATAATAGACGCCGGGTCATAAACCGTTCACGGTTGTTCATACAAAAACGAACAAAGTTAACTTCATTGATCGCCATTCTAACGACAAAAGGCAGAGAACTATGAATATTGCGAAAAATGTTTTCCATGGCGATATCATCATGAAAAGCTTCAGAGGCTTTTAATTCCATTTTATCGATCGCAACATTAACTTCTTTTACAATCGTGTCAAAATGGGGCGCCAGCACACGCTCCGCTATTTTTTTTAATTGATCAAGATTCATCGCCATAAACTTAGACCTCAACAAACCGCACACGCGGTGTTAACTGGCAAAGCAATTCATAAGCAATCGTCCCTGCGCTACTGGCAATTTCTTCTACTGGCAAGCCCTCTCCCCACAGCGTGACTTCATCGCCAATTTTCGTATCAGGGCAATTACGCAAGTCAACACACAGGGTATCCATGGATACTCGACCAATGATCGCCGCACGAATCCCCTTAATCAGCACCGGAGTACCAGGTTGAATATGTCGGGGATAGCCATCACCATAACCAATCAATAGAAATCACGCCAACGGACATTGTTTCGGGGCAATGCCAGATCGCACCATAGCCTATCGCTTCGCCAGCCGCCACTTGGTTTATCGCCATTACACTGGCTTTCAGCGTCATCACGGGCTGAAGACCATGATCATGACCCTTGCTGTTTGCAAACGGCGAGACGCCATACAGCATAATACCTGGCCTGACCCAGTCCGCATGACTTTGCGACCAGGCTAATATTGCAGCAGAATTAGCCAGGCTGCTTTCTTTTTTATGGGGTTGAACCATATGATTAAACTTGGTAATTTGAGCTTCGGTTTGTGGACTATCAAGTTCGTCGGCACTGGCAAAATGGGTCATCAAACGCATTGGTTGTATCACCGCCAGACAGGTCGCAAGACGTTTTAAGATTAAATCCAATTGGTCTGAGGCCAAACCCAGTCGATGCATACCGCTATCGAGCTTGACCCAGACCTTGAAACAAGGCTCGTTTGTTTGCCATTGCACCAATAAATCCACTTGAATTTCATGATGCACCACCAATTCAAGCTGATATTGTGCAGCTAAAGCAAGTTCTTCTATGGTCGTCACACCAGCAAGCAATACTATTGGTTTGGCTATTCCTT
>JAADHS010000143.1 GCA_013151745.1 Gammaproteobacteria bacterium | reverse complement strand
TAAGTACGTGCCGTCGTAGATGTTTACTTGAGGTTATTTTGCCGGGCGTGTAATGTGCCTGCATTATTAGTTATGTATGTATAAATATACATTCATAACAGTGTGCATGATTTTTGCTTTTAGGAGTTGTTGTTAAGTGATTACAGGTGAAATAAAAAACCAGGTAGACCAGGTCTGGAATGCTTTCTGGTCGGGCGGTGTATCCAACCCGCTTTCTGTCATAGAACAAATCACCTATCTGCTTTTCGCCAAACGGCTGGATGAACTTCATATCGCTAAGGAATCTCAGGCGAATATGCTGGGCGATGAGATTGAAGATCCAATTTTCCAGCCAGATCAGGATCACCTGCGCTGGTGGTCACGCTTCAAAGATTACGAGCCAGAGCGTAAGTTTGATGTATTCAAAGATGAGGTATTCGCCTTCATCAAATCTCTCAATGGTCGTGCCGGTAGTTCTTATACCAGGTTCATGAAAGACGCGGTATTTATCATACCCAACCCCGCATTACTGGATAAGGTTGTCAACCTGCTCGATGCTATCCCCATGGAAGACCGTGACACCAAGGGTGATCTGTATGAGTACATGCTTTCCAAAATCGCCACTGCCGGTCAGAACGGGCAGTTCCGTACCCCTCGGCATATCATCAAAATGATGGTTGAACTGGTCGAACCAAATCCGAAAGATGTTATTTGTGATCCAGCCTGTGGTACATGCGGATTTCTGGTGTCAGCGGCAGAATATCTGGAAGACCATCATAAAGACATATTGATGGATGATGAGTTAAAAGAGCATTTTCATCACCACATGTTTCATGGTTCAGACTTTGATTCATCCATGTTACGTATCGGTGCGATGAACATGACACTACACGGTATCGATAACCCGTTAATTGTCGACCGTGACAGCCTGAGCCAGGATCATGCTGATCAGCGTAATGCCTATACCCTGATACTGGCTAACCCGCCATTCAAAGGCTCACTGGATTCCGACGCCGTCGCCAAAGATTTACTGCAAGTTAGCAAAACCAAAAAGACCGAACTGTTGTTCATCAGCCTGTTCCTGAAACAGCTAAAACCCGGTGGTCGTTGTGCCTGCATTGTGCCGGACGGTGTGCTGTTCGGTTCATCAAAAGCGCATCAGCAACTACGCCAGACACTAGTCGAAGAGCAAAAACTTGATGCCGTTATCTCCATGCCCTCCGGCGTATTCAAACCTTATGCCGGTGTTTCCACCGCCATCCTCATCTTTACCCGCACCGATTCCGGCGGCACCGATAAAGTCTGGTTCTACGACATGCAGGCTGATGGCCTGAGTCTGGACGATAAACGCGACTCGATTGAAGCCAATGATATTCCCGATATTATTGAGAAATACAAACAGTGGAACTCCCTCTCCCTTGAGGGAGAGAGCAGGGGTGAGGGAGAAAAACTTTTCGGAGATAAAAAAGCCAAAGCCTTTGCCGTGGATAAGCAGGATATTGCCGATAATAAATATGACCTTTCACTGAATCGTTATAAAGAAATTGAGTATGAAGAAGTGGTGTATGAACCGCCTTTGGTGTTTCTGGATCAGTTGGATGCCTTGGAAATTGATATACAGAAAGATTTGAAAGAGTTGAGGATGATGTTGTAATGAGTTTCAATGCTCCGCTATACAGCCTCAAAGATATTGCTATTGTTAAGGGAGGTAAGAGACTTCCAAAAGGCGAACCTTATTCCGAAGTTGTAACTAAATATCCATATATAAGAGTTTGTGATTTTAGTGATAGAACTATAAAGGAAGGAAAACTTGAGTATATTTCAGAGGCAATTTATCAAAAAATAAAACGATATACAATTTCCAGTGAAGATATTTATATTTCTATCGCTGGCACGATTGGGGCTGTTGGTACTGTTCCTGAAACCCTGAATGGAGCAAACCTTACAGAGAATGCCGCTAAGATTGTTATAACTAAACCTGACCTGATAGATCGAAATTATTTAGTTTGGCACTTATCAACAGTAGGGCAGAAAATTATTGAATCAAAGAAAAAAGCAACGAGCCAGCCAAAGCTGGCTTTGTTTAGAATAGAAGAAATAGAAATACCACTGCCACCATTAAAAGAACAAAAACGCATCGCCGCGATTCTGGACAAGGCCGATGTCATACGCCGCAAACGCCAGCAAGCCATCGACCTCACTGACCAACTCCTCCGCTCCGTCTTTCTGGATATGTTTGGTGATCCGGTGATGAATCCGAAGGGCTGGGAGCTTGTTAGCTTTGCTTCTGTCGGGCAGCTAGATAGAGGCAAGTCAAAACATCGACCAAGAAATGATCCTGTTCTGCTAGGCGGCGAGCATCCTTTGATACAGACTGGTGATGTTGCTAAATCAGGTGGATATATAACAACTTATAAATCCACTTATTCAGATGTGGGCTTAAAACAAAGTAAGAAATGGCCGAGTGGTACGTTATGTATCACTATTGCTGCGAATATAGCTAATACGGGTATTTTGGAGTTTGAAGCATGTTTTCCAGATAGTGTTGTAGGCTTTACGCCTAATGAGTTAGTAACAGTAGAATATATTCAATCATGGTTAGGTTTTTTGCAAAAAATTATTGAAGATGCTGCACCTGAATCAGCTCAAAAAAATATTAATTTAGCAATTCTAAGGAGCTTGGAAATACCTTTACCAAAAATTGAGATGCAGAATAAATTTAGTCAGATAGTGCATAAAATTAAACATACAAAAGGTAACTTGGTAAATGGAGAGTCTGAAATTGAAGCACTATTTGATAGCCTAACTCAACAAGCCTTTAACGGCGAACTAAGCAAACAAGCCAAAGCCGCATAAAAGGATTTATAAAAATGGAACATACCGATAACCCCTCACAATTTATTATCTACCAGACTGAGGATGGTGCAACAAAGCTGGATGTGCGCTTTCAAAATGAAACCGTCTGGTTAAGCCAGCAACTGATGGCTGAGCTGTTTCAAACCTCCGCCGATAATATCAGTCTGCACTTAAAAAATATCTACAGCGAAGGCGAGTTACAGGAAAGTGCAACTACCGAGGATTACTCGGTAGTTCGTCAGGAAGGCGAGCGGCAGGTTAAGCGCAAGCTAAAACACTACAATCTGGATGCCATTATCTCCGTGGGTTATCGGGTAAAATCCCACACCGCCACCCGCTTTCGCCAGTGGGCTACTCAGCAATTACGCGAATATATTGTAAAAGGCTTTGTGCTGGATGATGAGCGATTGAAAAACCCGGATCAGCCCTTTGATTATTTTGAAGAGCTGACCCGCCGCATTCAGGATATTCGCACCAGCGAAAAACGCTTTTACCAGAAAATCACCGATATTTATGCCACCAGTGTTGATTATGACCCCACGCAGGAAGGCAGTATTTCATTTTTCAAAACCGTGCAAAATAAAGTGCATTGGGCCATTACCGGTAAAACTGCTGCCGAGATTATTAAAAGTCGTGCCAATAGTGATGTAAGTAATATGGGCTTAACCAGCTGGCGCGGTAGTAAAGTGCGCAAGCAGGATGTGGTAAATGCTAAGAACTATTTGAATGAAGATGAGTTGCAGGTACTCAATAATCTGGTGGAGCAGTACCTTATTTTTGCCGAAGGTCAGGCCATGCGACGTATCCCTATGACAATGGCAGACTGGATAATAAAACTCGATGGTTTTTTAACCCTGAATGATCGTAATATTCTCGACCATGCGGGTAAGGTATCTCATCAGTTAGCCAAACAACTGGCCGAACAGGAATATGAAAAGTTTAATCAGCAGCGCTTAGCGGATGAAGCCGAAAAAGCTGACCAAAAAGATTTAGAGCAGTTAAGAAAACAGGTAGAGGATATCGGTAAAGGCAAAAAATAAAACAGAGCAACTGGTAAGGATTGCTTACAGGTTTGAGTTATCAGTTAGACTGTGAAAATACGAAAAGAGTAAAAATTGTGCAGGATAGTAATTTTTCATTTTTAAAAGAACACTGGACCTTCCTGTTACAAGATGCTCAACAGGTAGAAAGCTACGCCCTGCGTGATCCCCGCGCCGCTTCCATTTATGCTCGCCGCACGCTGGAAATCGCCCTTAAATGGTTATTCACCAATGACACGACCTTAAAAGCTCCCTATGAAAAAAGCCTGGCGGCAATGATCCATGAGCCGACTTTTGCGCAGAATATTAAGAAAGGTTTATTCCATGATATTAAATTCATCCATCGCCTTGGTAATATTGCTGTTCATGGTAATCAGGAAATATCAGGACAAGAAGGTTTAAAAGCCACGGTTGCCCTGCATCAGTTTCTGGGTTGGTTGGCGCGTGTCTACACTAAAGGTGGTGCTAAACCGGAACAGTTTCATATCGCATGGTTATCAAAGGCAGAACCTGATCAGCATCATTTATCAGTTGACGAAATAGAGAAGCTACAGGATGACCTGAAAGCCAAGGATGAAGCCTTAGATGCTGAAAGGGCAGCGGCTCATGCCAGGTTATCTCAGACCGAGACTGAACTTGCTAACCTGAAAAAGCAGCTGGCTTTATTGCAAGAGGTTAAAAAAACCAACCAGCAAACCATTGGCAGTGATGAATATACCGAGGCACAGACACGTGAGTTAATTATTGATGTCATGCTTCGAGAGGCCGGCTGGAATCCAAAAGCGAAGAATGTTGAAGAATATGAAGTTCTGGATTGTATGCCAACAGCTTCCGGTGATCGCACCGGAACAGGCTATGTTGATTATGTGCTGTGGGGCAATGATGGTAAGCCGGTTGCTTTAGTCGAAGCCAAGAAAACCCGCGTTAGTCCGAAAGACGGTAAACGTCAGGCAGAGTTATATGCCGACTGCTTAGAAAAGCATCACGGACAACGCCCGATTATTTATTATTCCAATGGTTATACCACCTGGCTGTGGGATGACCAGTTCTATCCACCCAGAGAAGTACAGGGTTTTGCTACCCGTGATGAACTGCAATGGCGAATCAACCAGCGTGCAGAACGTAAAGATCTAAGCAAGTTACAACCGAAAAAAGAAATCACCGGGCGTTACTACCAGATGGAAGCAGCGGCGCGAGTGATGGAAAACTTCGGGACTAAGCGCAAACGTAAAAGTTTAATCGTGATGGCGACCGGAACGGGCAAGACGCGATTATCGATTGCCCTGGTTGATATGCTGATGCGAGCAGGCTGGGCACGAAAAATACTATTTCTTGCTGACCGTGTTGCGTTAGTGAATCAGGCAAAGCGAGAGTTCAATGCTCACTTGCCGCATGTCTCTGTTGCCAGTCTGCTGGATAAAAAACAGGAAGATGCGCGGGTATTGTTTTCGACCTATCCAATCATGCTCAACTGCATCGATGGAACGAAAAAAAATCAGAAAGAAATATTCAGCGTTGCACACTTCGACCTGATTATTATTGATGAAGCCCATCGCTCGGTTTATCAGAAATACGGTGCAATCTTCGATTACTTCGATTCTCTGTTACTTGGATTGACAGCGACACCAAGAGGTGAGGTAGATCGTAATACCTATAAATTATTTGAACTGGACGACCATCAGCCAACGTATGCCTATGAACTGGAACAGGCGGTAGAGGATAAATTTCTTGTGCCACCAAGAGCAATCTCAGTACCATTAAAATTCCAGCGAGAAGGCATCAAATACAAAGACCTGTCAGCCGAAGAGCAGGAAGAGTATGAGTTACAGGAACAGTTCTACGATCAGGAAGGTGATCTAAAAGAAGAAGTAAGTGCCTCGGCGTTAAACCAGTGGTTGTTTAATACCGATACCGTGAACAAGGTGTTGATGCACCTGATGGAAAACGGCATTAAGGTTGAAGGCGGCGACAAGCTGGGTAAAACCATCATCTTCGCCAAGAACACCAAACACGCTGATTTCATCGTCGAGCAATTCGATAAAAATTACCCGGAAATGGCGGGTAAGTTCTGTCGTAAGGTTGATTACTCTGTTAAGTATGTACAGAGCCTGATTGATGACTTTAGCATTAAAGACAAAGAGCCGTATATCGTGGCATCGGTGGATATGCTGGATACAGGTATCGATGTGCCCGAAGTGGTCAATCTGGTGTTCTTCAAACTGGTACGCTCAAAAACCAAGTTCTGGCAGATGCTGGGTCGTGGTACACGCTTATGTGAAAACCTGTTTGCACAAGGCGATCACAAGAAAGAGTTCATCATATTTGATTATTGCCAGAACCTTGAGTTCTTCGATGCCAACCCGGGTGGTTATGAGTCTGGAGTTCAGGAGTCGGTAAAACAGAAAATATTCAAACGCCGTTTAGAGCTTTCAGTGGCATTACAGAATGGCGAGCCGGATGATGAAGCCCTGGTCAATCTCGGTACGCAGCTAAAAGACCAGATGCACAGTGCTGTCGATACCATGAATCTGGATAACTTCATCGTAAGAAAGCAGCGCCAGAACGTCGAGACCTTTTCTAAGCGAGAGCGTTGGTTAAACCTGAATGAAGATGACATGAAAGTGCTGGCTGACAAAATCAGTGGCCTGCCAGCACAGGACGATGATGACGAATTTAGTCGTCGTTTTGATCTGCTGATACTGAACCTGCAACTGGCGATACTGCAAAAAAGCCAGGTACAGGAGAGCTATCAGGAGAAAATACGTGAAATAGCGAAAGGACTAGAAAATAAAGCTGCCATACCTGCTGTATACGCTCAGATGGACCTGATTCTTGAGTTGGTAACCGATGACTGGTGGCAGGGCGTAATACTGCCCATACTCGAAGACGTAAGACTAAGGTTGCGCGATCTGATCCGCTTCATCGATCCAGAAGAAGGGCTACAGAACGTTTACACCGATTTTGAAGATGATATCGGAGAAGGCGAAGAGAAATTTAATGTCGTAAAAGCTGACCCAAACCTGAAAGACTATAAACAACGGGTACAACGGTTTATCCGGGATCATCAGGATCACATTACCGTTCGCCGGCTGAAAAACAACGAACCAGTGTCGAAAAAAGATATTGAGTCGCTGGAAGACATCCTGTTCTCAGATGAAGGGCCGATAGCCCGGGATGAGTACGAAAAGTTATATGGCGAGCTACCAATTGGGTATCTGGTCAGATCCATCGTCGGACTGGATCGTAATGCGGTAACCAGGGTATTTGCCGATCTGCTGGAAAAAGCGCCATTACACCCCGATCAGATTTCATTCCTGGATGAAGTAATTCGCTACCTGATGAGAAATGGCATGATGAAGCCCAAAGTGCTGTTTGATGCGCCTTTTACCCATATCAACACTAAAGGCGTTGCTGGAATTTTTGGTGATGAAGATGGGAAGAAGGTGATTGAGCTGGTTCGGGAGATCAATGAGAATGCGGATGTGGCTTAATAAAAAGGAGGGCAATCATAATAATTGTAATCCCTGAAATTACTTGCTTTTTATACCCCGCCTAAACCGGTAAAATTCAGCAATTATGCAAATCAGCGTCGAATCCCTCAAATCAAAACCGCTTAAGTCAGAATTGACGGTTCAGTCCGGTCGTCCCTCCAGCAAGATTGCTATCAGCGAAGAAGCGCAGCAGGATGTGCGGCAGGCTTATCTGGTATCCATGCGACAGCGTTTCAAGATGGAGATCAATCGGCTGACGCGTGGTGACATGCTGGCTATGCTTAAAGGCTCGGCGATTCTGACTGATAGCGACGCCGAGAAGCTTGGTTTTTTGATGACTTATGTTTATGCCTGGCACTGGTTGCAGCAGAATGTGCATGTCGATTA
>JAADHS010000045.1 GCA_013151745.1 Gammaproteobacteria bacterium | reverse complement strand
TCTAATCAAAGCACTTTCATTCGAATTTGGTTCTGGTAATATTAACTCTCGAACATTTTTCCACGATTTCTGGGATTTGTTAACCCCCTTAGGGTATAAAATTTATCGTATCTTACCTTCATCGAGGTTGATGCCAATCAAGGAATATTATGAAGATTGCGAGTATTTTCGAGGTGTATCTAACTATATTGCAGTTTTGTCCTAGTGTCACGTCAACTTTAGTATTGAAGGGCAAAGCGATTTCTTCGTTTCTCCCGACACGGGAACCAAAGTTACTCATCATTTCAAAGTTGACGCCCCTTAGACATCACTGCGATGCAACAGACTGAGCCGCTGGCTACATGAAACAGACGAGCTGAATGAATGGTAAAACCGGATGTATTAACACGCACTAAGAAAAAGAAAGTGCTGGCGCTATTGAGCCAAGGGCGTTATGAACAGGCATTGCCACTGTTACAGCAGCTCTGTAAAAAAAATAAAAAAAACGCGTCTTTGTGTCTGGAGCTGGGGGTGCTTTATGGTCGGCTAAACAGATTGAACGAGAGTGAAGACTGTTTTCGTAAAGCGATCAAGCTGGCTCCTGAAGTAGCAGGGTCGCATTATAATTTGGGTAAATTATTAGTCATGCAGACCCGTTTCGAAGAGGCCAAAAAAAGTTATCAACAGGCGATAAAGTTACGACCAGATTGGTTTGAAGCATTTAATAATCTGGGTAGTACCTATCAGGCCATGGATCTTTTTGAGATGGCTGGCGAGTGTTACCTAAAGGCACAAGAGATCAATCCTATCTATATTGATGCAAAAATTAATTATAGTGGTCTGCAATTACTTCTTGGCAATAAAGAGCGAGCGGTGTCAGGATATCGTGAAATTCTCACTTTAAAACCGGATCATTTGACCTGCTATCTTAATCTTGGGCAAGCATTGTCAGAAATGGGAAATTTCTCAGCGGTGCTATCGTGTTATGAGCAAGGGTTGACATATTTTAGCTCGAACACTGAGCTGCTATCCAGAAAAGTAAAAGTTTTGGATCAACTTGGCAATCACGAGGCCGCGTTGAGCGTGTTGTCGCCACTTGTTAAGCAAACTCCCGATGATCCGGCGATGGTTATTGCTAATGCCGTTGTCGCCAGAACCTCAGCGCAGCGCAGTGAAGCTATTGAGCTGTTGGAGAATATTATAAATCAGGAACAGCAATCACAGCATATAGCGATGCAGTTGCATTTTCATGCCGGAAAACTATGTGACAAGCTCGATCGCTTTGACGATGCTTTTCACCATTATGAAACAGGTAATCGCTTGAAGCCTTATTCGTTTTCTGAACGTGAACATGTGAAAATGGTCGATAAAATTATTTCTTGTTTTGACAAAAAAACTTTGTCAAAAGCGCCCCGTAGTACGTTGCCAACACAACGGGCTGTATTTATTGTTGGTATGCCCCGTTCCGGTACCAGCCTGCTTGAGCAAATGTTAGTCAGTCACCCAGAAATTGAGGGCGCGGGTGAGCTTTCCTTCGTTGAAAAAATAGCGGATAAACTACCTGGTATGTTAGAGCTGCTTGAGGGTGATTATCTAGATGTGCTTAAAGCGCTTTCTCAACCGGTCTGTGACACCGTTTCTCAAGATTATTTAAATATTTTATCTCAAGTCTGCCCTGATAGTCGCTATGTAACCGATAAAATGCCGCAGAATTTTTTTTTCCTGGGTTTGATCAGTCTGCTTTTTCCTCAAGCAAAAATTATCCATTGTCGGCGGGATGCAAGAGATACCTGTTTGTCTGGGTTTTTTCAAGACTTTGGTCAACGCCACCACTATTCATCTGATCTCCGTTCTATTGCGCTTTATTACAAGCAATATGAAAGACTCATGACCCATTGGTTACAAGTTTTAGATGTGCCAATCTATGATGTTCACTACGAAGATATCGTGCATGACCAAGAGATTGAAATCCGGAAATTGCTGGTGTATCTCGGCGTGGGTTGGGACGAAAGCTGTACTCAATTTTTTAAAAATGACCGGCTTGTCAACACCGCCAGCTATGATCAAGTTCGACAACCTGTTTATAGCCACTCTGTTGGACGTTGGCAGAACTATAAAAATCATCTGACCCCGTTACTAGAAGTTTTTCAGGAAGATAAAATTGAGTAAGAGAAGTTTGATGTGTCAGCTTCATGGCTTGGCTGGAGACAAGTATTGAATGAGCTCCTGTATGGTGGCTATACGCTGATGACTTTCAGGCTGTTCGGTGATATAGCGTAATTTATTTTCACCATCAAATCTGTATTTTTCAGGTTGATCCTGAATAAGCTTGATGATTTTCATGGGGTCAATATTAGGGTTGGCATCAAAGAGGATGCGTCCTCCTTGAGGGCCACCGTCTATTTTTTTGATACCTAAAGGTCGTGCTACAATTTTAAGGCTGGATAAAGCGAATAAATTCTTGGCTTCGATGGGTAATAAACCAAAGCGGTCTATCATTTCTACCTGCAATTCTCTTAATTCATTTTGCTCCGAGCTGTTCGCAATTCGTTTATATAGTATTAATCTGCTATGTACATCCGGCAGGTAATCATTAGGAATGAGAGCGGGGATATGCAGGTCAATTTCAGCAAAAGGATCCAGGTTTTTTTGTAAATTGGGTTGTTCCCCTTTTTTTAATGCACTCACAGCCCGGTCTAATAGCTCAGTGTATAGCGTGAATCCTATTTCTTGAATCTGTCCGCTCTGTTCATCACCCAGCAGTTCCCCGGCACCTCTTATTTCAAGATCGTGAACGGCTAGTGTAAAGCCCGCACCCAGTTCTTCAATCGAGGAGAGTGCGTCCAGGCGTTTTTCAGCGTCCTTGCTCATGCCGCCTTTGTTGGGTATCAACAGGTAAGCATAGGCCTTATGGTGTGATCGTCCGACACGGCCACGTAGTTGGTAGAGTTGCGCCAAGCCAAAACGATCGGCTCTGTTAATAATGATGGTATTGGCGGTGGGAATGTCGATTCCCGTTTCAATAATAGTTGTGCAGACCAGGATATTAAAGCGGTGGTGATAAAAATCGAGCATCACGCGTTCAAGTTCCCGCTCACTCATCTGGCCGTGGCCCATTTGTACTTTAGCTTCAGGAATTAAGTCTTCCAGTTGTCGCACAATACGGCCAATGGATTCGACTTCATTATGCAGAAAGAAAACTTGTCCACCTCTTTTTATTTCACGCAAACAAGCCTCTTGAATGGTGGCATTACTCCAGGGTTGAACGAAGGTTTTAACCGCCAGTCGACGTGAGGGTGGGGTGGCAATAATAGATAAATCACGCAATGCAGAAACGGCCATATTCAAAGTTCGAGGAATAGGGGTAGCCGACAGCGTCAACACATCAATATTGGCGCGAATTGTTTTGAGTTGCTCTTTTTGGCGCACTCCAAAGCGATGTTCTTCATCTAAAATAAACAGACCCAGATTTTTAAATTTTACTGATTTTTGCAACAGTTTATGGGTGCCAATAATGATGTCAACAGTGCCTTTTTCCAGCCCCGCGAGTATTTCGTCAGATTCTTTTTTAGAACGAAAGCGTGAAAGAACTTCAACACGAAATGGCCAGTCGGCGAAACGATCCCGAAAGGTTTGATAATGTTGTTGTGCGAGTAGGGTTGTGGGTACCAGTACCGCGACTTGCATGCTATCGTTGGCGGCAATGAAGGTGGCTCGCATTGCGACTTCAGTTTTGCCAAAGCCAACATCACCGCAGATAAGACGATCCATGGGTTTATCTGAAAGCATATCGCCTTTGACTGCTTTGATGGCTTGTTCTTGATCCGGAGTTTCTTCAAAGGGAAAGCTTGCAGAAAAGGTAGCATATTGACTGCTTGAGTTGCTAAAAGCATAACCTTGTTGTGCCGCCCGTCGGGCGTAAATATCCAGCAAACCGGCAGCAACATCCAGGGCTTTTTTAGCGGCTTTTTCTTTTGCTTTTTCCCAGCGGTCATTGCCCAGTCGATGTAGCGGGGCTTTCTCGGGAGCGGCACCACTATAACGACTGATTAAATGTAAGGATGAGACTGGAACATAGAGTATATCGTTACCGGCATATTCCAAAGTAACAAATTCGGTTGGCAGATTATCAATCTCTAATGTTTGCAAACCGATAAAACGACCTACTCCGTGTTCTTCATGTACAACAGGCGCACCATGACGCAATTCGGCAAGATCTCTGACCACCGTATCCATGTTGTGCTCGCGTGTTTTACGCCGCCGCCGTTGCATGGCTTGTTCGCCAAAAAGTTGAGGCTCTGTAATAACGGCCAGTTTAGGGTGCTCCAGGAGCAAGCCTTGGTCTAGTGGGGCGACCGTGATGCCCAGAGCCGCATCACCATTTAAGAAACTATCCCAGTTCAGGTATTGTTTTGGCTGCAGCGCATGATCAGCCAGCAATTCCAATAAAGTTTCTCGTCGTCCGGTTGTTTCAGCCGCGATCAATATCCGGCCAGCTTGAAAGTTTTTTATGAAATCGAGCAAAGTCGTCAAAGGTTGAGTCGCACGGGCATTGATAGGCAAGTCAGGAGGCGCTGCACATTGTAGCAGCCGTGCATCAGACTCGGTTGGTTCTGTTGTACCGAGGCTTATTCTACAAAAGCGTTTGATGTGTGTGAACAGTTCGTTGGTTTGCAAAATAATCTGCGAAGGTTCTAGAATAGGGCGTTCAATATCATAGCGTCGTTGCTCATAACGATGGTGTGTTTCTTGTCGGAACTGGTCTGCGGCACGTTCAAGCCCTGAAGCGGTGATGATCAAGGTCGATTCTGCGAGATAGTCAAAAATGGTTGCTGTGGTATCAAAAAAAAGCGGCAGATAATATTCAATGCCGGCAGGTGCCAGACCGTCACTGACATCGTTATAAATCGTTGAGTGTTTTGGGTCAGAGGTGAATGAATCCCTGAAGCGTTGGCGAAATTGGGCAATCGCATTTTTGTTGAGTGGGAATTCGCGTGCCGGTAGGGTACGTACTTGTGTGACTTTCTCGATGGAACGTTGTGTCTCTGGGTCGAATGTACGAATAGTCTCAATTTCATTGTCAAATAATTCAATACGAAAGGGGTTCGGACAACCCATTGGATAAATATCCAAAATACTGCCTCTAGTGGTGTATTCGCCATGCTCCATAACCTGGGAAACAGATTGGTAGCCATGCTGTTCTAGTTGCAAACGCATGGTGTCGATATCCAGTGTCTGACCTTGATCCAATATTAAGCTGTTGCCGGTTAAATAAGACACGGGGGGAAGCCGGTGCATCAGCGTCGAAGCGGGTGCGATGACAATCCCTTTTTTCAGGCTACGCAAGTGATATAGTGTTTCAAGTCGCTGAGAAATAATATCTTGATGTGGAGAAAAGAGATCATAAGGTAGCGTTTCGCGATCAGGAAAGGGAAAAACAGGAATTTCATCACTGTGACCAAGGAAAAACTGGATTTCGTATTCTAGCTGATTAGCTTGCGGTGTATCTTCTGTGATAATGATGAGGGGGCCATGATGACGCTGCGCTGCTTGAACGATGGCCAGTCCGGTCGCACTCCCCCATGAGGGTGGCCAGATGCTCCGGCTGCGAGGGTTTTTAGGAAGATCAATTTTTAATGCGTTGAGTTGTGGGTTAGACATGTTATTCAAGTTATTTTAAGTTTTATTTTTTCAAGAGCACATAAACCGCGCCAGTACCGCCATCGTGCAAGGGGGTCGAGCAAAATGCCAGCACGGCATCCAATTGCTTCAACCAGGTATTGATTCGATTTTTAAGAATTGGAATCGAGTGTCTGGAACTCAAACCTTTGCCATGAATGATACGGGCACAACGGATATTTTTATTTTGGCATTCTGCAATGAAGTACAGTAGTTGTTGGCGTGCCATACTGCTGTTGAGGCCATGCAAGTCTAATTCGGCACCCACATTGAGTCGGCCTTTACGCAATTTTAACAATTGTCGATGTTGTAAGCCGGGACGAGAAAAAAAGAGCAAATCGCCTGCTTCAACCACACTGTCGCAGGTATGGTCTGATAGTCCATCGACAGGAAAGCGGGATTCATCACCAGCTCTCTGCTTTGGGAGAAGGGCAGGTTTAGGGGGCAGGGGACGATGCACGTCTGTAGTATCGAAGTTCAGCGGTCGCACAGATTTCATTTCCTGGCGAAACAAAGCGAGATCTTCTTCGCTGATCGGTGGTTTTTTTTTCATTGCTAGGGGCAGTCTGAGTCCGTGTTCCGGAAAAGTCTGTAATTTTAACATCATCGCCCTTTAACGACGAATGTTTAAGTGTGTAATCAAACAATTGACACTTCTCTATTGACCCTGACGCTGGAGATGGGTAACATACGCGGCATTCCAACATTAGCAATTCCCCAGTAGCTCAGTTGGTAGAGCAGGTGACTGTTAATCACCTTGTCCGTGGTTCGAGTCCGCGCTGGGGAGCCATTTTCAAAAGCCAGGTTTTTGCCTGGTTTTTTTGTTTGTTTTCCAGTCCAATACATTTTCAGGCGTTATGATCAAATACCCCTCATGACTTGTGCTTTAGTTTACATTTAAAACTGTCGATCTTACAGAACAAGAGGCCATAAATGTAAGCTAAGGAAGGTTTTAAATGGTGCAGGAGCAAAATCAAGCTGACAATCCAAAAAAACCCGTAGTTGGACTCATTTTAGTGGGTGGCGGAGCCAGGGCTGCATACCAGGTCGGTGTACTCAAGGCCATTAATGAATGCCTGCCCCGTCGTGCCAGTAATCCGTTTCAAGTGATTTGCGGTACCTCGGCAGGTGCCATTAATGGTGCGGTTCTCGCCATTAATGCGGGTCGCTTCAGTTTGGGAGTCAAAAGGTTATTACGCGTCTGGCGCCACTTCAGGGTAGGCCATGTTTTTGAGGCCAGTACTTGGGGTATTGTTAAAAGCGGAGCGCATTGGCTATCAGCCATGATGTTAGGCGGCTTGGGCCGTTTTAGTCCCAATGCCTTGTTAGATCGGCACCCTTTGGCGCAACTGTTGCATCGTCTGGTACCCTGTGGACAGATACAAGCCTCTATTGACCGGGGGGATCTAAAAGCTTTCAGTGTTACGGCTTCGGGCTATACGTCCGGGCAGTCTTTTATTTTTTATCAGGGTCATGCAGAGCTTAAACCCTGGCGTCGAGTCCAACGCTTAGGTATTCCTGCAAAAATTACGGTTCAACATTTATTGGCTTCATCGGCCATCCCCTTTGTCTTCGAAGCGGTTAAGCTGCGGCGAGAATATTTTGGTGATGGCTCCATGCGCCAAGTTGCACCTATTAGCCCGGCACTGCACTTGGGGGCAGATCGAGTGTTAGTTATTGGTGTGCGTCATGAAAAAGAAGATACGCCTATTCGACTAAAAACCACGAGTTACCCTTCTCTGGCTCAGGTTGCAGGACATACTCTGGATAGTATTTTTCTTGATAGTTTGGAAGCTGATCTGGAACGTCTGACACGCATAAACAAAACCGTTAGCATGATTCCGTCACACCATTTGGAAGAGGGTAACGTCAGTTTACG
>JAADHS010000022.1 GCA_013151745.1 Gammaproteobacteria bacterium | reverse complement strand
TGCAAAAACTGGAGCGAAGCGACGTGTTTTTGAGTCTGGTTGACTGCCTTGTTAGCTGTTTTATTCTTCATATTTCTCTACTACCCATTCAGCCCCTACAGATTGCCGCCATGCGTGCCAACCAGGTTCAATATGTGCAACTTCTTTGACGCTTGGATCTAACTTAACAATTTCTTCCATACAGACTAAAGCTATGTTTTCTTCTTGTGCATCTTCTAAACCAATAAATTGCCAACCATGATCTTCTTCATCATGGCATACATGTAATATTGCCGCTCCATCATTAATAATGTCTTTATTTGTCACGGCAACACAACTTTTTACTTGATCGAATGGCCAGTCATCCATGGAGTTTCTCATTATTTTATACAGCTAACGACCAAGCTGTGCGGCGCAAACGGAGCGCAGTGATCTTGCACCCTTAAAGTGGACACTTAGTTCAGCCTACAACAAGAAGAACTGAAATGCCCAAAGTTATAAGCAAAGAATACAATAGGTATACAAATGAATTCAAACGTTTATCTGTGTTATTGACCTATCATCCTGATATTCTAGCCACTGAAGTAGCCGAGAAACTTGGCATACACCCAGTAATGCTCTACCGGTGGAGGATGGAGATGAAAAATGGTGACATCCCTGGCAAATCTGGGTTGAATGATATTTACACTGAAACAGATTTGTTCAAGGCTAATCAAAAAATAAAAGAATTGGAGAGCAAGCTCAATGAAACACGACAGGAGCGTGATTTCTTAAAAAAGGTCAAACGCTTTTTTCAGGAAGAAAACAGCAAATCTTCGCGTTCATAAAGCGCAATAGAGCTCAATACTCAATTGTCTGGATGTGCGAACGATTTGGTGTTTCAAGGAGTGGTTTCCATGCCTGGGAAAAGCGAAACGATAAGCCAAGAAAGAACAATGATGCAGCGTTGCTCAAGCATATTAAGCGAATTCATAAGGGTCGCAAGCGGAGCTACGGTAGCCCACGCGTTTATAATCAGCTTAAACGAATGGGAATAACGTGTAGCCGACGACGTGTAGCACGGGTCATGCGGGAGAATGGCATTAAAGCGACGGTAGTAGGATTGTATTACTACAACCCGAAGAGACGGGATCACTACCAACGAATAGAGAACCACCTTGCAGAACAGTCCGCGCCTACAATGGTCAATCGCCAATGGGTCGCGGATTTCACGTATTTAAAAACGAAGCAGGGTCGATGGGTTTATTTAGCAACAATAATGGATTTGTTTTCTAGAAAAATTATTGGCTGGTCAATATCTAAGGTTAGGAATACGGACTTCACAAGATCGTCGCTGGAAATGGCCGTCAGAAAAAGGACGCCTTTAGAGGGCGCGATATTCCATACCGATCAAGGAATAGAGTATGCATCTGATAAGTTCCAGCAAGCATTGAATACGGCCAAGTTGAAGCCAAGCATGAGCGGCAAAGGCCGTTGTTTGGATAATGCTACAGCCGAATCATTTTTTCATACATTTAAAACTGAATCTTTTTATCAACGGCGCTTTAATAATATGCAAGAAATACAAAAAGAGTTTATTGACTATATCGACTTTTATAATAATGAGAGGTTACACTCTTCATTAAATTATATGTCACCAAATGAATTTGAAAAACTCGCTGCCTAGGTGTCTATTTATTGGGTGCAAGATCACTGCGCTTCGTGAAATCCCCACAACTCAAACGTTAGCTCTAAAAAGAAATAATATGAAAACAGAAGGTATAGTTACAAGTATGTGGTCAGATCCCAAGCTTATAATACCGGCAATTTCTGTGCTTATTGCGTCAGTAATAGTACCAGTTTTAATTCACTGGCTTAAAGGCAAACGAGAATACAATCAAAAACTACTAGACATAAGAACCAAGGCATATACTGAATACTTTAAAAGGTACGAAGAGGCGGCTAAAAGCGTAGGCAATGACTACGAAGAATTTTCTAATGTAACTCTTAAAAATGAATTTTTAAAACTTCTAGAATCTGATGCATCTAACGAAGCAATAATAAAGTTTCAAGAAGCAGTTGGTGAGTTCCCTAATAAAATACAATCCGCTCATAGAAAAGCCACCGAGGAAATAACTACACTTAAAATTATTGGCTCCAATACCTTATTAGTGTTAGTAACTGAATTTGAAGAATTGAATCAAGAAATCCTAGAGCTGACATCTAAATGGCTTCATGAAATGCAGGCATCACTAACACAGCCTGATTTTGAAGCGCCAATAGCTAAAGAGCTAACAATTAAGGGCAAAAATGCAAAAGCTCTTAAAGAAAACATAATCATGCAAATGCGGAAAGAATTAAATCTTGAATAGTGTAATTAAATAAAGAGCTAACAAGTAAATTAACGCTGACCATTTTTTCTTACGGCCTAAAGACGCCGCAAGAAAAAATGTCAGGTTATTAAAACGTTAGCAGGAGAAATCCAATGAAATCTGCCATATTTTTATTCAGAATCTCCCTCATAATTGTCACCACCGGAATTATTCCACTGAGCTTTGCTAGTGAGCCAGAGCTACGCCCACTAGAATGGGCTGATGATATCCAGCCTGGAATCTCCGAAGCAAAAATTACAGCTAAGCTCAATAATATGGGAGTCGCATACTTTAAGGGCGCTGGTGGTCTAACATATACATCTAAAGTTGTTGCTGGCGAGCGGGATTATCTTTTCTGTCAAGGCCGTCTTTACGCAATAGTTGAAGGTGTATTCGCCACTGGAAAAGAATTCAATAAATGGTTCCAGGCTTTCCTAGCTGCACATCGCAGGAACGGAGCACCAGATAAATATTCCGCGCAGGAAGACTGGGGTCGTTTTCGTGCGGAATGGAGCCTTGATAATAGCAGTACACTCTATTTTCAACTACAGAGTAATCTCAAAGACAAGCAAGGGTGGAGTCGCCAATTATATGCTAATGATATTGGCGCTTCTTGCTTGAAAAAAGTTATGGATAGGTGAAACATACTTTCATGTTAATTTTTTGTATATTGAGTTTTGAATCTGCTAACAAACGCTTACACCAGATCGCCGCAAAAAACGCGGTTCCTGGTGAAGCGAAACGTTAGCACCTAAAGAAAAGCGAGATTGTTATGCGTATCGGAGAATGTGGTTTGCTAGGGTTCACTTTAATGTTGTTTTCACTAAGCGCATACGCCGACGATAAGATTAGCAGGGAAATCGATTTCCTTTCGTCAGAGTACGTTGTTTGCGCAAGTTACTTCCAGCTTCTATCGATCGGACTGGAGAATGAAAAAACGGGGGAAACCTCAGCTTCATATGGAAAATTATCTGAGCAGGCAATAGATCTTGCGGAATTATATGCGTCGGAACAAAGATCTAAACAAATGGCAACAAAGGTTACCGTCGCTAGATATAAGCTCCAAATGAAGGACATGATGGGAGAAATTGAAAATGATATAGGCAACATAGCAATATTGATTAACAAGCATGCCGTCCGATGCAAAAAAGCAATGGAAGACCCCGGAAACTACTTACTTGAAATCAACAATAGGGTTGTCGAAAGCGAGTTTAACTGATCTTACGCAGAGTGCTAACAATTGCGTTAACGCAGACCAACTACAGCGTTGTTTCAATGTGGCAACAAACTTATCACTTTGAATATAGATTGTGAAAATGTATACAAAAGAAATAAATAAAATTCACAGGGATCTTGGTATTCCCGAAGATTATGAGTGTAACTATGGCCTTTCATTGCAACGGGAAGAATATGAACTGCTTGAAATCGGAAATGATATTTATGGAAGGTTGCAAAGGTTAGCGCCAGCCGCTGCAAACGCTTGGAAAGAGATGAAATATCAGGCTGAGAAGGAAGGAATTATTTTAAATGTGGTATCTGCATTTAGAGCGGTAAACAGGCAGAAAGAGATAATTCAAAAGAAAATCGAGTCGGGGCAACCTATCTCTGAGGTATTGAAGGTTTGTGCTGCTCCAGGATATAGCGAGCATCACACTGGGAGAGCTTTAGATTTAACATCAACAGGGTGTGAGCCATTATCTGAAATATTTGAAAATACAGAGGCATTTAGTTGGCTGGTAGAGAATGGCGGTTTTTATTTATTTAGCCTATCGTACTCAAAGGGTAATAAAGCAGGTATTTTGTATGAGCCATGGCATTGGGCGTATATTCCAAGCAAAGCCACATAACAAGCGACTGTGGTGTCAACTGTATTAGTTCAGACTTAATCTGACACATCGCTTGCAAAAGTGAGAGTTACCCGTTTTGATAAAGGTGTCGAATCTTTAAATCAAAACGAAAAAAGGTAACTCTCATGATACATACTAACAATCCAATTATTAAACACAAAGCGGGCTTACTCAATTTGGCAGAAGAGCTAGGGAATGTTTCCAGAGCCTGTAAAGTAATGGGTGTCTCAAGGGACACATTCTATCGCTATCAGGAACTCGTTGAGGACGGTGGCATCGATGCCCTGATCGAAAAGACTAAACGTACGCCCAACATCAAAAACCGGGTTGATCAAGCCACTGAACAAGCCGTTCAAGACTATGCGATAGAACAACCTGCGCACGGTCAGCACTGCACCAGCAATGAATTACGTAAGCAAGGTGTTTTCGTGTCAGGCAGTGGCGTCCGCTCAATCTGGTTACGTCATAACCTGGAAAACTTCAAAAAACGTCTAAAATCACTCGAAGAAAAAGTGGCTAAAGAAGGCATTATTCTCAGCGATTCACAGGTGGCAGCGCTTGAGAAGAAAAAACACGATGATGAAGCCTGTGGTGAGATTGAGACGATTCATCCCGGTTATCTTGGCTCGCAAGATACGTTTTATGTCGGCAACCTGAAAGGTGTTGGTCGTATTTATCAACAGACGTTTATTGATACGTACAGCAAAGTAGCTTTCGCTAAGCTCTACACTACAAAAATACCTATCACAGCCGCTGATGTGCTCAACGACAAGGTTTTACCTTACTTTGAAGAACACAAGCTACCAATGCTGCGCATCCTCACTGACAGAGGCACAGAGTATTGTGGCCGTGTCGATCATCATGACTACCAATTGTATCTGGCCATCAACGATATCGACCACACCAAGACAAAAGCCATGTCACCCCAAACAAATGGGATTTGCGAACGATTCCATAAAACGATCTTAAATGAGTTTTATCAAATCACATTTAGGAAAAAACTTTACTCAACAATGGAGGACTTGCAAAAAGATCTGGACGTCTGGATCGAATACTATAACAATGATCGCACGCATCAAGGTAAAAAGTGCTGTGGACGCACACCACTGGAAACGTTGATGGATGGTAAATCGATTTGGGCGGAAAAAGATTTAGCTCAAATCTAAACTAACAAACACCCTGGAAACGGGTAACTGTCAGATCGAGTCTGAGCTACTACACCTAAGGAGCCTCTGATCAATTCATGGAACACGATCTTGCACCTGACATCTTCCGGCTCTTCGTCGATAATCTTGCTAATAGCCCCGCTATTGGCTTCTCGATCTGAAAAATTTCAGGCACAATCTCGCTGTCTCAAAATTAATCAGAGGCTCCCTAAACAATAGACATCATCATTGTGAATATCTATTTCACTTAACTCATAAAGGGATCGTTCGATGGCCAAGCTCATTCTGTAAGTAAAGCGTTATTTACTTCACTGAGCGGTCATTATGGATGCAAAAGGTCAAAGCCAGCGTATGAGTATGCTGGGGACGTGTGTGAGTATTGCCGTGGGTTATTTTTTAACAGTCAGTAGCAGTATTTTCTTTACTCTTTGTTTGGTATTACTGTGCTGGTCAAAGAGGCTCTTTTTATTTCGATTGTCATCGTATCTGTCGCCTTTGCTAAGAATTTTGCGGTGAGACGCGTATTTAATACCTTACATATATAAGAAGTGCGAATGTTGAGAGGCAAGGATAGAAATATTGGCATTAGAGTCGCATGCCCCTGTTTTATCGTTGATAAAAAGCATAAAATGGCATTGCACTTTCTGCGGCGTGCGTTAATTTGCCGACAAACCTCTTGAGCTATAAGCATAAACCCGGGAGGCTTCGCGAGGGTTGTTGTGCACGTCCGCTAGACGGAAAGCCTGATACGCTCGCTTGGCCACCCACTTGAACCCATGGTTCAAGAATGTGGCTGATGACGGCGACTGTGGAAAGTGCCTTCATCATTCATAGAGATCAACAGATCACTCATGATTAATAGGACAGAGACCAATCCTATCGTTTTGCGTAAAAAGTTACGTAAAAAAAGACGATGCATCGTTGGTGATGATCGAGCTAAAAAAACGGCTACACTGATTAGCCATGTTTTGTCTCATCATACGTATAAAACGGTTAAACATATTGCGTTTTATTCTGCATTCGATGGTGAAGTTGATATTAGTCCTCTTTTGTTGCATTCATACAACAAAAACAAGTGTTGTTATCTTCCTGTCTTACCAAAATTTCTTAGCCAACGGTTACGTTTTGCGCATTACGCTAATAAAAAATTAGAAAAAATAAACCAATTTGGTATTAGTGAGCCTGAGATTAATGAAAAAACGATACGTTTCGCATCAAAACTTGATCTTATTTTAGTGCCGTTAGTTGGTTTTGATGAAAGTGGGCAACGTCTAGGAATGGGTGGTGGTTATTATGATCGTTGTCTTCAATTTCGTTCTAATCGCACTTCTTGGAAAAAACCTTTGTTAATGGGAGTCGCGTTTGAATGTCAGAAAGTAGATGTGTTAATGCAAAACTCTTGGGATATACCGGTTGATTGTTGTGTTACTGAGAAAAAAGTTTATCAGTTTTAGATGATTGTTCAATGCGGTATTGGTTAATAAAATCAGAGCCGAGTAAGTTTAGCATTGGTGATCTAAAATAAAGACTAAATAAAACTGAGCCATAGGGTGGGGTTCGAAACTATATAAGCACTTAATATTATGATGCATGGCCCAATACGTATTTGTGACGTGCATTTTTTATCGCTCTAATTGCAAAGAGCCCGGGATGGCAGGTATTACAAGGGCTTGCAAGCAAGCCGCATACAGATTTAATAGGGCTTTATAAGAGTAATAAGCCCTATGATCCGAACAGTGATAGTTAAAATACACGTTTGCATTTAGTAGATATAACTTACGTAAAAAGTTTTAACGGACTATTTTGTTGGCTGAATTAAAACAGCATGAAGGTTTATGAGGCATGCGATTGTTAAAGAAAGAAAGCAGACTTTCTGTTATGCCTGCAAGCAAACGACATTGGCTATTTTGTAAATAGTATCTGGTGATGGTTTTTACATTACTGATTCGTGGGCTTATTTCTTGTGTTAGCAGTTTAAAGTTTATGCAAAAATTTTCCTAACAAAGCTCAACTCATTAAAATCTGTGTCGATATAACTGCTGATACGAACCTATGCGCTAATTTGTTTAGGTTAATTTTTTTAATCCACGAACGGTTCGGCGTTAAAAAAACTGGTATTGTTTGTCAAGATGATTATACTTAACCCCGAACGGTCCACTTGGAGGAATTGAGATGGCAGTTAAGAAGAAAGCTAGTGCTAAAAAACGCGTTGCAGCAAAGAAGAAAGCTGTAACAAAAAAGAA
>JAADHS010000049.1 GCA_013151745.1 Gammaproteobacteria bacterium | reverse complement strand
AGTCCGGAATGAAACATGATGATCACGGTTCCGAACACGGGCATGACGACCATAGCTCAGAGAAAGGCAAAATGTTTCTGAAGAAAAAAGAAATCGATGGTTACCAGGTTAGTTTTCACGTCATGAAAGCCAAGCCAGGTAAAGAAATGGGCGGAACGCATGACTTTATGATAAAAGTTGAAAAAAATGGCAAAGTACTGACGAACCTCGTTATGAATACCAAAGTTAAGCATCCCAATGGCAGCTCAGAAACCAAAAAAACTATGCAAATGGGCATGCAAATGGGCGATTGGTTGATGGCCGGTTATGACCTCGGACACAAAGGCAAGCATCAGCTGATGGTTTTATTTAAAACGACGGATGGCAAAAAACACAAAGGCGGAGTTTATTACTCAGTAAAATAAAAAGCGATTCGTGCCGATGCGTTTATGTCGGACATGGGCATAGTGTCATTTTTGTGTTTATGCTTTCGGCACTTTGTCTCTTGAGCCGCCCTATCTCCCCCATCCTTGGGGTTGTCGGCTTTGTCTCCTAGCCCTTATTCCTGTGAAAAGTGGGGCTAGTCTCTACATTCCTGTCAGGATCAATTACAAAAGCTCGAAATAAAAACGACTGTTTTTGAGCTTTTTTCAGCGCTTCCACATTCTGCATCGCTCGGCCTAAAGGTTTATTTTTCTACTCCGTTACATATACACAGAGTGGAAAAGTTTCCGCTAAGGTGAGGTTTTTCCTGATGCATTTTTTTTTAAATTTATCGATTAAATTCAAAATATGGGCCATTGTCGCTGGAGGTATTGTCGGCCTGATGGTGGTACTAGCCTTTAACTATAATGCCACCAGCCATAATAAAGTGACTTTGGAGCAGGTGCGAGACATCTATTTCCCAATACTCGAACGACTCGATGTCAACCTGGTTCGTCTGAATAAAATCAAAGAATCTTATAGCGCCGCGGTTATTGCCGGAGAGGAGGATATGCTCGAAGAGGTGATTACCTTGGCTCAATCATTAGTGCAGACGCTGAATGAAGTGGCGACGTTGGAGAGCCGTGATCAAGCTGAAGTGGATCAAATTCTGAAAAATTTAACGGCCTACATTGAGGTCGCGAATACTTTGAGCCTAGGTCTGATTGAAGAGACGTTGTCCGCTACTGAAGTGCCACTGATGATGAAGGAAATGAACGAACGATTGAGTTTAAGCGAGGCGAATTTTAATCAGTTTCGCGACCATGCCTATCAACGCTTTACGGCAGCGATTGATGAAGCCAATGAGGCTTCGGCCGAGGCGTTGATTATCGGTATTATTGTTGGTGTGATGATGACCTTGGTGCTTGCTCTGGCAGGTTTTTTGATTGGTAATTCTATCACTCGAAATATCGCTGTCGTTGTTTGTTCTCTTAAAGAAATGGCGAATGGTGAGGGTGATTTGAGCGCGCGACTCAAAAGTGAAAGCAACGATGAAATAGGCGTATTAGTCGATAGTTTTAATACCTTTGTGAGAAAAATTCAGAGAGTGATTATCGAGGTGACAGGATCGACTGACCGAGTCGCCGAAGCGGCAAATGAGATGATGGGGGTTTCTGAAGCGAGTGTACAGGGGATGACAGTTCAGCAGCAGGAGATTGAGCAAGTTGTCAGCGCCATGGCAAAAATGACGGAGTCGGTTGACAGTGTCTCCAAGCGTGCTGGCCGGGCGGCTGACATGGCCAATGGCGCGCGTGCCGAGGCTAACGATGGTAAGGCTGTGGTTGAAGAAAACATGCAAGCGATTGATCGTCTTGCTGGCGAGGTTGAGCATGCCGCCGGGGTGATTCAGGAGCTGGATAGTCATAGCGAGTCAATCGGTAAAGTGCTCGGCGTCATTCGCGACATCGCTGAGCAAACCAACTTGCTGGCACTTAATGCAGCGATTGAAGCGGCACGGGCGGGTGAGCAAGGACGAGGGTTCGCAGTCGTGGCGGATGAAGTGCGTACCCTGGCTACCCGAACACACGAATCGACGCGAGAAATTAACGACATGATTAGTCGCTTGCAAGCGGGCACCCGGAACGCGGTGAAAACGATGAAGCAGGGGCGCGAGCAGGCACAACTCAGCGTGAGTCATGCAAGCCGGGTACGAGAATATCTGGATCGTATTACCCAGGGGGTTGAGGACATCTCGGACATGAATGTGCAAATTGCCAGCGCGGCGGAAGAGCAGAGCGCAGTCGTTCGGGAGATCAATAGTAATACTGTCAACCTTGAACAAGTTGTTACCGAAGTCACAAAGGGCGCCAGCATGGCTGAACAGGGCAGTGAAAATCTGGCAACGTTGGCGCAACAGTTAATAAAACAGGTTTCCGTGTTCAAGGTATGAGATAGCAAGGAAAGTTCGATCAACATGTTACGACAAGGAGAAAGTTCGACAATGAATAATACATTAACAATGCTCGCTAAGGTAACGCTTATTGGCTTGACTCTGTCAGGTTCAACGGCGCTGGCGGTGGACTGGACAGAACGTACGGATGTTTCGGGTTTTTTTACGACGCGTTACAGCCTGACTGACGAAGCGGCCTATTTTCATGGTGATCGGGACTCTGGCATCAATGACAAAGGTAGTTTTCAAGGCACTAAATTAGGATTAACGATCAGATCCCAAATCAACGACGACTTAAGTGTGGCGATGTTACTGATGTCTTCTGCCAGCGAGAATGATTACAACACGCAGATTGACTGGGCTTTTGCCAGCTATACCTTGAGCGAGGCGTTTACGCTGCGTGCGGGCAAGATCAAATTTCCAGTCGGGTTGGTCAATGAGTATGTTGATGTCGGTGTTACGTATCCGTGGATCAGTGCACCGCTGTTGCTGTATTCCAACGAACCTAATGGTGCTCAGGCCACCCGCGAAGCCTACACTGGTGCGAGTTTGTTATGGACGGAAGAGATGGGGGACTGGACTCTGGGCAGTGATCTTTTCTTTGGCCAGGTTGATCTAGAAGGGATGGTGGTTAAAGGTTTATTGGGGCTGACGGTTAGGGCTAACTGGGATGATACCGTTGAACTTCAGGCTTCTGCTTATGAAGGCGAAATGAATACGGATCCCGCTGGTATGCCCATGATGGCGATGATGAATGAAAAGACGCATGGTGCCAGGCTGGTTGGTATCAAGGTAGATTGGCATAACATTGTAGCCTATGCCGAAGCCGCTCAGGTGACAATGGATGTCACCATGATGGGAACAAAAATAGGAGATTCTGATGTTTGGTATGCCACTTTGGGATATCGAATAGGTCGGTTTTTACCTCATTTTACCCGCCAGGAATGGGATAGGGATAACGGTGCCAACCATTCGCTTTCAACTTTGGGCCTGGCCTATAGAGTTACTGATTCAGTGGTGATTAAAGCGGAGCAAAGTCGAATTGGAACGAATAACTTTGCCACACAAGCAGGCTTGTTTAACATTGCGCCAAGTGATGGCTCTACCAATTTGACGAGTATTGCCGTCGACATTATTTTTTAATACGACTTTGGAAGGGATGTGAAAGTGCATAATAAGATGATTAATAAAGTGAATAAACGTTTACCCCGGTTGTTTGTTTCATTGTTGTTTTGGGCGACCCTGTTCTTAGTTGCCGGGCCAGTGCAAGCCGTTGCCGGTGTGAGCGTCATTGCCCATCAGTCGGTGAGTCTCGATGCAATTACGGCTAAAGAGGCTAAAAAAATCTGGCTGGCCAAGACCAAAAAAATTAATGGTCTTACTCTCAAACTGTCAGATTTACCCAAGGGAAGTGGATCGCGCGATTATTTTTACAGTAAAGTTGTGAAAAAAAGTGAAGAAAAGCTCAGAGCTTACTGGGCTAAAATTGTTTTTTCAGGAAAAGGGGTACCACCCAAGCCTCTGTCTTCAGACGACGAAGTGGTCAATTGGGTTGCCTCCACACCAGGGGCGATGGGCTACGTAGACAATGCCGCCGTGAATGATTCAGTCAAGGTATTGCTGGTTGGACAATAAAGCGTATTTTTTACCTTGTGTACGAACAAAAATTTGGCGCAATCTGGCACATTTTATTCCCGCTGTCACCTAAAGTTCTCTTCTCGGCCAGCCGATAATGGCTTTACAGAGGGCTTGCAATAGATGACCGATTGCAGCGCAGGGATGCAGAGGGATTTTTTATGAGTCTATTTTCAAATTTATCTATTCGTTTCAAGGTGCTGCTTATTGTTGCGGGGGGGGTTGTGGGTTTAGCGGTGACGTTGATTTTCAACTACAATGCCACCAGTCATAATAAAGTGACACTAGAGGAGGTGCGAGATGTTTATTTTCCAGCACTCGAACGGCTCGATGCCAACCTGATTCGCTTGGATCAAATTCAGGAAATTTATAGTGCTGCGGTGATTGCCGCAGAAGAAGAGATGCTCGAAGAAGTCACCAACCTGTTTAAAGCGGCAGTGCAGGCACTGAACGAGGTTGCGGTGCTGGATGTCAACAATAAAGATCAGGCAGAACAAACACTCAGTGACTTGACCGCTTATATTCAGAGCGCAGACAGGCTGAGTCGAGGGATGATTGCAGAGACGCTGCCCGCTGATAGGCTGCAACCCCTGTTACAAGAAATGAACGAACGACAAATTCTCGTTCAAGAAGAAATGAAAGTGTTTCGTAGCGAGGCTTATCAACGTTTCACGGGGGCGATTGACAAAGCCAATGACACGTCGGCTGAGGCGCTAGTGATGGGGGTGGTTATCGGTATAGTCATGGCGTTGGTGCTCGCTATCGCCGGTTTTTTGATTGGTAACTCCATCACTCGTAATATTGCTGTGGTTGTTCGTTCTCTCAAGGACATGGCGAGCGATGAGGGCGACCTAACAATACGACTCAAAAGTGAGAGTCATGATGAAATCGACGCGCTCGTGCAGGGGTTTAATACGTTTATTGCTAAAATTCAGCGAGTGATTACTGAAGTCACGGGTTCAACAAGCCGAGTGGCTGAAGCGGCGAACGAGATGAGAAAAGTTTCCGAAATGAGTATGCTGGGGATGAATGCCCAGCAGCAGGAAATTCAGCAAGTCGTCACGGCTATGGCGGAGATGACGTGTTCGGTAGACAGCGTTTCTCAGGGGGCCAGCCGGGCTGCTAACATGGCGAATAGCGCTCGTACCGAGGCCAACGATGGCAAGTGTGTCGTTGAAGAAAATATGCAGGCCATCGATCGTCTTGCGGGTGAGGTTAAGCATGCCGCTGAGGTGATTCAGGAATTGGATAGCCATAGTGAATCGATTGGTAAGGTGCTTAGCGTCATCCGCGACATCGCCGAACAAACCAATTTATTGGCCCTCAATGCGGCGATTGAAGCGGCGCGTGCGGGTGAGCAGGGACGAGGGTTCGCGGTCGTGGCGGATGAAGTGCGCACTCTAGCCATCCGTACCCACGAATCAACGCGAGAAATTAACGATATGATCAGTCGCTTACAAGCGGGCACTCAAAATGCAGTGCAAACAATGAAGCAAGGATGTGAGCAGGCGCAGATTAGTGTGGATCAGGCCGGTCGGGTACGAACATCATTGGATCGGATTACCCAGGGGGTTGAAGAAATTTCAGACATGAATGTGCAAATCGCCAGCGCGGCGGAAGAGCAGAGCGTCGTTGCGAAGGAGATCAATAACAATATTGTCAATTTGGGTCAGGTCGTCACTCAGGTGACAGAGGGCGCCAGCGTTGCCGAAAATGGCAGTGAAAATTTGGCAACGCTGGCAGGCCAGTTAAAAGAACAAGTGTCGGTATTCAAAGTGTAAATTAAAAAGTGGCGATCGCTTTGACACGCTCTGTTTTGCTGCCAGCATTAATATAGCCAATCACAGCAGGGTTTTCTGCAACCAGTTCAATAATTTTGGCATCATTGTCCACCTCTTTGGGCGGATTCCCTTTACCGCTGAACATTAATCTTGACCAATAAGCTTTGATTTGTTTGGATGATTTCCCCAAGGCGTGTTGATCAAAATGTTTTCGAACATCCGATTTACTGGAGTGGTTAATAGGTAAGATGGCATTGCCTCCGGGGTAACTTTTCATTTTACCCAAAAAAATTCGTTTGATTTCTTTATCAGATAGCGTAACCGGGTTGTCTGGATTGACGACCACGACAATTTCTACATTGTTCGCATGGCTTAGGTTCAACGCAGTCAGCGACAAGGCGATTAGAGTTAAGGCGGTAAAAATTTTCATTTTAAACTCCCTTTAAAACACAGTAGTCAAAGCAGTTTCAATTAAAGATGCCTCTTCGCCAGAAAACGTGTCTTTGTTTTCAAATTCCGTATATTCGACTTTAAGCGCCACGGAATCACTGACTTCCCAGCGTAGTCCCAGCGTGTAAAATGAACTGTCTTCTTGGACTGATAACAGAGCGTTTTTCGAGCCTCCCACGAGCATGTCTAACTGCGGATTAACTCCAGCAGGAACTGTAACCTTATCGAGTATACCAAAATCCGATTTATTTTCATCAGCGCCATAAGTCAGATGAATTAATATGTTATCAAAACGCTTACCAAAACTAATATAATAAGAATCTTGCTCGGGTAAAAAGGTGTCTTTGAGGAAAATTTTAGTATATTCACCGGTGAGCAAATAATCATTATAATCGATGGTAAAAGCAATGCCCCCAAATTCAGCCGTGTCGTCTTTGATCTCTAGATCATCGGCGATGCTAGCGAATGGCGTGCCACGCCAGCCTTGCAAAAGGGGTGATATATTATCGAATTCAATAGATAGGTCTGTTCGTGCGTAACTGGTTCTAAAGGTTAACCAGTCCCAATTAAGTGTCCATGAAGCACTGAAAAAATTCGGGAAATCGGAGGTTCTGTCCACATCTAAGATTCGTGCTGGATCACGATTTCGTCCGAAAGTAAGATGCACGGTTGAATCAACATCGCCTATAGTGCTTTTGAAAATGGAGCCAACGCCATCAATCACATCAAACACAATACTGTAAACTCCGCTGGGGGGCTTAATCCAATGATAAGCATAGGAGACATCGAGAAAATCGGAATACATATAAAAAGGCGCTCGTTGCCTACCGAATAAGAATCGCCAGTTATCGTTCGCATCGTAACTGAGAAAGGCCCATTCGGCATTCAGATCCCAAGACTCGGAGCCTCGAGCAACAAATTGTGTGGTGAAGCCCCAACCGTCAGCCAGTTCAGCGGAGGCTTGTAAACCGACCAGAGACTTGCTATCAAAACCAATGTCGTCATCGTAGCCTTGATAGCTGATTTCATCATCCGTTATGGTGGTGTCCTTTGTACTTTCATTGAAAATGATTCCACCCGCGAGTGTTGCAAACCCGGAAAAATCAACTTCCCCGGCGGATAGATTCAGCGGTAAAAAAAATACAGAAAACACCAATGTTTTTCTAAGGTTTGTCATGTATCATTTCCTTTCTTGCCAGTTGTAACAGTGTGAAAATGGTTAAGCCAAATCATTGAATCCTGCGTTTTGAGATTTTCATAGCTAGAATTATTAATTCAAAAAGAAATATATTTTTACCGGTCGTCTCCACAATATTATCGAGGGTGAGCCTTTTAAAAAAGGTGAGTATGTACAAGTTCGAACAGTACATTAACGCTTGTAAAAGTATTGTCAAGAAAATAATTTTATCTGTTGAAATGCACACAATAACCGGAGAATAAATTATCCGCGTTTTCGCTAATAACGCTTATTATAAGCGCTGAATTAGATCGTCAACCGCTTTTCATCCTGTGGTTTTTATTCTGCTGTAATTCATTTCATTCCGTTTTTCTTAGGAATGGTTAGAAAACAAATAGTTTCATATTTTTTGCGCCAGAGCATTGACTCTTTCTCGAAATGTTCAACGTCTGTTTTCGCCTTCGACGTGTTCAGTCATAAGCGGAATTAGAGTATCGAATTAATATCTGTCTGTTT
>JAADHS010000284.1 GCA_013151745.1 Gammaproteobacteria bacterium | reverse complement strand
ATGTTGCCTGTACTACGACAGTTGGTACGTGTCCACATTGCAATAGGCGCTTACATCAGACCCATGGGCATTGCCAGGAAAGCCTCATAGAGCCTATTCCCATTCTCGAAAAAAGAGTGTTGATTCACGTGCGTTGGCCACGATTTGTTTGCCCTGATTGCCATCAAAAAACCACCTCGTTTCATCCCCAGTGGTTGAATAAAACCGGTAACAAAACCATTGTTTTTGAGCATTATGTGTTGAAGCAATTAATCCACTCAACCGTGAGTGACGTATCGGTCAAATTACAACTGACCAATGAGACGGTAGAAGGCATTGTCAATCGGCACATTAAAATAGACTATGATTGGTCATTGAATCATCCTCGCGTTGTCACCATTGATTGGTTTCATGTGGCCAAGCTAGTGGGCGAAAAAGTGGATAAACGACGCAAGAAGTTAGTCGCTGAGCTCAAACAAAATGCCCAAGATGATCCGGAAACACTTGAGCAAATATAAAGGGACAGTGTGGCCCTTTCGTCAGCATCCAAGAGATATTGATGAAGATCAAGCCACCCAATTAAGCGTGTTATTTGATCTGTCCGATGAATTAAAAGCGGCGTATGATTGTCGAGAAGCCCTGTTTGAAATATTTGAACAACCTCTGTCAAAAGCTGAGGAAAAGTCAGCGATAGACACTTGGGTTTTAGCGGCGAATCCACATTCGGTGCTTCAGTCATTTATTGAAACCTACCGCCGATTTGAATCGAACATACTCAACTACTTTACCTCTCGAAAAAGCAGTGGCCTAGTAGAAGGGATGAATAATAAGATAAAAGTGATTAAGCGCCGTGGCTATGGGTTTGCTAATGTGATTAATTTTGCGAAGCGCCTCTTTCTTGATATCAATTGTCGGGCCGATTATCTCCCTTGCTGAGCCTCACTGTTTAGTATAATATTTATTGAGATATGATAATTAACATCAGTCAATATAATACTTGACCTCTAAGCGACCCCCCAGCCTTTTTGAGTATTTATGGATTATGGAAACTGGCTCAATGGGATTAAGTGGTGATCGGAAAGAAACAGAAGAGTTTGCGTCTTACCTGTGTCAATTAATGGAGCCTGACAGCTAAAATGTTTTTAGTGATTCACGTAAAAGTCCTACCTAGCCGATCGGGGGCTTTGTTGTTGTAAGCAGATTATCCAATAACCATTTCGATAATCGCTTTTAAACTTTCTCGATCGTTGCTTTCAAGTTGTCCCAACGTTTTTTTGATAATCGATTTTTCCGCAGCAAAATAATAGGCTTGATGGCAGAGGGTTTGAGTAATCCAGCGGTTTGTCAGTCCTCTATTATCGCTTCTCCAAATCCCGTCTTTACTCGAATTTGACTAGTCACTGTAATATGCCCGTAGCGTTTGAGGTTTAGGCTTGATTGTGGCCGTACTACTACTGGGCGTTGCTTGCTACCGCGTTGGTCAGTGAAAGGGGAACGAACCAGTACAATTTGGCCGAACTTAAAGTTCGGTCGTATTCGGCATCTTGAGAGTGAAATTAAAACATAGACTGTTCATGATTACACAGAAAAATAACGGGTCAAATTGATTGATCATCGTGTTACCGGCACAAATCAACATTAAATTTTTGTCATTTTCAGTTCATATACAATATTTATCATCAAACATTTAAAGAAAAGTAAAAAAATGAGTAGCTAAAAAGCGCAAAAAAAATACAACTATACCCGTCGCGTTATGAATTTAGGTGTTGAGAGTGCGTCAATTTTTGTTCTCAGCGAGGCGCGACACCAACAGTAGGCGCTTTAGGCGACGAAACAGAGTCATTTTATGTCAGGCGGAGCAACGAAGCTGAGGGCAAAAGGGGGTGTGCTAAAAAGGCCTAAATTCATAACGCTATGGGTATATAGTAGTTCTACGTCTAATTTATCAAAAGTTATTATGTGGCCATTCCTTGCTGTAAAGCATACGGCTCTTTTTAATATTTAGCGATAATAATGAAACAGGCAACTCGACATATTTATATGCTTCTGGCGAGTGTATCGCTAATTTTTGCATATACTCTAAATTACCTGCTGATAAATTTTTTCATCAAGATCATGATTCACTGGGAATTTCTACAAGACTATGACTAAAACCGACATTGGGCCGCCTATCATTTGATCTCGCTTGATCTTTGAGCACATCTTGTTGAGCGATCCAAGTAAGTGTCTGCGAGGAAAATGTATATAGTGTAAGCCGTTGGTCTGGAGAGCATACATGGTTCTATTCGGTTTAGATTTTGCGTATCAATCAGATTGATTAATGAATAATATGCCTTTGTCGCGCAAGGGTAAGCGACGGTACAAGAACATTTACGGGAGGCACGGGCTTTTCGGATTGGTTAACTCGATGTTAGACAACTGTGGCGAGTGGTTTTTGCCGAAATGCCGCTAGTCATTCATCAGCTCGAAGAAAAACAAGCAATATCAATAATTGATCAATCGCCAGGAAAATTACCATGATTCGTTTGCAAATCAGTCAATTTATATTAATTAGCCTGTTGTTATCGTTAGCGGTGACAAATAGTTTGGCAGAAGTCGTTAAGTTAAGTGAAATTCAGGTGATATCCTCCGGCATTATGATAGATTCGATGGATGAGGTATCCACAACTTTTGGCAAGACAATTCCTGGGAGAGTTGTCGTTCCACCTGCACAGCTATATGTCGTTAGCGCACCGCAGTCCGGTATGATTGAAAAACTGATGGTCGCTGTTGGTGATCAGGTGATTAAAGGGCAGGTGATTGCCCAATTACAAAGCCCTGACATGATTGTGGCGCAACGTGATTTTTTACAGAGTATTGCACAGCAAGGTTTTTCAGGTCAGGCGATGAAACGGGATGAATCGCTGCTTAGCAAAGCTGTGATTTCACAACGCCGCTATCAGAAAACGCTAAGCCGATATCAGCAGCTGGCGGCAATGGTGGCAGAGCGACGTCTGGCATTGAAGTTGGCTGGCATGGATACATCAGCCATTGAACAACTTGAGGCGAGTGGGGAAATCAGCGCCGGATTGAAAATACGTTCTCCCATTACCGGTATTGTGCTGGATGTACAGGTTGAACCAGGACAACGACTATCCATAAGTGATCCATTGTATCGGATCGGCAAACTTAACACCCTTTGGTTGGAAGTAAATGCACCTCTGGAAGTGGTTCATGAATTCAAGGTTGGTGATCGTTTACATGTCTATGGCCAGGAGCTAAATGGTAAGCTCATCGCTATCGGGCGCAATGTTGATGAAGTGAGCCAGACCGTGCTGGTACGGGCAAAGATTTCCATCAATACGGATAAGCTGCGTCCCGGTCAATACATTCAGGTTGCACATGTGGCAGAAACCACTGAGCCAAGATTCCAATTACCATCAAAGGCGGTGACGCGAACGGGTAAAAAATCATACATTTTCGTAAAAATTAGAGGGGGGTTCATCGCTAAACTAATAACCGTTCATGCCACCCGCGGTGAACATTCCATTATTTCCGGCGATATCAATGGTGATGAATCCATTGCTATTTCCGGTATAGCAGCAATTAAAGGTGCTTGGGTTGGTCTAGGCGGAGGTGATTAGTGCTTTCCCATCTGATTCAATTTGCGCTGACCCAACGCATATTAGTTATGTTGGGTGTGGTATTATTAGTCGGCAGTGGCTGGTATTCGTTGACCAACATTCCTATTGATGCTTTTCCTGATATTTCATCGACGCAGGTAAAGATTATTATCAAGGCGCCCGGCATGACACCGGAAGAAGTCGAAGCGCGTATTACCGCGCCGATAGAAGTCGAGATGCTTGGTATACCGAACCAGTCAATGTTGCGTTCGGTAGCGAAATATGCATTGACTGATATTACTGTCGATTTTTCTGATAATACTGATATTTACTGGGCACGTCAGCAAGTAGCTGAGCGTTTGAACAATATCTGGGGTGATTTGCCTGCTGGCATTAGCGGTGGTATTGCACCAATGACAACGCCACTGGGTGAAATGTTTATGTTCACCATTGATGGGGGTAATCTTACATCAACTGAACGACGTACATTATTGGACTGGGTGATTCGTCCAGTATTGCGTACTGTCCCTGGTGTTGCGGATGTTAATTCACTTGGCGGATTAGTGAAGACTTTCGAAGTTGTTCCAAGCCGTTCACGCATGAATTCTCGTGGGGTCAGCATTCAGGATTTGATCCGTGTACTTGAAGAAAATAATCGAAACGATGGTGCAGGACGGTTGAATGAGGGGGAAGAATCTTTACTGGTTCGCACGGAGGGTAGCATTCAGTCATTAGACGATATACGCAGTATTGTTGTGAAAAAACGGCATAACGTTGTGGTGCGTATCGTCGATGTTGCTGATGTACGGATTGGTAGTTTAACTCGCTATGGCGCGGTGACCCGCGATGGCGAAAGTGAAGCGGTGGAAGGTCTGGTACTGGGTTTACGTGGTGCAAATGCCCACGAAGTGGTACGTATGGTTAAGCAAAAATTGGCTGATCTTGCACCCAGTTTACCTGAGGGTGTGGAGACAAATGTTTTTTATGATAGAAGTATATTAGTTGACACAGCCGTTCAGGCGGTGGCTCAATCCCTTGGTGAGGCTATTGTGCTGGTGCTTATTCTGCTGGTTTTATTTTTGGGGAGCTTACGAGCGGCTCTTACGGTAGCTATGATTCTGCCACTGGCTGCGTTTGGCACTTTTGTGCTGATGAAATATTTCAATATGTCAGCTAATCTCATGAGTTTGGGGGGGCTGGCCATTGCAATTGGTATGCTGGTTGATGCAGCGGTCGTGATTGTTGAAAATATTATCACTCATCTCGCTCGTGCAGGTTCTCATCCAAAATTGCCTCGTTTGCATATTATTTATCGTGCAGTAAGAGAAGTTTCCGTGCCAGTCACATCAGGTATCGCAATTATTATCATTGTTTTTCTGCCGCTGTTAACCTTGCAAGGTCTTGAAGGTAAGCTGTTCATTCCTGTCGCATTAACCATTGTGTTTGCGCTAGGTAGTTCATTGTTATTATCTCTCATTGTGATACCGGTACTGGCGTCTCTGTTTCTAAAAAATATGAGTCATAAAGATGCCTGGCTGGTGCGAGTGTTGTTGACAATTTATGGGCCAGTTCTTAAGTGGAGTTTGCGCAACCCGACCATCGTCGTTGTTAGTGCCGTGATAGCATTTATTGCGACGGGGTTTGTATATACCCTGATTGGAAAATCATTTATGCCAACCATGGATGAGGGGGATTTAATTTTGCAATTAGAAAAAATTCCCTCGATTAATCTTGAGCAGTCAGTGGCAATCGATTTACTTGTTCAGCGTGAACTGATGAAACGGATACCGGAAATAACTGGTGTAGTTGCGCGTGTTGGTAGTGATGAAATCGGATTAGACCCCATGGGGTTGAATGAAACGGACTCTTTTTTGGTACTTAAACCACAAAGTGAGTGGCGTATGAATGACAAAGAAGCATTGATGGATGAGATTCGCCTAGTAATGAATGGTATTGCAGGTGTTAGCTATGCTTTTAACCAACCTATCGAGATGCGTGTTTCTGAAATGCTGGTCGGTGTACGGGGTGATTTGGCAATTAAGGTCTTTGGGGCGGATTTGGCTGAATTAAATAAATTATCTGAAGAAATCAAAAGTATTGTTGAGAAATTACTTGGCGCAGAGGATGTTAGAGTCACTGAAAACGAAGGTGTACAGTATTTACAAGTGAAAATCGACCGTTTAGCGGCTGGCCGTATGAATTTGTCCGTCGATGATATTGAAGTCATGTTGCGGGCTTACGTTGAAGGAACGCCGATCGGCAATGTGCATGAAGGCGCACGCCGTACTCCTTTAGTGCTACGTGGATCGGAGAGTATTCGATCTAATCCTGATCGCTTTATGGATATGCAGATCACTTTACCTGATGGGCGCAATGTTCCATTGTCTGCTGTCGCACGGCTCGAACGGGTGGAAGGTCCAGTCAAAGTCGATCGTGAGCGTGGTCAACGAATGGCGGTTGTGACTTCCAATGTGCGTGATCGTGACCTTGTGGGGTTTGTTGATGAGGCTAAATTGATCATTGGCAAGGAACTGAAACTTCCGACCGGCTATCGTCTGGAATGGGGAGGGCAATTTGAAAACCAGCAACGTGCAGCAGAACGTTTAAGTATCGTGGTGCCGATCTCGTTGGCATTGATTTTTTTATTGTTGTTTACTACCTTTGGCTCCATTCGGCAATCGTTGCTTGTTTTGGGGAATATACCATTTGCTCTGATTGGTGGTATATTTGCTCTTTGGGTTTCTGGTGAATATCTGTCAGTACCCGCATCAGTGGGTTTTATTGTTTTGCTTGGGGTTGCGGTATTGAATGGAGTGGTACTTGTGAGTTATTTTAATCAACTAAAAGCGCAAGGAATGGCCATTGCCGATGTGGTGGTGGAGGGTGCAAAAAGACGCTTGCGGCCGGTATTGATGACAGCTTCGATTGCTGCTTTTGGTCTGGTTCCACTATTATTTGCTTCTGGTCCAGGCTCCGAAATCCAGCGCCCTTTGGCGATTGTTGTTATTGGTGGACTGGTGACATCAACACTTTTAACGCTGATTGTTTTGCCGATTATGTATCGCCGTTTTGGTTTTGCTAACGGGAGAGCGGCATGAAAAACTGTATTTTAATCCTGGTTGCTGCACCCGAACTGGAAGAAATTATTGTTGATTGGTTATTGGAACAGGATGATATCCATGGTTTTACCAGTCATCCGACTTATGGACAAAGTCGGGAGCAAGAAAAAATGAGTCTCATTGAGCAAGTGATAGGACGACAGCGAAAAGTGATGTTTCATCTTCAGCTCAAATCCGACACGCTTGACTCGATACTTATTAGTCTGCAGAAAGATTTTACCGGTACGACCCTGGAATACTGGGTGATTCCTGTGATACAGACGGGGAGTTTGAGTTGAAATTAACAAAATATTTCATCATTGTATGACGTGGCTGGTGAATATCCTTCGTGGAATTTTCACAAATATTTAATCGATCGTCACGGAAAATTGGTAGCAAGCATTTCAAGTCAAACGGATCCTTCCACCCAAAAAGTGACAGACAAAATTGAATCTCTCCTTTAATATACCCGTAGCATTTGAGATTTAGGTATTGAGTGCGAGGTATATTTTTGTCCTGACAAGGCGAAACGACGAGTAATAGCGAGATATATTGCGAAGAGTGCCAACACCGTCAGGGTAAAAATAGAACCGCAATAAAGCCTAAATATTGAGCGCTACGGGTATAAGTAGAGGCTCTTGATGTTCCAACTCGATGCTAATAGGTGAGAATTAATGGAAATATTTCGTTGTATATTATTGTTGATGGTATTGTTTCCATTCATTGCCAAGGCGGATGCGTTGGTGGCGGTGGATATTAAACGCTTGTCATTTGAATCTACCATCAAGATAGTTCAATCGGCAATAACGGCTTGCCGGAAACAAGCGATTCAGATTGCCGTTGTGGTGATTGATCGAGGGGGTAACGTCCAATTAGCAGCACGCGATACTTTAGCTGTCGATCTCACCTTGCGAGTTGCAGAACAAAAAGCCTATACCGCATTATCGTTTAATATGGCGACGTCTATAC
>JAADHS010000258.1:7697-10455 GCA_013151745.1 Gammaproteobacteria bacterium | reverse complement strand
CGAGTGACGTAGAAATGCAGGAGCGGCTTTAGTGACCGTAGAGCCATTGAGGAAGGCATGATGGAGTGTAACGAACGAAGAATGAGAGAGGTTATACGGAGGTCGTGCCGGACGCAGGGCGGTCGGGGCAAAAGGAATCAGCTGTCGCGTAAGCGAGGTGATTTTTGGCAGGGACGCCAAAAATCTATACCGAGGTAGCGACACTATCGTTGTTTAAGTATCTTGCACTGTCTAATCGTTGAGAGCGTAGATAACGAACTGGAAACAAAAAACAATGGATTTCGTGAAATATCTTTGGGTACAGTGTAGAGATGGAAATAGCAAGTCTAAAAACCTTTATTGAAGTTGTGCGCCGTGGCAGCTTCTCTGCAGTGGCCCATGATCATAATGTGTCACCTTCTTCGGTTTCACGTGTGGTTGCTAAGCTTGAATCGGAATTAGGTACGCGTTTGTTTCAACGCAGCACTCGGCGATTGGAGCCGACCGAGGCAGGAAATTATTACTTTGAGCACATTGAACACTTGATTGAAAAACTCGAACAGGCCGGACAAGGGTGTATAGGTCTGAATGAGGTTCCTCAAGGCACGCTACGTATAACAGCCCCTGTTGCGTTTGGGCAGCTTGTCCTTGCACCATTGTTGCCAGCATTTTCGAAAATATATCCGCAACTTGAATTTGAGTTATTGTTTACTGATAAGCTCCTCGACTTACTGGCCGAACGTGTCGATTTAGCCATACGTCTGGGGACATTAGAGGACTCCGCTTCTGTGGCTACTCGGATTTTCGATGAGGAATTTGTCATTTGTGCCAGTTCAGGCTATTTGAAGCAACACGGCAACCCGCATATCCCAACAGAAATAACAAAGCATGAATGTCTGCATTTTCCGATGAGTAACTTTGCCCATTGGCACTTTCTGGACAAACGCGGCGACACGAATACTGTGTCGGTGCGAAGTCGCTGGCGAATGACCAATTCCGTTACCTTGAAAACCTTTGCACAATCCGGTATGGGACTAACATTTCTACCCCGCTGGGCCGTCTGGCAAGAGTTGCGGACTGGGGAATTAATTCAGCTATTCACAAACTATAAAGTAACTGCTGCGAATTTGGATACTGCGGCTTGGTTACTGTATCCCTCCCGAAGCTATCTACCGCTTAAGGTACGCGTCCTCATTGATTTTTTAAAAGAAAAATTGCGCAATGAAATGACCATGCATAATTGAATTCACTATACACATCAATGCTGTACATGTCTTTTTTGCATCCAACTGCTTTTTTTGAACTGAATGGATGATGGACACCAGTCAAGGAAATAAGACAGCCCTAATACACCTATTTTTAAGGGTGGTTTTACCAAGGAGCAGAGGGCTGATTACACCCTCTTAAAAACTATTGTCCAAGAATATATTCCGCGCTGGGAGAAATGACAAAATCCATGTGATCATGTAGCATAGCGCCCGGTGGCAGATAAGTGGAAAAAATCGTCCCATCCTTTGCCCGCACATCAACCAAGTCTAAAGAAGGCTCTGGCACAGAACCGTATATATTTCCGTCGGAATGATACGCTAATACCACAAGCAACATTTCTGAACCATCAGGCGTAGGATCCATTGGACACCACGCAAGCATTCGCTCGAACTTCGCGCTACCTTTTTTATCTGACACTACGGCATTGGGCACGCCACCCAAAGGTTGTGGTACGGGACTCGGAAAATCCGCACCTGGCGGAGTCGTTTTCCATACCGCCCACATGCTATACATTCCGTTTGGAATCAAGTTTTTAAATTTAAATTTTACTTTTGCAGTGCCATCAGCTTTACAGTTTATTTTCATATCGCCTTTAGCCATACGCCACTTGCCAAGTGTAATCGGATCACTGGGAACGTTTTTTGAAGGTGGTAGAGGATTACGTTGTATAGTCGAAGGAATAAAATCTCTTAAACCACTTGGATCAACAATTATCGCCACATCTCTAAAGGGTATATTTTTCATACGAGAGTCCATATCTGGAAAGCCTAACAGATCAACAACAAAATCTAGATCAGTTGTGCTGACCAACAATAAATCATCACTACAATTCGATGGCGATAAGGCCAAAGCTTCAGTCGCATCTGGTGCGGGATTATATGAACCCATGGCCGCTCCGTGGAAGTCCTGAGGAACTGGCGCACCTATTGTTGGGAAGCGCCATATTGGCTGACCACAATATTCATTAACACCAGTCACAGGCATACCTTTAACTTTAAAGAAACGCGTACTGACTTCGGAAACATGGTGCGGATCAAACGAAGGAAATCGCTGTTTGGTTTTTTTTAAAACAGGTATGTAATCAGCGACATTTTTTCCTTTAAGTTTTATTTCTTTTGCTGCTGCGGGGCTAGTGATCATTATTGATATTAATAAAACACTGAACGCTAAAATTATTAATCTATTAAAGATATTCATATTTCTTTTCTCCATCCACTTGTTGGTAAATAATGGGCTAAGTAACCTTTTAAAGTTTCGTATATACTCGAAATATTTCTGGTGAAACCTGAAACCACCGAATTTATCACGCTGTTTTTTTCTCAAAATATTGCAGCCCACCTAGTAAGCGATTAAGTGTGTTTGGTAAGCTGAATGTAAAAAACAGGAGGTTAGATGAAACACTTTTGCATATAATGCATAAATGGAATCTTCCAACCTAAACGAAAAATAAGGGTGTGCGGCCGAGCAAGGTCGATTATTCTAGCGGGTGAGAGTTCCGCCCCGGCAAGGC
>JAADHS010000258.1:0-7658 GCA_013151745.1 Gammaproteobacteria bacterium | reverse complement strand
TAACGGCCTTCGCTGCGCGCTCCATGGCCGTCAGCGAATGTGTGTTGATAAGCTGATGAACAATCCTGTGGATAACCTGATGGACAACGCTTCGAGTTGCCTCCAGGTTAACAGACAGGTCGTCCACGAGATTATCAACGACAGATTAATAGGATTACAACAACGATAGTGTTGCTACCTCAGTATAGATTTTATGGCGTCCCTGCCAAAAATCACCTCGCTTACGCGACAACTGATTTCTTTTTCCCCGACCGCCCTATATTCCTTTACGGCGCTGGCTAAATCACGGGCCAAAGTGGTCAGGCTGCGGGGTAACCACATATTTATGTCGCTTATGCTACCGTCCGGCTGGAAACTTAAGTATAAAACAAAAGCTCGATACCTTCGCGTTGAAAAATAGGCTTTACATTAAAGCGATCAGGCTCGCTTTCGAGGAATTACAGATTCTCAAGAAGGCTAGCGCGTAACATCAGTCAACAAGCAAACTTTTAATAATAAAAAAAATTAAAATTTTGCCGATATATACCTGTAGCGTTTGAAATTTAGGTGTTGAGAGAGTGTTTTATTCATTTCCTGGCAAGGCTTCCGCATCCTGCACGTGTAGGCAAGGCGAAATGACGAGGTGTAGTGTGGACTATTGCGAGGCGTTTGCAACGTAGCCAAGGAATGAATATGGCGCGTGCAATCACACCTAAATACTTGTTGATTGATATTGAGGGGTATACGTGAATAGTGAAATAAAAGCAGAGAAATTAGAGGTCGATGATCGTAACAAAAAAGAAATTGAAAATATTGCAAATGGTGTTGCCGATGAATTAGAACGTAGGGTGACAGTTAAAAATAAAGTTTTAATTTTCATTAAAAGCTACAGTATTGAGTTATTTTCTGCCATTTCAATCGGTTTTTTAGTTACGATTATGGCGGCAATATTTCCCAAATATTTTTCTTTTTTTGATGAAGTTGAAAATCAAGTTGTGCTGATTCCTCAACAGACATTCGTTGATACAACTCAGGCAACGAGTCGTCATTTTTACGTTCGAGCAATGCTGAGTCAAGTTCTATCCGATATAACCTTTACTAAAATATATTTTTCCGAATATGTTATGGCAACTGGGCAGTTACCCGGTGATATCAGTGATTTGGGCTATTCTATAGATGAATTGAAAGAATATGACTATATAGAGGACTCTTTTTTAACAAAGGAAAGTGGCATTGGCGTTCTGTTATCAAAAGACTTTGGTGAAAACAAGACACTTGTTCTTTTGCCGAAAATATCAGTCAGCGGTTCACATATAAAATGGAAATGTATAACTAATATAGATGAGAAATATCTGGGTATTCCCAAAATGGCTATTTGTGAATATAGGGCGAGTATCCAATGAACATGATTGAAAAATTTCTGGATGTTGATGTACCTAGTTGCGACAAATATAAAACAGTAGATGCGTTGTTGCTCGGTGGTGGGCGTGCGGGTATTAATATTTTGCAAATTTTTGAACTTTATGATTGGCTGCATCTTGATGGTGTTGTTGATCAAAATGAAAATGCACCTGGAATGCAGTTGGCAAGTGCCTTGGAGGTGCCGACATTTATTAATGTAACTGTCGCATTGCAACAGTTTGAAGGTGATTTGGTTATTGATGCTACAGGTAATTCTTCGGTGTCATCAGAAGTCATGCTTTATTGCTCTCGTATGAATAAAGAATATATTTCCGGTATGAGTGCAAAGTTACTTTTTCATCTTGCTCATACTCATGTTAAAGAAAAACATGAAATCCAGGAGCAAGCTCTTCGCGTCGAAATGTTAAAAACGATGTTACAAATCTATCAAAAGCTAGGTGTGCAGTCAGCAAGTGATCATCTGGTCAGTGAAGGTATGCAAGGCTCTGCAAAATTCGTTGTTTCTAATAAGGCGATTGCATTAGAGTGTGGGGAAAAAAATATACGAATATTGGGTGGTTTGGGTATAGATCCGTTGCCAACAAATTTACCGATGGAAGTGGTCGAGTCATTAATGGAGGAATTGCGTAGTGTTCAGGAGGTTCCGGTCATTGAACTCTCGAAAACGATCAAACTAGAAGAGGTTGAGGGTGAATTTGGTTTAGCTGTGCCTTTATTTATTGAAGGCAATTTTCGTTATTTGTTATTATTTCAATTAGAAGGAAGTTTGTTAAGTCGTCATAGAGCGGAGCTTTCAATATTGGTTTTACATTTGCAGCATGCTTTGGAAACTGAAAATCGGCAACGAATTTTGTTGGAATTGGCTTATCGTGATTCGCTTACGGGGATCTATAACCGCAGATTTTTTGACGAACGACTGCAACAAGAGGCTGATCGATTTCAGCGTTTTACGCATGGACGCCTTGCTATTATGTTTATTGATTTGGATCATTTTAAATTGTTGAATGATCAATATGGACATATCGCAGCAGATAAAGTGCTTCAGGACGTTGTGCTATTAATTCAGGAGCAATTGAGATCATATGATGTGCTTGCCCGTTACGGTGGTGATGAATTTATCGTGATGTTGCTTGGTGTGGAAGAAGAACAAGTTTTGAACATAGCGAAACGAGTGCTTGCGGTGACTTCTGAGTTAGCTGCCCAAAATGGAAAATCTGAAATCCACAGTAATGTTAGTTTTTCTATGGGTATTTCAATGGCGGAAACGGGGTCTGAAATTGATACGGCAAATTTATTAAAGCGAGCAGATCAGGCGCTTTATAGAGCAAAAAAAATGGGACGCAAACAATTTCAAATTTTATGAAAATTTATGGTTGAAAGTGGTGTAGTTGATCTGAGACCTGATCCATGTTTTCTAAATATTCACTTAGGAGTGGCACGTAATAACTATTCCTGCAATTTTGCTCAAAGCTTCCGCATCCATGCTCATACCTCTTATCTACATCCCTGTAGGCAATCAGAAAAAACGAATACGAACTAAATCTGAGCGTCAAACAGGGAAGTTATTAAGTGCCTATTTTTTAGCGTTATCCTGATTCAATCCGTAAAAATTCCGTTCGATCAATAATTGCGATTAAATGAAAAATGTGCCAGTTCTATTAAAGCCTCTTTGTAAGGTGTATTCGCTATGATTGATAATGCGTCGATGGCCAGCCGGGCTTCGTTTTTGGCGCAGTCTGTCGTGTATTGTAAGGCATCGGTTGTTAGTATTGCCTCTTTTACTGCGTCAATATGTTCAAGACCGCCTTTTTCAATAGCTTGACGAACCGTTTGGCTTTGTGAAGGAGACCCCGTTTGAATAATGCGGATAAGAGGGAGTGTGGGTTTGCCTTCAGCTAAATCATCTCCAATGTTTTTGCCCGTGATCTCTGAAGAGGCATCATAGTCAAGTACATCATCAATCAGTTGGAATGCAGTGCCTAGGTGCATGCCGTAGGTTGCAAATGCCATTTCTTCCTCTTTGGGTCGTTGGCTGATGACGGCGCCAAGTTGAGAGGCTGCTGCAAATAATTTGGCTGTTTTGGAGCGAATGACATGTAAATAGCGTTCTTCAGTAGTGTCTGGATCATTACAATTTAATAACTGCATGACTTCTCCTGCCGCGATGGTGTTCGTGGCTTCCGCTAATATTTCCATAACGCGCATATTTCGGATTTCCACCATCATTTGAAAAGCACGCGAATAGAGAAAATCGCCCACCAGTACGCTGGCTTCGTTGCCCCAAACGGCATTTGCGGTTTTTTTGCCTCGGCGCAACTCAGAGGCATCGACGACATCATCGTGGAGTAGCGTTGCGGTATGGATGAACTCGATAATCGCAGCGAGGCTGTGGTGATGCTGTCCTTGATAGCCGCATGCACCACTACCTAGCAATACTAAAATAGGGCGTAATCTTTTACCGCCGCTATTAATAATGTAGAGGCCGATCTGATTAATCAGGGTGACGTCAGATTGAAGACGCTTGGCAATAAGTTTATTTACGGCAGACATATCGTCTGCTGTTAGCGCGTTGATTTTAGCTAAGTCCATGTATATATTGTTGTTTTAAATGGTTAATGCTGCATGTGTTCTCCATGCTAACGGTCTGCAGCGCAGTTTTCAATCTATTCTTGTTTAAGTTGCTTTACTCTCGTCAATGTCATCTGAAGTTGGGTTTGACCTGATGGTCTTTTTTAGATAAAATTCGCCTCTTGCGCGAACGCTGCTGGTTTAATGTTATTTGAATTAGTACTTGGTTTTTGAAAATCAGTTATTTGGAGAATTTAGGATGTATGCCGTAATCGTCACTGGCGGAAAACAGTATCGTGTCAGCGAAGGAGATACCATAAAGGTTGAAAAACTGGTGGTTGATGAAGGTGCAGAGATTGAACTCGACAATGTGCTGTTAGTCGCTGATGGTGAAGAGGTCAAAGTCGGTGCGCCTTATGTGGAAGGTGGCAAAGTTGAGGCGGTAGTAAAATCTCACGGCCGCGGCAAAAAAATAAAGATTGTTAAGTTTCGGCGGCGTAAGCATTCGCGAAGCCAAATGGGGCATCGTCAGTACTATACTGAGCTAGAAATCAAATCAATTGCGAGTTAATTTAGTTAGTGGAGTCAGTTCATGGCACATAAAAAAGCAGGCGGAAGTACGCGTAACGGACGTGATTCGGAGTCTAAACGGCTTGGTGTGAAGCGTTTTGGTGGTCAAGAAGTTGCTGCGGGCAGTATTCTTGTCCGTCAACGTGGTACCCAGTTTCACCCGGGTGTGAATGTAGGTTGTGGTCGAGACCATACTTTATATGCCAAAGCAGATGGTCACGTTTTGTTTGAGGTTAAAGGCGCGAATAGACGTAAACAAGTTAGCGTCATTGCTGCATAAAATTTAGTTCTTATGGTTTTTCCGATAGGAATGGCTGAACTTAATGGGTAAAATATTTGTGAATTAGAGCCTTGTGATGACCCTGGGTTTTAAATAAAAGCCCCGCTTATGCGGGGCTTTTTGTTTGTCAGGGTGAGGAGGTTGCTCGATATACCCGTAGCGCTTGAAATTTAGGTGCTGAGCGCGTGTCCTTTTTATTTTCTGGCAAAGGCGAAATGACGAGGTGTAGCGTAGCGGGCTATTGCGAGGAGTTTCAACGTAGCCAGGGAATGAAGAGGGCGTGTAAATATACCTAAATCTTAATCGTTAGAGGTATAACGGGTATAGTAGAGAACCGACTGAGAAAATCTGATCAACATGGCTTTCACCCCATAAGGGGACACCGAGGCTCTTGCTACGATTTCTATTTTCGGGCAGTCTCCCAGGTGGATGCGTTTGTAGGCTAGTTTCTATTACTTGAGAAATCAGGTTGTTTGAGGTTGAAGTATGAAGTTTGTTGATGAAGCGACAATTCGAGTTGCAGCGGGCGATGGTGGTAATGGTTGTCTTGGTTTTCGTCGTGAAAAATATGTGCCATTTGGGGGGCCTGATGGCGGCGATGGCGGCAACGGTGGCAGTGTTTATATTATCGGCGACACTAACCTCAATACCTTGGTTGATTTTCGTCATAGCCGTCGTTTTAATGCTCAGCGTGGAGAAAACGGGAGTGGTAGCCATTGTACTGGTCATGGCGGCGAAGATCTTTATATTAATGTGCCTGTTGGTTGTGTGGCTTATGATGATGAAACCGATGAGCAAATTGCGGATATCACCCACGAAGGTCAAATTGTCTTGGTTGCTCAAGGTGGATTTCATGGTCTGGGTAATGCCCGCTTTAAAAGTAGTACCAATCGGGCGCCCAGAAAAACAACCGAGGGTACGCCAGGAGACAGCCGTACTTTACGTCTTGAATTGAAAGTTCTGGCTGATGTCGGCTTGTTGGGCATGCCTAACGCGGGTAAATCGACATTAATTCGTGCTGTTTCAGCAGCAAAACCAAAAGTCGCAAATTATCCTTTTACGACCTTGTATCCTAATTTAGGTGTGGTGAGTATTGCGCCTCATCAAAGTTTTGTCGTGGCCGATATTCCTGGCTTGATTGAAGGTGCGGCGGATGGCGCGGGGTTGGGCGTACGCTTTTTAAAGCATCTGGCACGTACGCAGTTGATATTACATTTAGTCGATGTTGCGCCCTGTGATGGTATAACGGATCCCGTTGAAGAGGCTGTAATGATTGTTAAGGAACTAGGCAAGTTCAGTGTTGATTTGGCGAGCAAAGAGCGTTGGTTAGTCTTGAACAAAGTGGACTTGCTGGCAGCGGAAGAGCAGGAAGATTGCTGTGCTGATATTGTGTCTCGATTGCAATGGCAAGGCCCGGTATTTAAAGTGTCGGCACTTGCGAAAGAAGGCACCCAGGCTTTGTGTTATGACATTTGGCGCTATTTACAGTCTGATTTAGAAGGGGTTGAGAGTGACGAAGCCGGATAGTGGCTATGTTTGATCGCAAAGTGTTTAGCCAAGCCCGCCGGGTGGTTGTTAAAGTGGGTAGCTCGCTGGTGACCGATCAGGGGCGTGGGCTGGATCAGCAGCAAATTAATTCATGGGTAGCACAACTAGCTTGGTTGCGTCAGCTGAATGTGGATGTGGTTCTGGTTTCATCTGGTGCAGTTGCTGAAGGGATGGTTCGTTTAGGTATGTCGGAAAGACCGCATGCACTCAATATTCAGCAAGCGGTTGCGGCCGTGGGGCAGGCAGGATTGGCGCAGGCTTATGAGTCGGCTTTTCAGGCGCATCAATTACGGACAGCACAAGTCTTGTTAACGCATGAAGATTTATCCGATCGTCAACGATATTTAAATGCAAGAAGCACCTTGCAAGCATTATTGGCGCTGCATGTTGTGCCTGTCATTAACGAAAATGATACGGTTGCGACTGAAGAAATTCGTTTTGGTGATAATGATAGCTTGGCGGCGATGGTTGCTAATTTACTAGCTGCTGAGTTGTTGGTGATTTTAACAGATCAGCCTGGCATGTACGACAAAGATCCTCGTTCTCATGCCGATGCGATATTGATTCAGCAAGCCGCAGCAGGAGATCCGGCTATGGAAGCCATGGCCTCAGGTGGGGGAGTTGGTCGTTTGGGTCGTGGCGGTATGCTGACTAAAGTTCGGGCTGCAAACCGTGCGGCACGATCGGGTACGGTGACCGTGATTGCTTCAGGTGCACAGCCTGATATATTAAAACACATATTTCGAGGTGAGGTGCAGGGCACGCTCATTTACCCTGATAAAGTACCGTTGGATGCGCGTAAGCAATGGTTGGCAACGCAACTACCTGTGGCGGGTCGACTGATTGTTGATAAAGGCGCAAAAACGGCTATTGAAAATCATGGGCGAAGTTTGTTAGCGGTAGGCGTCGTTGATGTTGTAGGTGTGTTTCGACGCGGTGATATGCTGGTGTGTGTGGATAGCTCTGGAATTGAAGTAGCGCGAGGCCTGGTTAATTATAGTGCTGAAGAAACCCGTAAAATCATAGGTCAAGCCAGCGATAAAATAGAAAAAATATTGGGTTATGTAGATGAACCAGAGTTGATTCATCGTGATAACCTGGTGGTGATGGGTCGGTAAATCATTTGCTTGCCTGAGCACAAAAAAACGGCTATATCTGAATGTTACAATATGAAGTAGTATTCAGCGATCACACTATCGAAGGGTGTAGCTATATTTTGATGTTTATTATTACGCCAAGCTCACCCCATATTGATTGAGTTTTTCCCAAAACTGTTCCCATCTATTTGAGC
>JAADHS010000028.1 GCA_013151745.1 Gammaproteobacteria bacterium | reverse complement strand
TTAATACTGGCGGAGTGTTCAAGCTCGGTTGAAAAAAGATAATCCGGCTGCCCCACGCAGCCGATGTATTTACGAATAATATCCAGATCGCCTTTTCCATCAAAAAATGCCATGCCTTTACCCAGCGTTTTTCTAACGAACTCAACATACCCCAGACTAAAGGATTCACTCTTTCCCGCACCCGGTTGCCCAAAACACAGGATGCCCTGCATCATGGTTTTGATCGATAGGCTGCACGTCTCTTTTATCGGTCTATCTGGATTGGTGATTTCATGGCATTCTCCCAGTAACCAATCATCATCACTTAGAGATTGAATTGCCTGTTCTCTCATCAAGATAACCATGCCAATGCCCACCAAAGAGGCCAGCAATAAAAACACAAAGAGCCACGACCAGGTCATCATTAAAACAAAAGCATCAATGGCTACAACGCAAAAGAGGAGGAGGACGATGATTCTCAAAACAAATCCCACAATGGCTCAATCTTGATAATTTCTATTTCAGGTAGACGCGCATCCTCCTGTTTCAGAATTTTGTAAGTGCTTGATGCCCACTGTTGATGCCTGTCCGCTTGCTCAACACTGGTCGTGGCAACAACAAAGTTATTCGCCAGGTCACACCACCGTTGCCCATTATGGACAGGATAGTGATTGGTATCGGGCGTATGCCGTCGTGTCCAGCTACGAAGTATCCGATTTGATGCCATTTGGTAATCATCAAGCAAGATCAGGTGCGCACGACCACGACGATCCGTCGCCGCATGTTCACCCTGTGCCGGGCGTAGGCCATGTGCTAATAACTGATCTTTTTGTGTCCACTGAAAACCAGGGTATTTCCTGGACAGGATAAGCGCCGCTTCATTTTTATGACAAGCGTGTTGCTGCACCGCAGCACTCGGACTGCGTTTGCCTGAGGGAAGTGTCTTGCCCATCATTCGTGCGCCTTTAAAACTCAAACGCAATACTGCCGGGCGAAAGCCCGCCTCCGTAACAATCATACTTTGTGATTGCAGTTGTCTGGTTGCTTTTGAAATCGCTGGCAACTGTACGTCACAAAATGCAGCTAACTGTGCAGAGGTAGCAAAATCATTCATGGATAACTGCGTCATGATGTTGTCTTTTGTGGACATTTAATCCTTATCCTCTAATGCCGATTGAAAGACATTGAGTAACCACTGCTCCTGAGAACAGTTCGCCTGTTTGGCAAAACGTTTAACCTTTTCTTTTGTCATCTCACTCAATGCCAGTCGCGTTTGCTTTGTCGGGCCGACATCGACATAACCAGCATCCTGCTCAGCGGCTATATCAATTAATGAAACAAGATAATCTCGATACCTTAAGCCAACAGTGGCTGCCTTTGTTTCAAGTTGTGCTTTTAAACTAACACCGATATCCACTTTTGTGTTGATCTTATCCGTCATAAGGATTCCAGCACCTCGGTGGTACGGGACGTTAGAATTGCCTGTAATTGTTTTTTGGTAACAGCGCCAGTTAGATCAACATCAATGTTTGCCAGCCCATTTTTATCAGCAAGCAATTGGAGTATTCTTGCCATGTCTTTTGCTGCATCAAGCGATACAGCAATAGTGGAAGTTCGATGTTTTGTTTTTGGTGGAACGGAACCTGAAGGCGATTCTTTTAATTGTTGTAAGACACGGTCTTTATTATTAAACCAGGCGGTCGCTGAAACATCACCGTTTTTAATTGCCAGCGTAACTTCATCCGGTGCATGAAGCAGATTGATGTATTTAGAAACAAAGCCCTTTGATTTCCCTATCCTCGTTGCAACCTGCTCCGTCGTGAATCCAGTCTCGATCTTAAGATCAGACAACTCTGCGGCGAGCTCTAACGGTAAATAATCCTCACGTTTTGTGTTCTCAGATATTTGTACAAAACGTGTATCGGCCTCCGATTCATGTACCCTGCGAATCGTTACACGAATCGTATCCTGTTTTAATATTTGTGAAATTGCGCGATAACGCCGCTCACCCGCAACAAGGCGATAACGATGTTCCTCTATTTGTTTAACTACAACAGGTTGTAGTTGACCAACGGCTTTTATGTTTGAAGCTAATTCGTCCAGATCCTCAAACGTTTTTCGACCTTGCGCTTTAACTTCAATCTGACTTGCCAATAGCACAAAGGCATCGGGGTCTTGTTGATCCTGCGGTATGTACTCAATAATTTGTGCGGACTGCTGACTTCCTTTAGAACCAGAAAGGTCATTACTTAATTCTTCCCTTTTCTGCGCAATCTTTTCCTTTAAATCCATACAACAATCCTTAACAACTTTTTTTATTTTAATTAATACAATAATTATTTTTATATTCGAACGAACGTTAAAAACATAATTATGTTTTCAAACACACACAACAAACAAAACACATTTAATGCGTTACGTTTTCTATATGGTTTTTTGTTGAAAGTTTTTTTCCACACCGCAGGATGGGTGAGAAATAGAAGGTGTTCCTATCATTATTACCGCTTCCTTTTTAATCATTTACATCTGCGTGTAAATTACATGACTAGTGTATTTATTACAATAGCCGTACGTCAGATAAAACCAAATATGTAATGACTAAAAAATAATGATGAAATGTTTCCGACGGAAACTTATACGATGAGTAACTTTAAATTATCGTTTTTTTGCACGCGACTCGTGACGTTTTTTGGTTGCGCCCAGGTTTGTTTTAATCCGCGCCTTTCCCATGAAAGGGTTTTATTCTGGATCTGTTGTTTTGAATAATTTCCCGCATCGGCTTCAAATAAGATCATCTCACCCGTTGCCTGGTCGGTATAAACCGCATCCGGCAAATAATCACCGATAAGTGACTCATCACTTTTACTTAATTTATGCGATAAACGAAAGTCCTCTGGTCGGCCTAATCGAAAATATGCCTCTGAGATAATCAGTTCGTGATAATCGCTTTTTGAGTTACCTGTGCTCGGCAATCGACCGCCCCAGGCAACGGCCATTTCATGGCCTGAGAATTCAAAGGTTTTATACCGGCCCTGCCCGGTGACAAAAATATCGCGGCTGTTAATAATCCCTGCATCGACCATACGCTGGAGTGAGCGACTGCCTTGTGTTTTTAAATGTGCGTAATGATGATCAGCAGCTTGCGTGGCTGAGATGATTTGAACTTTTGCGAGGTCAGATAAAAATTCACGATCTGCTTTTGTTAGTCGAATTTTGTTATTTTCCGATCCGGCAATTTTTACCAGGCGCGATGTGCGCGGATTATAAGAACGACGAGTCATGCACTTCCCTACCCCAAATTTATCCACATGGGTCAACAGCCTGAAATTTAGCTTTGCCTTCGCATCTTAAATAATGCTTCGGCAGTCAAAATCTGCGCTTCGCTTCGGGTTGGTGACTATGTGGATAATCATACACAAAAGCACCAGCGAAAAACAAAAGTTTCCACCGGAAACACCACAAAGAATCCTTTGTTTCCGACGGAAACTTTTTAACCACCACATGTGTGGTGTATAACAATCAGCTCTGCTGATTCATTCGAATTCGATAGAATTCGCCAGCGGCACGATAGTGCTGCGTCGAAGCGTTAGCGTAGCGAGGGCCGAGCCTCGAGCTTAACGGAGCTTGCGTAGTTAAGCCGAATGGCGAGGCGACATAACAAGGCACGCCAGTGCGTGATGAGTGCGCAGGCACGAAATCACCTTGGACATGTCCCGAGCTACGCGAAAATGGGCAGGCAGAGCCTGCGGTGTAACCCCTGAATATTAAAACGATTTTTACTTTTGACTTGGAAACTAACCTGGAAACCAGTAAACATTGAAAAAAGTAACAACGCTTCTTCGCTTTACTGCCTTATTCTGTTGTTTGCTGCATCCTCATCATCTCCAGTAGATCTTCAGTCTCTGAGACTTTTCGTTTTAAATCTTCAAGGATTTGCACCACGACTTCGATGCTTTCTGGATCAATATACGCTGTGCCTGAATCTTCTGAGATGGGTATTACTTTGTTTGGCTGTGTCACAACTACTTCCTGTAAGTTAAAAAACATCTCAGGATTACTCCCCCTGAGATGCCTTAGCCTGACATTCCTGGTCGGTCGTCACCTGACTATCCGTGTCGGCATGTAACGAATAATACTGATAGATTAAATCTATTTGAACGGGTGTAAATTGGAATCTTTTATAGGAATATTCCTACAATAACTACTTGGCATACTTCCAAGTACGACACAGAACTATCTGGCCCCATTCTTTAATGGTTGACTCAACACATAATTCTTCACAAAATGAATTATATTAAACAGGAAAACATTTAGTGCTCACAATCGCCCTACTTTTATGTGGATTCTCAGTATTTAGTGCTCTGATATTAGCCCTTTCACATTTCAGCCCCAATAATTACCCCGAACAAACTCAGGCCCGTTACATGGGTATTGTGCTGGTTTTGATACTCGCCTGTTTACAGCTAATCCACTACATGTATCTACTATCGGAAACTAACTTCATCCATAGTGGTTTATATCAAATATTACTGTTTTCTGTAGCACCTACATTTTATTTATTTAGTAAACCTTTATTAAAAGGATCTGACCACTTCAATACTTCGCAATTAATTCACGCGTTACCAGTGATAGTTGCGCCCTGGTTATCTTCATCAATAGCTTTTCCGCTCGCATTTACCGTCGGTGCCGGTTATTTACTATGGCTGATGCATAGTCTTTACGCCTTGCGTAAATTACGCGATCAATTTCATCTGGAAATCACAATACTTGGGGCGACTTTTCTGATCGCACTGGCAGCTTTAATTATGGGTTTTGCTTTACCCGTCTTTAGTGAAAAACTATTTTTCAGACTCTATGCCAGCGCTATCGGTGGTGCATTTATTTTAATAAACCTGTCGATTAACCTGTCGCCAAAATTACCAATAAAAATTACGAAAGCCGCTGCAGAAACTTATGCCACCTCAACACTTTCCAATGTAGATTGTGATGTAGTTCTGGACGAACTCTCAAGGTTGATGTCACAGAAGATGATCTATAGTGACCCAAAACTTGATCTGTCAGCACTGGCCGGCCAGACAGGCATATCCAGCCATCAATTATCAGAACTTATTAACACACGGCTGGGAAAAGGATTTTCACGCTATATACGCGAACAGAGAATAGAAGCTGCCAAGGCAATGTTATTGAATGAGCCTTCCGCATCAGTACTGTCGGTAGGATTGAGCGTTGGTTTTACTTCACAATCTAACTTTTACGATGCATTTCGTGAAATCACCGATATGACGCCCGGAAAATACCGCAAAATCACTACCTCCACTCCAAAATGATCTTTTTGGAACAGAAATTTACTCCTGATCTATCAATTCGGAAGTCATAATGTGAGCCAAACCTTATGCTGGGATTACCAACTCACATAAGGAGCTCCTTCAATGAACGAATTATCGCTACTGCTTATAGAAACCCTCATCAGCGTGATGACTAGCATCACTATCATGCTGTTGATATCGCAAACCCTTAAAGCCGCTCTGTTAGATTTATGTCCAACTGAAAAACAGGCAAAATTCTGGCTTGCCTATACACGCACTATGATGTTGATTTCACCACTCTTGCTGGTGTTACTAATAAACAGCACCCATAATGGCGATACATTCAGCGATCTGCGTGCCGCCTTTATTGCCGCACTTACCGGTCTTCTAATTGGTCTGATCATCATTGGCAAAAAAATGTATATCCCCGTTGACCGTCATATCGCACAGTCAGACAAGGGGAAATCCGCATGAACATCCTGCTTACTGGTGCTAGTGGCTTTTTAGGTCGACACATCTCAAAAGCATTGCAAGATGCAGGGCATCTCGTCAAAGCCGTTTCTCGAAGAGATGGCTTTGATTTTAAACAAATGACAACAAAAGAAGCATGGCTACCTCATTTAAAAGAGATTGATGTCGTGATCAATTGTGTTGGTATCATTGTAGAAACCGCTAACCAGACATTCACAACACTGCATTATCAAGCGCCACTTGCTTTATTTCATGCCTGCCTGGAAAGCAATGATATAACAGTCGTACAAATCTCTGCTCTGGGTGCAAACGACAACGCTTTTACGCCTTATCAATTAAGCAAAAAAGCCGCTGACGATGCATTACGATCATTGCCACTGAAATGGTTTGTACTACGCCCCTCGCTAGTTTATGGAAGAGGCGGAAAAAGCATGGAGATGTTCCAGCGTTTGGCATCATTACCTGTATTACCATTGATTGATGGTGGCAACCAGAAAATTCAACCGGTTCATATCAATGATTTAACAGAGGCTGTTTTAGCATGCCTGACAAGTTCTAAATCCAAACGCACGCTTGATATAGTCGGCGCACATTCTGTTTTGCTTAAAGAGTGGCTGCAATTAATGCGTGCTGCAAGAGGAAAAACACCCGCAGTCATTATCCCTATCCCTTATAAGCTAAGTTTAACCATCGCTATATTTGGAAAATATATTTTCCCATTAATGCATCCAGACAATTTACGCATGTTAAACAAGGGAAGTTATGCAGATGTAAATCTGATGGCTGAATTTATTGGTCACTTGCCACTGGATATAAAAACAGGGTGGGGAAAAATATGACTTACTTAACGCTAAAATATTTGCACATTCTTAGCATGGTGCTGTTATTTGGAACAGGGCTCGGCAGCGCTTTTTATAAATGGATGGCGGACCGCAGCACGAACCTGGAACATATCGCTATTACTAATCGCAACGTGGTGTTGGCCGACTGGCTATTTACTACGCCAACAATAATTTTTCAGCCTGTCAGCGGCATCTGGATGGCATACCTTGCTGGTATACCACTTTCAACATTCTGGATTTCGACCAGTCTTGCACTTTATCTACTGGCCGGAGCCTGTTGGCTCCCAGTCGTGTGGCTTCAAATTCGCATGAGTAAGTTAGCTGACGCTGCTTTAAAAAATCAGTCCCCATTAACTGAGGAGTATTGGCAATGCGCCAGAAAGTGGTTCTGGCTCGGCGTACCCGCCTTTGCTTCTATGTTACTCGTTGTCTTTTTAATGATATTTAAAACTGTTTGAGGCACTCAATATGAACGATCAATCACTTATGCAAAAAGCGCTAGGCGATCAATGGCAGCAATTACCGCCCGCACTACAATCACACTATCAGCATGACAGTAACTCAGACATTGGTTACCTGAATATTGACTATCCAATATACATGCACCCCTATTTAACATTCTTACATTTATTTGGCGTCTTGATTAACCGACGCGGAAAAAATATTCCTACAACCGTTGAGAAACAGATGCAGGGGCATATTCAATTTTGGAAACGCACAATATGCTTTTCTGGAAACAAAACAATCTTATTTAATAGCTTCTGGATTTTCGATAGAAAAAATGAACTGATCGAGTTTATAAATCCATTTATAGGCTTACGCATGACAGTGCAAGTACAAAACGACAAGCTTTATTACGAAGGATGTCATTTTGTGATAAAAATTGGAAAGTTATTAATACCTGTACCTGAGTGGTTAGTCCTTGGGCATACCACCATCATCGAGACAGCACTAAGTAACGATGAATTTGAAATGAATTTCACACTAAAACATCCAATATTTGGCAACATCTTCAGTTATGAAGGAAAATTCAAAACAATTTCGTGAAAAACATCAAAAGACCAA
>JAADHS010000149.1 GCA_013151745.1 Gammaproteobacteria bacterium | reverse complement strand
GGAATATGAATCGATGCAGGCAATCGTTAACGGATAACAATATTTGACGAATAGAATCTATTGATATGAATAACAAAAAGATATTATTTTTTAAAAAAAACCTTAACTGACTGTCTACTAAAATGGGGTATTGCCAGATACCCAGAGATCAATCAGTGCAGCTTTGATAAGGGCTACTACTCAAAAGAAAACGTCATTGAGCTAAACAAGCATCTGGAGAAGGTGATCCTACCAAAAAAAGGCCGGTGCAACAAAGAAGAAAAAGCGTGGAAAGAGAGTGAGATATTTGGCGAAGCCAGGAGAAAACACTCTGGAGTAGAGGTCTGTATAAACAACCTTGAAGTAAGAGGATTAAACCGCTGCTTGTCTTATGGTCGAGACGGGTTTGAGCGGCATGTAGCCCTATCAATAGTTGCCACCAACCTTCATCGTATTGGGTTACTGTTGCAACGCAAAGAGTTAGTGCTTCTGCGAAAAAGTCTACGCTCAGCCGCCTGACCCACCTTCCATCTAATAAGTTTTGTTGTGGTTATGCTGTTCGGCAGGGACGAAGCTGTCTGAAATTCGGCAAAACCGAGTTAAGCTTCGCTGTTGTTGGCAGAGTGAAGCTTAAACTATCGATATAATCATTCATTATAGAGAGGTAACATGCGATAATCTTTCTTCGGCCCTCTTTAGCACTCCGTTTCATGGGTTTTCGGGCTGGCACTAACTATGCGGGAAAAAGTTTCATCACCGTCAAGGTGGCTACGATTCAATACATAACGTCTAAGAAAAGGTAGAACGGCCTAATGTATAGATGGCTTGTCGGTTTTGTTTTTGTTCTATCCAGTTGTGCTCCTGTTATTCATCCTCCCATGCCGGTTAATCAAGCTCCTGTTTTGACAGGAGAGCTGTTTGTTGCTCAAGATGGCATAACGATGCCAGTTGAGATGTGGTTACCCCAACAGCACATTCGTGCCGTGATTATTGGTGTTCATGGTTTTAACGATTATCGTAAAGCATTTGTTCTGCCGGGTTCTTTTTTGGCTAAACAGGGGTTTGCTTTTTATAGCTACGACCAAAGAGGGTTTGGGGCAACTCTGCATCGAGGACTTTGGCCTGGCAAGAGTCGCTTGCAAGTGGATTTGTATCACTTCATCTCTACCATTGAAAAGCAACACCCTAATATACCAATCTATTTATTAGGAGACAGCATGGGTGCAGCCGTGGTTGTTTCAACTCTGGTTCGGTTTCCAGACTTGAACGTTGCAGGCAGTATTTTAAATGCCCCAGCCATTTGGGGGGGCGAGACGATGAACCGGGCTTACCGGCTTATTCTTTGGTTGGCATCACATACCGTCCCCTGGTATACGGTAACGGGGGACGGTTTAGATGTTCAAGTCAGTGACAACATTCCCTTGTTGAGAGAAATGAGTAAAGATAAACAGCTTATTCGTGAGACCCGATTTGATTCTTTGTATGGTTTAGTACAGCTCATGGACGAAGCTTTTACCGTAGTACCTCAATTACCACATCGAGTTTTAATATTATACGGAGAAAAAGACGAAGTGATTCCACTACATGCAGTCTGTCGTTTAATTGCTCGTCTTAATAAACCGTTTGAGGTTCATTTCTATCTGCAGGGCTACCATTTGCTCCTCAGAGATTTACAGGCTCATGAAGTGTGGAAGGATATAGTGGTTTGGATTGAACAGCAAGATAGAAAAGTTTCGGGTTCTAGAGATAGTTGTGTCGGCTAACCCGTCGGCAGGATCAGTCCAAAAAATAGTCCATTCGTGTCTTATATACCCGTGGCGTTTGAGATTTAGGTGCTAGGGGGCTGTCCGAAAACAGGCTGACCTCATTGCGACGAAGCTATTTTGGCCAGATTTTCCGATTATTTTCGTTTGATCGCAAAAATTTGCTCTCGATACTATCGCTATTCTTGGACAGCACTCCTAAGTGCGTAAAAATACCTAGATTCAGAATGTCACGAGTATATTTTATTTCATTGTAAAATCAGGCTGGTGAAAAAAATATTTTTTACCGTAGTATCTCCGGTTTTATCTAACATTACTTGTTGAACGGCTTTGAGTGCATCTTTACGCAACTGTAATTTTCCTTGAATTGTTTTCATTTCAAAAAATCTTTTTTCAGAAAATAATAGTAGCAGGCTGTGTTTTACTGCGGCCATATGGCGTTCAAGAAGAGGGGCAAGTGCTGTGTCTTTGAGCTGAAAATCAGTTTTTATCTGCATAAAATGAACATTATTTAAGCTGAAAATATTGACGATTAAAGGTTCGTCTAATGACACATAGCCCGAAGTCCCTGCTGTGTCTTCTACAGCAAGTACAAATGAGGCTTGACATAACAATATAGCGGTTAGTAAGGGGATAAAATATTTGTTTTGAAAAAATTTAATCACTTTTAAAACACTTTAAATGTAAACTACAGTTGCGGCGAGCTGAGTTGAGATAAATGATTCTCATCTTCAATCATACTATCGTCGTAATAATTGATTTGTTTAGGTACATATGTTGTTATTCGTGTAGAACACCTTTTTCAGCATATAGATAATAAGGTTATGATAACTAAGATGAGCAGCCTGAATGTATAACAATAATTTGAGTCAAACGAATTTATTTTTACTTGCTTTGGTGTGTCTTATGATACCCGTAGTGGCGGATGCAGCGTGCGATGACCCTGCTTCACCTGGGGTTAATTGGTTAGGGTGCGACAAAAGTGGCCTTGATTTGAGTGGCGTTGATTTAAGGCGTGCGGTGTTGGTGAACACGAATTTTACGGAGGCCAATTTATCTAAAGTTCGCTTTAGGAAGGCGGATCTTGAGGCGGCCAATCTTGAAGGTGCTGACCTTGAAGGTGCTCACTTAGTTGATGTGTATTTGGTAGGAAGTAATTTAAAGCGCGTTAATTTAAACAATGCTGTATTAGATTATTCTAGATTATCAAGAGCTGACTTGACTGGGGCGACGGTCAATAATGCTTCTTTTATTGGTGTTCAAGCTTACAGCGCTAATTTTTCAGATCTGGATTTGAGTGGCGTTACTTTTTATAAAGCCAAGCTTCAGGAAGTCAATTTTAGAAATGCGCAGCTCAGAGGGGCTGATCTTAAAGAAACAGTTTTATCGCGTGCTAACCTGGAAGGTGCAAGCTTGGTCGCTGCCAGTTTAAATAAAGCGAAAATGGACGGAGCAATCCTGATTGATACGGATTTTACGAATAGTGACCTAAGACAGGCTAATTTAAGTGGTGCGGATATTATGGGTGCAAATTTTAGTGGTGCCAAGTTGGGCAATGCCGCATGGGTTGATCGAAAGCGATGCCGGTTTAATAGTGTAGAAAAATGTAAATAAGGAATGGGGACATTCCTAAGATACCCATGGCGTTATGCTGTAGGTGTTAGCAAGTGCAGATGTACGTGCTAACACTTAAATATATAATGTCATGGGTATAAAGAATCTTATGATAATTCACTTTCTTTTACATGCTGTGTCAATTTACTATTAAGACGCCCAACGGTGTCGCTGGCTAAAAAAGACAGTTTTTCGCTGAGTGACTTTTTTGTGCAATATTTTATTTCATAAATGTCTTTTTCTTTACTTGCTGCCAGTAGGTAGTCATCACTGGTCATCAGTTCATCAACAAGATTGAGGTCGATGGCCTGAACACCATGCCAATGTTCTCCTGTTGATACGTTTTCAATATTAACTTGTGAACGGTTTTCAGAGATGAAATTTTGAAATAGTTGATGTGTCTCGTTAATTTCCTCTGCAAATTTTTTGCGTGCTTCATCGGTATTTTCACCGAATAAAGTCAAGGTTCTTTTGTATTGACCTGCAGTGATAAGTTCGAGGTCGATATCGTGTTTTTTGAGAACACGATGAAAATTGGGTATTTGAGCGACAACACCGATAGAACCAATAATAGAAAAGGGAGCCGCAATGATACGGTCGGCAACACAGGCCATCATGTAGCCGCCGCTGGCTGCAACCTTATCCACAGCAATGGTAAGCGGGATGTTGTGTTTTTTGATGCGTTGGAGCTGTGATGCTGCGAGGCCGTATGCATGGACTAACCCGCCTGCACTGTATAAGCGTAATAAAATTTCATCATTGGGTTTGGCGATGGTTAAAATAGCGGTAATTTCTTCCGCGAGGTTGGGTGTCGCCGAAGCTTTAATATCACCGTCGAAATCCAGTACAAACATACGGCCGCGTTGATGATTTTTGTTAGCTTGTTTTTTTTCGAATTTTAGCTTTTTTTTCTGTTCTTTAGCATACTGTTTAAGTTCATCTTTATTCAGGACGTGGGCATTGAGCATCTCGGTATAAGTGTCGTAGCGCTCATTTATTTTCGTGACCTCCAGTTGTAAGGCCTTATCTTTATTCTTGGATAAAACCGCAATCAATATGATAATGCTGGCGATGCCGGCAATTACGGTTAGGGTTTCTGCCAGAAAAAGAGAATACTCACTAATAAAATTGTGCACAGTTGAACCTTGAATAATTGAAAAGAATAGTAAAAATCCAAAGTATTATATACTGAAGTTCTTCTATGTTGTAAAAGAGATAATGGAATATGAAAATTCTCGCTATTGAAACCTCGACGGAGGCTTGTTCGGCGGCGTTATTCATTGGCGATGAATGCCATACCCGGTTTGAGTTAGCCCCCAGACAACATACTTCGATTATCTTGTCGCAAATCAAGTTATTGTTAGCCGATGCGGGTTTGAATTTTAAGCAGCTCGATGCCGTCGCGTTTGGCTGTGGTCCCGGTGCATTTACCGGTTTGCGCATTGCTACGGGGGTGACCCAGGGCATCGCCTACGGCGCTGATTTACCCGTTATTCCAGTTTCGTCGTTGGCGGCACTGGCGCAAGGTGCTTTTCGTTGCCACCAGGTTGAGTCGATGTTGGTGGCTCAAGACGCGAGAATGAGTGAAGTGTATTGGGCTTGTTATCAAATCAAGGATAAGAAAGCGAGCTTGATTGGCGAGGAATCTTTAGGTAAACCTACTGCCATTCAGCCTTATTTTGATTGTGCCTGGGCGGGTGTGGGCAGTGGTTGGTGTGAATATCAGGCCGTGATGCTGGCACAAGTGGCTACGCCAGAGCAAGGGTGCTTTACGGAATTATACCCGGTTGCGCAAGATATTGCCTATTTGGCAAAATCCTATTATTTACGCGGCGAGGTGTGTTTGGCGGAAGCCGCCGCGCCGACCTATCTCCGTAATCAAATTGTACAAAATAGATGAGTGACAGCAAAGTAGACAGATCAACCTAGAAATCCCATATTTGACGTCGCTTGAGTACGTATGTTCACTTATATCAATATATAAATGAAGTGTTTATTCTCCATGGTTACAGTGATTAATTATTGCCTATTGTATTTCAACTCAATTTCTAAGGAAGGAAATTATGAGACGATTAAAAATGATAGTATTAATGACCTTGCTTGTTATCAGTCGCGGTGTACTTGCTTTCCCACTAACAGGAAGCATCGTTTTTTCTGAAGGCAATACCATTGTCTCTGGTACTGATTATAGTAACGCCACAGAACTTTGGTTTGGCCCTGAGCCGACTTCTCATTTTGATATCCAGGATCCAAATATGCCGAGAAATTCGGCCAGTAGTGCGACCGGTTATTTTAGGGGTTACGAAAATGAAAGAGCCGGATTCAGAGGTAATTTGCTTATCGACCCTCTTGCACCTGAAACGTCATGGGGGTGGGATGCTTTTGACATTGGTTTCACTATCAGTACTTTAAATATCCTTGATAGAGATACGCATACCCTCAGTTTGGCAGGCACTGGCATTATGTCTACTTTTGATGGCGAGGTCGCGGGAGTATGGGATTTGACAAATAATGTACTTACTTTTTCAACTGACATTTCAGCGCCTGAGAATACCTTTGTGCTACCCCCAGGTCACGACTTTTCTCTAGCAACAGGCCCGCATTTAGAACACCTTCCAGACCCTGACGCTATTCCTTATCCCGAGGACAGCTTTATTTTAGTTCCTGATCATGGTTATGTTCCCGTTGCTGATGAAGAGACCGTCGTAGTCGGTCATGGCTATATCCCTGGAAGAGATCATGGTTATGTTCCTGTCTCTGTCCCAACGCCAAATGTCTTAATTTTGCTTGGTTTAGGTCTCGTTGGTATGGGCGTTAGTCGTCGTTTTAAAAAAGAGCAATAAAAATAAACATAAAAAAGTTATTGTTTTTGTGGTGAGGCTTATCGGCGTGACTTAAAGTCCGGAAATGAAATTAATGTTAGACTCTGTGATTGTTTATTATTCATATCGCATCGAGTTTATCATTGTCTGCTCACCAAAAAACCAAATCATTTCGTCCGGATCGTTCTTTATTAGGTGCCTTTTATCGCCTGCTTGATACAGGCTGCATTGTTTTGTCATTAATCATCGTATCGTTGTTGTCACCCTACCCATGGTATGACCCCCAATGGTATTCGGCGTATCTGATGGTATTAGCGGTGACATTGGGTTTGTTTTTTCTGGTCGCTGAATATCAGGGGCTTTATCTCGCGGCAAGAGGCATTGAACTTAAGCAGGAGCTGGTTCGTATATGTTGGGTTTGGTTTACCGTCATTTTTGTTCTTTTACTTTTGGCTTACGTATTTAAAATATCGGCAGACTATCCACGGCGCGTGATCATTTTATGGTTTTTTAGCACCCCGGTGTGGGTCATGTTGTGGCGGGGTGTATTCAGTTCTGTTTTGTTGCATAGTCGGAAACGTTCGGGACAGTTGCAAAATATTGCAGTATGTGGGGCGAGACCGATTAGTCAACGTTTACTCAAGCATATATGTCAAAGTAATCACGTGGATGACTCAAAAGTTCAAGTTTATGGCGATGGTAGTGTCCCGGATGACCTTGTGAATGCGGGTGGGCGGGCAGAGTTAATACAAGCGGCGACAGAGGGACATTTCGAAATTATTTATTTGCTGTTATCCAGGGAGAGTGAAAGTTCGATGGAGACGCTGGTCTCTGCTTTGGCGGACACTCCGGTGACGGTTTACGTGATTCCTGATGTCTTTATGTCTGATTTATTACATGCACGGTGGGTGTCGATGAATGGTGTGCCCGTAATCAATGTGTTTGAATCGCCTTTTTATGGGTTGGATGGGAGTATTAAACGTTTAGTTGATATTGTGCTGTCTGTGCTTTTTCTTATGCTGATGGCGTTGCCCTTGCTGTGGATTTCCCTGGCGATCAAACGAAGTTCACCCGGGCCTGTCATTTACAAACAAAAAAGATATGGTTTGGATGGCAGGGAAATTGTTGTCTGGAAATTTCGCACGATGACGGTTTGTGAAAATGACGGTGAGTTTATACAGGCGACACGAGATGACCCGAGAGTGACCCCGGTGGGTATTTTTTTAAGGCGCTACTCCTTAGATGAACTGCCGCAATTTATAAATGTATTGCAAGGTTCGATGTCTATTGTGGGCCCCCGACCGCACCCTGTTGCGCTTAACGAACAACATCGACATCTGATTCGGGGCTATATGCTAAGGCATAGAGTCAAGCCGGGTATTACAGGTTTGGCTCAAGTTAAAGGTTGGCGCGGAGAAACAGAAAGTTTGGCGAAAATGGAAAAGCGAATTGAATATGATCTGACTTATATTCGAACCTGGACCTTGTGGCTGGATTTAAGAATCATGTCGTGTACGCTATTCGT
>JAADHS010000020.1 GCA_013151745.1 Gammaproteobacteria bacterium | reverse complement strand
CTCACGATTATCCTGGTGGACTGCATAAAGACAACTATATTTATATACTGGGCGGCCATCATCCAGATGCAACGACCAGCGGCCCAAAAACCGACCCTGGCTTCGAATTTTGCGAACGACTTGACTTAAATACTCAAAAATGGGAACAAATTGCACCGCTACCAACACCACGATTCGCCCTTTCTGCCGTCAACCTCAATGGCAAATTACTCACTATGGGCGGTGTTGCTTTTACTCCAGAGGGGTTTAACAACTTCACGCTAATTGAAGCCTACGACGGACGATAAAAGCAACACTTGGGAAACTTTAAGCGACCTGGCTCTACCATGGACAGCGGCTGGGCAAGGCAACATCGTCATTGACGATCAGCTCTACATTTTTGGCGGATACAGCGGCGATGGAATCCATCCTCGTGCTGCTTATTTTGACAAGACGACAAAGCAATGGACACAACTACCGGATATTCCCGAGGCACGAGCCGCTATGGGTATTGCCGAGATGAATAAAAAAATTTATCTACTCGGCGGCTGGTCTGATGATGGCCGCACCCCTGCAAACACACTTTTTGCATTATCTCCGAAATAGCGAATAAACGCCTTAATGGAAGACGAACAACTCGCTCGGTACAGTAGACATCTGTTATTACCGCAAATTGACCTCGAGGGTCAGCAACGCTTGCTCGACAGTCATGCACTCATCATCGGACTTGGAGGCTTAGGCTCACCCGCAGCGCTCTACCTCGCCGCCAGCGGCGTAGGACGCATTACGCTCTCCGATCCAGATCACATCGAGCTCAGCAATCTTCAGCGTCAAATTTTATATCGCACACAAAATATAGGGTATTCAAAAACAGCCTCTGCCCTGACACATTTACAGCAACTCAACCCTGACGTATCACTCTCACCAATCAATCATAAACTCAGCGCACCGGAACTTGCCGAACTACTGCCTGATATTGATGTTGTTATTGATGCCAGCGACAACTTCCCTAGCCGCTATTTAATCAACAAAGCCTGCGTCATGAGCGATACAGCGCTGGTTACTGGTGCCGCAATAGGTCTCAACGGACAAATCACGGTCATTAATCCACAAGCAAAAAATTTCGCCTGCTACCATTGTCTCTATCCTGACGCGACTGAAAATCATGCCGAAAGCTGTTCTGATCATGGCGTTTTTTCTCCACTTTTAGGCATTATTGGCAGCATTCAAGCCTGCGAAGCGCTTAAAATATTAGCGGACTTTGGCACAACACTCGGAAACCGCCTACTACAAATAAACGCACAAACAATGAGTATAAAATGCACCCCCTTCTCACGTGAACCGACCTGCCCAACCTGTAGCTAAAAAATAGACTGGGACAATCGACCTGGGAAATAATTTTTCGTACATCTCTTTACAAAATCACCCATGTTCCGATAGAATGAGCGGGTTTTTCACTGTCATTTTATAAACTTTAAAGCTGTAAACCATATTTTAATTTAGGAGCATCCATGCCAAGCGTTCGCTTAAGAGAAAATGAACCATTCGAGGTCGCTTTGCGCCGCTTCAAGCGGACTTGTGAAAAAGCAGGAGTGCTGTCCGAAACTCGCCGTCGCGAATTTTACGAAAAACCCACTGCGGTAAGAAAGCGTAAAGCGGCAGCGGCAGTTAAGCGCCACATGAAAAAGCAGTTTCGTGACATCACTATGCGCCAACGTCTCTACTAAAAACCTTAAACTGACCAACATCTATTCTTAAACTTCACCAGGAGAAGCTTCGATCATGTCCGCTGCACCGATGAGAGATAACATCCAAAACGCGATGAAAGCGGCCATGCGCGCGAAAGATAAACCCCGTCTAGGCGTCATCAGACTGATGTTAGCCGCAATCAAACAACGAGAAGTTGATGACCGCATCGAACTGAATGACGAACAAGTTCTTACCATCCTAGATAAAATGGTCAAACAACGACGGGACTCTATCATCCAATTCGAAGCGGCTGACCGTCAGGATCTGGCAAACCAAGAAAAATACGAGCTGACCATTATCCAGGAATATCTCCCTGCTGCACTGAGCACCACAGAATTACAGACCATTATCACAGAGACCATTACAGCAACAGGAGCAACTTCAGTCAAAGATATGGGTCAAGTAATGGGAAGGCTAAAACCAAAAATACAAGGTCGTTGCGATATGGGCGAAGCCAGCAAAATTGTCAAACAGCAACTTAACCCTTAGCTTTATACATTACCCCCCCAACACAAGCGAAGCGCGCACGAAAAACCTCTGTGCTTAACACGTCAACCCAACCTACCGAACACACCTAAGGCACAACACCTGAAACGCTCTTGCTATGATTAAACTGACTTTTCTAGGGTTAATCCAGAATGATTGAGAAAGCAGCCTGATACTATACACATTATGAACATGAATAAACGTATCCCTCAGCAATTCATCGACGATCTGATGTCGCGCATCAATATCGTTGATCTCATTAATGATTTTGTACCCTTACGTCGCAGCGGCAGCAATCATTCAGCCTGCTGCCCATTCCATGATGAAAAAACACCTTCATTCACAGTCAGTGACAGCAAACAGTTTTATCACTGCTTTGGCTGCGGTATACACGGCACTGCGGTCGGCTTTCTCATGGAGTATGAACGCATGACCTTCCCTGAGGCTATTCATGAACTGGCTTCACGAGCCAATTTAACCGTACCCAACGAAACCAACGCCGAAAACAACCCCAAAAGTGCAAATTTAACACCGCTCTACAATCTACTGGAACAGGTCAATGAATTTTATCAACAACAATTACGTAAACATTCTGAAGCCAGTATGGCCGTCAGCTACCTTAAAAATCGTGGGCTCAGCGGTGCCATCGCAAAAAAATTCAATATCGGTTATGCCCCAGAAGGCTGGAACAATCTGCTTCAACACGTCGGCAATACCAACGCGAACTTACTTATCGAGGCCGGCCTATCCATTAAAAAAGAAGAAAAAAACCACTGCTATGACCGTTTCCGAAACCGCATCATGTTCCCTATAAGAGACACACGTGGACGCGTTATCGGCTTTGGCGGGCGCGTACTAGGCAACGATACCCCTAAATACCTTAACTCTCCAGAAACTCCAATATTTCACAAAGGAAAAGAGCTATACGGCCTCTTTGAAGCACGCAAAGCTGACAATCACCCCGACAGACTGCTCGTGGTTGAAGGATACATGGATGTCGTTGCGCTCGCGCAATACGACATTCAATACGCCGTGGCCACGCTAGGCACCTCAGCCACCGCACAACATATGGAACTACTCTACCGCCATACTCCCGAAGTGGTTTTCTGTTTTGATGGAGATCGCGCAGGAATAGATGCGGCTTGGCGAGCCTTGCGCCAAACGTTACCCACAATGAAATCAGGCCGTCAAGCCCGCTTCCTATTCCTACCTGATGGCGAAGATCCCGACACCCTAGTGCGTAAAGAGGGCAAAGCAGCCTTCGAACACCGCATCAGCACAGCAGACTCATTATCAACATACTTATTCGAACATTTATCAAAAAATATTGATTTATCAACTTTAGATGGTCGCGCCCGCCTGGCGGAATTGGCACAAGCCATGATCAAAGAAATCCCGGACGGCATTTTTAAATCTCTCCTCATCCAGGAGCTCACCGCACGCACCCAGGTGAACCCAAACACCTTAAGCAAAAATACCCGCAATGAAGAGCCCGCAGCTCACCGCCAACAAAAATCGTACTCAAATCAAAAAGAACAAAAAACTCAACTCACACCAATGCGAAAAGCAATTATGTTTTTAATTCAAAACCCTCAACTGGCCCAACATAGCCTAGATATTTCTTGGCTCGCGGAGCACAAAAACACTGGCGCAAAAGTTTTGCTCAAACTTCTTGAAATCCTGCATGCTCGCCCCCATTTACACACTGGTGGCATTTTGGAACTGTGGTCAGACAAAAAGGAGCAACAATATTTATCCCAATTGGCCTGCAGAGACATTCTCACGCCCGAAACCGGTATAAAAATAGAATTTCAGGGCTTGCTCAAACTACTGCAAACCGAACAGCAACAAGAGAAAAATCAGGCCTTATTTAACAATCCAAAGCCTGATTTTCTAACTGAGCTATCTGGATTAAACTATGAAGAACGAAAAGAGTTTATGAAAACACTGGCCAAAACTAACAAGCCATACGAAGGATAATTTGGCAGAAACATTGTTTTTCAGGTATACTTGGCGGTTATTTCTGCGAATAACATTATCGATCAACTACTTTAGAGAAGAGCTGAACAGAGTGGCTAAAGGTACATTAAACACAGACGAACAAAAATCTCAGCTGAAAAACCTGATTGCAAAAGGTAAAGAGCAGGGATACCTGACTTACAGAGAGGTCAACGACCACCTCCCTAACGGCATTATCGACCCTGAGCAAATCGAAGACATCATTAACATGATTAACGATATGGGAATAAAAGTTTATGAAACAGCACCCGATGCGGACGCCTTATTGCTCGCTGACACCGTAGCCCAAGACGAAGACGCAGCAGAAGAAGCCGCGGACGCATTAGCTTCTGTAGATAGCGACTTTGGTCGCACCACTGACCCCGTCCGTATGTATATGCGCGAGATGGGTACGGTTGAACTTTTGACCCGAGAAGGTGAGATTAAAATAGCCAAGCGTATCGAAGATGGCTTAAGACAAATGCTATCCGCACTGGCCTTATACCCCCCCACCGCCGAGTGCCTGTTAGAGGCATACAGCAAAGTGGAAGCAGAAGAAGCTCGCTTAACTGACGTCATTCGCGGTTTCACCGATACTGAGGAACCCCCTGAAAAAGTAGCCAAACCCACAGCTACCAAAAATGTGAATGATGGCAACAAAAATGAAAGTACAAAAGAAGATAGTGATGCTGAAGAACAAAATACAGGGCCCGATCCTGAAGAGGTTAGAGCCTGTATTACACGCTTAAAAACGGCCTTTGACACCGTCACGGAAGCTGCTAAAAAAGCAGACAAACAAAATCCAGAAAAATTGAAAAAGTTACGCCATAACGTCGTCGAAGTCTTTATGGAACTCAAACTGTCTCCAGTCATGACTGAGCGGCTTATAAAAAATTTACGCTCTCTCGTAGAACGTGTTCGCACACATGAACGAATTATTATGGATATCTGCGTCAATAAAGCACGGATGCCACGCAAAGATTTCATTACTTCTTTTCCAGATAATGAAACAGACCTGGATTGGCTCAGCAAACAAATTGCCAGCAAACAAAGTTACTCTACCGTTTTGCAGGAACATGCCAACGACATATTAACTGCACAACATAAGCTCGTTGACATTCAAGAGCAAAGCAGACTGACTATTACAGAAATTAAAGACATTAACCGTAAAGTATCCATTGGCGAAGCAAAAGCACGGCGCGCTAAAAAAGAAATGGTCGAAGCCAATCTTCGCCTTGTCATCTCCATTGCCAAAAAATATACCAACCGTGGCCTGTTATTCCTTGACCTCATTCAAGAAGGCAATATTGGCCTCATGAAAGCAGTAGATAAATTTGAATACCGCCGTGGCTACAAATTTTCTACTTACGCAACCTGGTGGATACGCCAAGCCATAACTCGCTCAATCGCAGACCAAGCGAGAACCATCCGTATTCCAGTACACATGATTGAAACTATCAACAAACTCAATCGTATTTCACGTCAAATGTTACAAGAAATGGGGCGAGAAGCCACACCAGAAGAACTCTCCATACGCATGGAGATGCCGGAAGATAAAGTACGTAAAGTACTCAAAATTGCCAAGGAACCCATCTCCATGGAAACCCCCATAGGTGATGATGAAGATTCACACTTAGGCGATTTTATTGAAGATACTAACGTCATGTCGCCTACAGATACAGCCACCTTTGAAGGCTTAAAAGAAGCCACACTTGAAGTGCTGGAAGGTTTAACTGCACGCGAGGCCAAAGTATTGCGCATGCGTTTTGGTATCGATATGAACACCGACCACACTTTAGAAGAAGTAGGCAAACAATTCGACGTAACTCGGGAGCGTATCCGACAAATAGAAGCAAAAGCACTAAGAAAACTACGCCACCCAAGTCGCTCAGAGCCATTACGCAGCTTCTTGGACTAAATCCCATCATTCATCCATAGCCAAAAAACCCCAGACCGTTTATAATTTGTCGCCCTATCGAAATACAGGGCCTGTAGCTCAGTTGGTTAGAGCAGTGGACTCATAATCCATTGGTCGAAGGTTCGAGTCCTTCCAGGCCCACCATATATTTCAATAGGTACACCCACTTTAGAGACCTCTGAAACTGTCCTCGGCCACATGGCATACTATCCACTTCGTCGCGACAAGCCAGCTACCGAAATAATGCGTGCCCGGCCAAGACACCAACAAACATGGAAGTCGCCTGTTTATCCTAGAAAACGCAGTTGGACGCAAATAAAGCTTTTCGTTCGTATACTACGCACCGTATTTTTTGATACTTGACCTATGAACAAAATTTCAGCGCAATCTGGTATATTCTTTTTCGGTCATCACACTAAGGAGTTGCAATGAGTACCGTAATTTTAGAAACATCATCAGGTAATATGACAATCAAGCTTAATCACGACGACGCCCCTATTTCGGTTGAAAACTTTCTCTCATATGTTGATACAGGATTTTACAACAATACCATTTTTCATCGAGTCATCCCTGGGTTTATGATTCAAGGCGGCGGTATGAATAAAGACATGACAGAAAAAGAAACACGAGAACCCATCAAAAATGAAGCACAAAACGGTTTAAAAAATACTCGTGGCACGCTCGCAATGGCCCGAACGCAAGTGGTCGATAGCGCGACATCACAATTTTTTATTAACTTAGCTGATAATGCCTTTCTCGATAACGGCGATCGAGATTTTGGCTATGCTGTTTTTGCTGAGGTTATAGAAGGCATGGATATAGTTGAGGAAATTGGTAAAGCCCCTACCGGTAACAAAGGGATGATGGCAGATGTCCCTAACGAAACCATTACTATTTTAACCATACGCCGTACTGATTAACCTGAAGCATAGGAGCCAGGATGCGGATGCGAAAATAGAGAATGTCGGCAACTGCATCCTGCGTTGCCTTTATGCCAGCTCCTTGGGTGCTATCTCATATATATATTCACACTGCGAAAAAACCCATTTCCGCTGATTATTTTCTTGACATAAGATCAAAATCATCTAATAAAATTTTCAAAAAACCTACGCCTCTATTCTATCACCAAAGAAAACCAGAATAATTTTACTTACTTAATACCGTCAATAGTTTTAGAATCACGATTAATCTCAAGACAGATGGCTCTTGCCTTTGCTCGTCGATCCATCACTTGGCGCCGATCATTAAATTCTGGATCAAACCCTCGATTATGTCGCCTGTCACTGCAAATTCGGCGAATAGCCTGGCGGCGTTCTTGCTGTTTGAAACGGTATAAATTGGACATAGCACACCCCTGTAAATAGCCTGACGGTTAATTTCCATGCCAAACATGCAGGAATCTAGAAGTGTTTCACATTAAACCCATTGAGTGAGCTTGTCAAATTGATCTTTTTCGAGTAAGCGTGGAGAGATGTTTTTTGTTTAGCGATGCAAGGCCGAAGCGTGGGTATAAATTTCGGTAGGCTTAGCTGAGGGTTGGTAGGGTCTCAAGCGCTCCTGAAGAACGCGATCAGTGGTTGTGAGTACTGTTTCAGCAATAACATTAGCATGTATATGGTAGTAGTTAAGCTGGCAATTTATGGGCAAATGCAAAGCCGAACGCCCCTGGTTTTTAAAAGCAGTCCAGGCGAGAACAGGCAGATCATAGAGCGTCCTATCGACACAGACCCAGGCTTCTTCATCAACGATTAAATCCATTCCGCGCAGCTCTGGAAGGGGGATGCGCAGCGGGTTATCGAGGCGCAATAAGGCAAGTCGGATACGGTTATAATTTCCTGCTGCAATGCTGACAGGGGAAATTTTTATTACGGGTACATCTTCTAATCTAGTCATAACCTGTATCTACCGCTAGGTAATGTTGCCATAGCCAATTACTATGA